>JAJRUD010000015.1 GCA_024277995.1 Chloroflexota bacterium
AAGAGAGATGTCGGTGAGTGAGATTTCGACGGCCATCGGCGCGACGGTGGCCAACACTTCCCACCATCTGCGCCTGATGAAGGACAGGCAGATTGTCTCGTCAAAGCGCGAGGGTCAAACGGTGCGCTACCGCATCAGCCGGCGCAGCCCCGTCGCATGTCTTTTGAGGCAATCGCCGAGGGCATCTGCACGGAAGATTCCACCATGAAGCTCGGCAGCCGGTTCCCCATCCAGCAGGAAAGGATGGATTTCCTTTCGGCATCGGTCACCTGCAGATGAATGGTCACTAAGACTGAAGGAGAATTCGCCATGACAGGAATCGATCTTTCCACCATCCAGGTCGCAAAGGTCGTGGACGCGCGCGGCAGCGCCTGCCCGGGCCCGCTGCTCGAGGCCAAGAAGGGCATCGGCACGATCGCCGTGGGCGAGGTGCTCGAAGTCTGGTCCGGCGATCCCAACACCAAGAACGACATCCCGCGCTGGGCGGCGAAGGTGGGGCACGAGTTTTTGGGTGTGATCGAAAGCGAGGGCTATGACCGGCTCTTCCTGCGGCGCATGAAGTAGGAGTGCATCGGATGGGATCGGAAAGAAAGCCTCCACAGACCAAGGTCCTGATCCTGGCCTCCCTCTCCGGCGGATACCGCGGGGCCGATTCGGTGGGGCAGCTGCACACGGACTACCCATCGAACACCTACATCCTTCCGGTGATATCGGCCGCCATATTCCCGGAGAGCTTCTATCTAAACTCATTCGAACAGGGCATCGACGCCATCCTGGTCATGTTCAGCGGCACGGACAGTCCCTTCAAGGGCAGCGCCGAGAAAACGGCCGAGATCATCAACCACGCCTACGCACTCATGAAGGAACGCGGCATAGATACACGCCGGCTGCGGCTGGTGGCGATCTGCACGGTCTGCACAGCCGCCTTCCTGCGGGAGATCCACCGGATGGAGGCCCTGCTGGAGGAAATCGGTCCCGTTTCGGCTGAGCTCTCCGCGTCTCCGGCGCCTGAACCCGAGCCCCAGCCGGCGTAGTCCACCGGCCCGCCTTCAGCTGTGGAGGCCTGCGTTGCGCCAAATCGGTTAAGCCCACCAGGCGCCGCAGCCGGGAGACGGGCTCGATGTAGAGGAAGGTCATCACGCTATGGCAGAAGAACGACTTCGCGTGGATGCGCTCGTCGTGGGTGGCGGGATCGCGGGCATGCAGGCCTCACTGGACCTGGCAGATCAGGGATACCACGTCGCACTGGTCGAGCGCGAGCCCAGCATCGGCGGGAAGATGATCGCCTTGAGCAAAGTATTCCCGACATTGGACTGCTGCAGCTGCATCACCACGCCGAAGATGTCGGCCGTCGCACACCACGAGAACATCCATCTCTTCACCTATACGGAGGTGAAGACCATCGAACCGAACGGTGGGAGCTACCTGGTCCATTGCGTGGAGAAGCCGCGCTACGTCGACACAGGACTGTGCACGGGTTGCCGGCAGTGTGAGTACGCCTGTCCGATCGACCTGCCAGACCCATTCCAAATGGGCCTCAGCGCCCATCGTGCCATCCGCGTACCTTTCTCCACAGCCGTTCCGCAGAAGGCGGTGCTCGACATCGACCACTGCCTCCTCTGTGGCAAATGCGAGAAGGCCTGTCCCGTCGACGCGATCGACTTCACACAAGGGCCCCAAGACCTGGTGATCGAAGCGCGCGCCATCGTCCTGGCGACGGGCTATGAGACCACGCCGCGCGACGCCAAGGCCGAATACGGCGCCGGGAAGCTCTCCAACGTGATCGACGGCCTGATGATGGAGCGCCTGCTGGCGCCGACAGGCCCCTACCTGCACGTACTGCGCCCCTCAGACGGCAAGGAGCCTGATTCGATCGCCTATGTCCAATGCGCCGGCTCGCGCGATGAGACCCTGGGCGTCTCTTACTGTTCACGTGTCTGCTGCATGTACGCCATTAAACAGGCCATGCTCCTCTCCGGCGCGCTGCCGATGGCCGACATCACGATCTACTACATGGACATTCGCACCTTCGGCAAGGGTTACGAGCAGTTCTATCAGAATGCCAGGGCGATGGGCATTGAGTTCGTGAAGGCCAAGGTCGGCAGGATCACCGAAGATGAATACCGGAACCCCATCGTGCGTGTGGAGATCATGGAAGAGGCCTCCAGAGTCGAGGAGCGCAAACACGACCTGGTCGTGCTCTCGGTGGGGATGCTCCCGGCGTATGATCCGCGCCCGCTCTACGGCGTTCCGATCGCCGAGGACGGTTTCGTCGAAGCGGCCTGTCCGAACATCGCGCCCCCTATGACGGCCCAGCCTGGCGTCTTCGCTGCCGGCACGGCCACCGGACCGATGGACATCGTTGACAGCATCGTCATGGCAGGCGCCGCGGCAGCCGAGGCCGCCGCCTATCTCGAAAGGCACGATGGCGAGGCCAAGACATATGCAGGACGGTCCATCTCTATGGGCGAGAAGGAAGCGATCCATGCCTGAGAAGAAGCCGAAACCAGAAACGCCAGCAACCTTCGCGCGTCTCCCGAAAGAGGCGCCGCGCCTCGGGGTGTATATCTGCTACTGCGGCGGGAACATCAGCGACGTGGTGGACTGTGAACGGGTCGCCAAGGTGCTTGGCGAACAGCCCGACGTGATCGTCGCGAGAACCAACATGTCCATGTGCTCCGATGCAGGCCAGGCCATGATCGAGGAGGACATCCGCGAGCATAAGTTGAACCGTGTCGTCATCGGCGCCTGCTCACCCTTCCTCCACGAACAGACTTTTCGCGGCACGGTCAGCCGGGCCGGGCTGAACCCTTACTATTACCACCACGTCGGGATTCGAGAGCAGGACAGTTGGGTAACGCACGACGACCCTGAGGGCGCCACGGCGAAGGCCATTCGCCTGATGAATGCCGGCCTCGCCAAGGCCCGGCATCTGGAGCCGCTCGAGCCGATTCGCCTGGAGGCGAAGAAGCACGCTCTCGTGATCGGCGGCGGTGTGGCCGGCCTGCGAGCCGCTCTGGACATCGCCGAGCGGGGTCTGAAGGTCACGCTGATCGAGAAGACACCCTTCCTGGGCGGGCATATGGCCCAGCTCGAAAGCGTCTTTCCAACAGACGAGGAAGCGCGTCCAGCGCTGCATGAGCTGATCGAAAAGGTCGTCCATCACCCGAAAGTGACCATTTACACCAGCACTGTGATCGTCGCCACAAAGGGCTGCGTTGGCGACTTCCAGGTGCAGCTGCGCCCAGTGGCGCGTGGCGTGCGCGGCGTCGCGCCGGGCATCCAGGCAGCCATCGAGGCTTGCCCCGTGGAGGTCCCGGATGAATTCAACTATGGCCTCACCAGGCGCAAGGCGATCTATTTCCGCTATCCCGGCTGCCACCCGCCAACGGCAGCCATCGACTGGGAGCACTGCACGCTTTGCGGCGAGTGTGCCAAGGTCAATCCCAAAGACATCCGGCTGGAACGCGAGATGACGACCTTCCAGATTACCGTCGGCGCGATCGTGATTGCCACCGGCTTCCAGCCCTATGAGCCGCGGCCGGGCGAATATGGATATGGCGAATATCCGGAGGTAGTCACTCTACCTCAGTTCATCCGCATCATGGCCATGGCCGAAGATGCCGGCGAGCTCATGTGGAACGGGCACCCGGTGCGGCAGGTCGCCATGATCCACTGCGTCGGCAGCCGCCAGGTGCCAGGCGTGCATGAGCCGCAGCCGGACGGCAAGGTGAACGACTACTGTTCGCGCGTCTGCTGCACTGCGACGCTGCAGGCAACAGCAGACCTGCGTCGCCGTTTCCCGCAGATCCGAATCTTCGACCTTTATGAGGACATCCGCACCTACGGCCGCGGGCACGAGGAGTATTACAGGCAGGCTTCATTGAGCGGCGTGCGTTTCCTGCGCTTCCACACCGAGCAGGGCCCGGTCGTCATCGCCGATCCCACCGGCGAGCACCCGCTGGTGGTGAAGGTCAATGATTACCTCACCTGGGGAGAGGAACTGGAAGTGCCTGCCGATCTCGTCGTGCTGGCGGTGGGCATGATGCCCGGCCCGATCGAGGACCTCATCGACGTGCTCAAGCTCTCGCCAGGCAACGACCGCTTTCTGCTGGAAGTACACCCCAAGCTGCGCCCGGTGGAGACCGCCGTGACCGGGATCGTGTTGGCCGGGACAGCGCAGAGCCCGATGAACATACAGGAGAGTTGCGCCGCCGCCGAAGCGGCCGCTTCCAAGGTCGCCGGGCTGCTCAGCCAGGGCCTGGTCGAACTGGAGCCCTTCGTGGCGCACGTCGATCTTGGGCGCTGCACGGGCACGGGGGCGTGTGTCGATGCCTGCCAGTATGAAGGCGCCATCCAGCTGGAGACTCGGGTCATAGACGGGAAAGAGGTCCAGCGCGCCGTAATCTCGCCGGCCATCTGTGTGGGCTGCGGGGTGTGCGTGAGCGCCTGCCCGAACCGCGCCATCGACGTGCAGGGCTGGACGCTCGCCCAGTACGAGGCCATGGTGGCGGCCATTGCCGCCGAAATACCGGCCCTGGTGGAGGTGGAAGCATGAACGCGAAAGAGAAGGCCAGGGAGCGCACGACCGCGCTCAAGCGCCTGCGCGAGGAACACGCCGAAACCGTGGCGCGCACGCAAGCCCTGTTGAAAGAGCAGCAGGCCTTCCGGAAGAAATTGCGGGCGGCGATGAAGGGCGGCCCGAAGACCATCCCCCAGATCGCCGCCGCATCGGGGCTACCCTCCGACAAGGTGCTCTGGCACGTGATGGCCATGAAGAAATACGACATGGTGCGCGAAGTCGGCAGGGATGCTGATTACTACCAATACCAGCTCGCAGAGGAAGTGGCCGAATGAGCACGCGCGTAGACACGAGCCTGCTGTCCGAGATCAAGCAATACGGAGCCATCGATATCGAAGCCTGCTTCAACTGCGGCAACTGCACCGCCGTCTGCCCGCTCACAGGTGACGCGAGTTTTCCGCGCAGGATGATTCGCTATGCGCAGATCGGAGCCAAAGATGCCCTGATCGGCTCAAAAGAGCTCTGGCTTTGTTATTACTGCGGCGAGTGCTCAAAGACCTGCCCTCGTCAGGCCGAACCCGGGGAATTCATGGCGGCAGCCCGAAGGTACGCCCTCGCCGAATACGATTTCACCGGCATCGCGAAAGCCATGTTCACTATCCCCTGGTTCAACGTCCTGCTCAACCTCCTGCTCGTATCCTTCTTCGCCGTATTTCTCCTGGCCTTCAATCAGGGAACAGCCTTCGACAAGCTCGCCCTTTGGGAGTTCCTACCCGAGGTAGTCGTTCAAATCAGCGGCATCGTCCTATTTGCAATCGTTGCCCTGGCGATGATGGTCGGCATTGCGCGCATGACGCGCTCAATTGCCAACGCGGCTCATCTGCCGATCAGCGCTTCAGCCCGTGGCGAACGCGGCCAGGCCTGGTGTAAGGCAGCCTGGCTGACGGTATGGCAGCAGGTGCTCGGCCACAAGGACTATCGAGAAGACGAATGCGAAGAGGATCGGAGCAAACCTTGGTTTCTACGCAAATGGTTCCGCCATGCGACCATCATGTTCGGTTTCATCGGACTGTTCGGTGCCACTGCGCTGGATTTCCTCTTCAAACCTCTCGGCGCCTGGGTTCCGCTCTATTACCCCGCCAGGCTGCTCGGGACCCTTTCCGGTGTTCTGCTCATGTACGGCACCACGCTGGCAATGATGATCCGCTTCCGAAAGCAGGACAGGTATGCCGCGCAGTCCCACGTCTCCGATTGGCTACTGCTGGTCTTGATCTGGTCGGTAGGATTTAGCGGCTTTCTGCTGGAGATCGCGGCATATTCCCGGCCTCCTGCGACCTGGGCCTATCCGCTCCTGATTCTTCACGTGGCGTTGGTGATGGATCTTCTCGTCATGCTCCCGCTCAGCAAATTTGCCCACATCGTTTACCGCCCGCTTGCCATCTACCATCAGAAGCGTGGCAACGTTGAATCGATCGAAACGATTCCGATGGGGGCAGCTTCAACCTGAATCCAATCAGCCGCGCAGAGCCATTCGAGTAAAGGAGAAACAACCATGGCTGAAAAAATGGCAGTCGTATGTAATGGCGACACACCGGCGAACATCATGCCCACGCTCATCTTCGCTTCGTCGGGCATCGCCATCGATTACGAAGTCCACGTCTTCATCTGCCCAGCGGGAGCGCGCTGGATGCTCAAGGGTGAGCTGGAAAAGCTCGGCACTCCGAAGGGGCTCCCCAATCCCGTCAAGCTGTTCAATGACATCCTGGATCAGGGCGGCGAGATTGTGCTCTGCGAATTGGCGCTGGAGAACAAGGGTATTGACCCCGAAGACCTGCGCGACGAACGCATCAAGATCAAGAAGGCGCCCCCTTATCTGATGGACATCGACGGAGCCGGCCTGACTTTCACCTTCTAGGCCCGGTTTGGACCATGTCCAGGCCACGGGGCCGCCCGGGATTCAGAATCGCCCATAGACACGCGACCGCCCTCTAATGGTGGGGCCTTCACCCTGCGCGAGGGCGGTCGCCCTCCCCCGGGCCTGACGGTGCCTGCGCCTCTACGCCCAGTCGTGGTCGCTCGCGGCGGGCAGCCAGAGTGATCAACCGGTCACGTTTCAGCCATACTGATCAGATCACGATTGGCTGGGTCGTGAACGAAGCCCCAAAAAGCTTCCACAGCACGGCTGGGCGTCTGAAGGCTCCTGCGCACCATGTACACCTTGCGGTGCATGTCGGTATCGCGAACCTTGATTTCTGCCACGCTGCCCTGGTTCAGCGCCCACCCGGCAGCGATTCGCGAGACAAAGGCCACTCCGTAGCCGGCCTCCACCGTCTTCACGATCGCCTCAGCATTGCCGACCTCAAGGAAGACGTCCAAATCATCCAGGGCGATGTCGTGCTGCCCCAGCTCGGCCAGCATCACGCGCCGGGTCCCGGAGGTTGGCTCGCGGACGATGATTGGCTGCCCGATAAGTTCCGAGACCTCGATCGCTTCACGAGCCACCCATGGGTGACCAGGAGGGACGATGAGGACTATGTGGTCAACGAAGAACTCTTGGCATTCCAGGTCACCGCCGCAGACATCGTAACTGACCACGCCGAGGTTCGCCTCATCCTGCATCAACTTGGGGACGACGTGCTCCGCCGTGCAGCGCATGATCGACACATGCACGCGCGGGTGGCGTTCGTGGAAGCGCGCCGCAAATTGGGGCAGAATGTATTTCCCCGTGGTCGTGCTGCAGGCGATGCGCAGGTGCCCAACAATGTCATCCTGCATGGAGGCGATCATCTCTTCAAGTTGAACGGCCTCCCGCAGGAGCTTGCGCGCCCATGGGAGCAGGGCCCGTCCTGCCTCGGTTAACTGCAGGCCGCCGCCGATTCGGGCAAAAAGCGGCATCCCGATTTCCCGTTCCAGGGATTTGATGTGGTGGGAGATTGTCGGTTGTGAGATATGCAATTCGCGCGCCGTCTGCGTGAAATTGAGGCTCTCGGCGCACTGGACAAAGATACGCAAGCGCGTCAACTCAACCATGGGTTGCTCCGCATGACACGGCGCTCCGCGCCCCGCCCGTTTCGGCCCCCTTCTGGAAGTCTCGCCACAGGAAGCTTCCAGGCTTCCCCTGCTTGCGCCAGCAGCCACCTCGCGCAGCCATCGAGGAAGGCGCCGGCCACCGATCCCCTTCGCCCCCGTCCCTCAGAATATCATGGAATCACCCACCCCCGCCTGCCCATGGAATCATGTCGGCATACGCGCGCTGCTTCGCTCGCCACGCTCCGCCTCCATCCCCGCGCCATCACTCCGCGACCGGCTTGATGTGGAAATACACCTTGCATGAGGCGTTGCCGTTGTCCCCCTGGGCCATGTAGCCCGAACCCTTGTAGTCCATCCAGCCGAAGATCGACTGCGGACCGATGGAGGTCTCCGCGTTGCACACCGGGTCGTTCGCGCTCTGGTGATCCCAATCGCTCAGATGG
>JAJRUD010000256.1 GCA_024277995.1 Chloroflexota bacterium
CACCGTGCGCCAGGGAGACACCATGCTCCTGGCCACAGCCACCATGGGCAAGACGCCCCGCGAGGGGATCAATTTCTTCCCGCTGGTGGTCGACTACGAGGAGCGCATGTACGCCGGCGGGCGCATCCCCGGCTCCTTCTTCCGGCGCGAGGGGCGCCCCACCGAAGCCGCCATCCTCATCGCCCGCCTGGTGGACCGCACCATCCGCCCCCTCTTCCCCAAGGACATGCGCAACGACGTGCAGGTGATCCTGTACGCGCTGTCTTCCGACGGCGAGAACCCCATCGACGTGCTGGGGATCCTGGGGGCTTCGGCCGCGCTCACCATCTCCGACGTGCCCTTCCAGGGCCCGGTCGGCGCGCTGCGCGTGACGCTCGATCCCGAAGGGAACTTCCGCTTCAACCCCACCTACCAGGAAACCGAAGCCTCCGGCTTCGACCTGCGCGTCTCGGGCGCGCGCGACGGCATCCTGATGGTCGAGTGCGCGGCCAATGAAGTGGGAGAGGACGTCACGGTCAGAGCCATCGAAGCCGCCCATAAGGCCATGCAGCCGCTGCTCGACGTACAGGAAGAAATGCGGGGCGCGCTCGGCAAGGAAAAGCGCAGCTACCCCTCTTTCGCCCTGCCCGAAGGCGTGGAGCAGGCCGTGCGCGAGTGGCTTGGCGATCGCCTGGAGCAGGTGCTGGCACAGCCGCACGCCAAGCACGAGTTCGACGCGCTGGAAGACAGCCTCAAGCAAGAGGCCGTCGAGGCCCTTGCCACAGGCGACGAAGCCGCCTATGAGGAGGCCGCCGTCAAGAAGGCCTTTGGCGAGGTGCTGAAAGCCGAGGTGCGCAAGCGCATCCTGGAGAACGGCGTGCGCATCGACGGGCGGGACCCGCAGGACATCCGGCCCATCCACGTCGAGGTGGATCTGAGCCCGCGCGCCCACGGCTCCGGGCTCTTCACACGCGGTGAGACACAGGTGCTCACCCTGGCCACGCTGGGCACCCCGCGCGAGCGCCAGGAGCTGGACAACCTGCTCCCGGCCGAAGAGAAGCGCTACATGCACCACTACAACTTCCCGCCCTTCTCAGTAGGCGAGGTGCGCATGCTGCGCGGCGCTTCCCGACGCGAGATCGGGCACGGCGCGCTGGCTGAGCGGGCCTTGCTGCCGGTGCTCCCACCCGAGGATGATTTCCCTTACACCATGCGCCTGGTCTCGGAGGTGCTCTCCTCCAACGGCTCCACATCGATGGCCTCCGTCTGCGGCTCCACGCTAGCGCTGCTCGACACGGGCGTGCCCATCAAGGCGCCGGTCGCTGGCATCGCCATGGGTCTGGTGAAGGACGACCAGCGCTACGTCGTCCTGACCGACATCCAGGGCATCGAGGACCACCTGGGCGACATGGACTTCAAGGTGGCCGGGACCCGTAAGGGCATCACCGCCCTTCAGATGGACATCAAGACCATGGGCATCACCCCGCATATCATGTCCGAAGCGCTGGACCAGGCCCTGCAGGCACGTCTCTTCATCCTGGACAAGATCGAAGCCCTGATGCCGGCGCCGCGCCCCGAGCTCAAGCCGCACGCGCCGCGCATGACCGTCGTCAAGATCGACCCGTCGAAGATCGGCGCCATCATTGGCCCAGGCGGCAAGACAGTGCGCGCCCTCCAGGAAGAGACCAACACCCGCATCGACATCTCCGATGACGGCACCATCTTCATCGCCGCCGCCGACGGCAACAGCGCCGAGACGGCCCGCGAACGCATCGAGCGGCTGACCGAAGAGCCCATCGTGGGACGCATCTACACCGGACGCGTGGTGCGCACCACCGACTTCGGCGCCTTCGTCGAGATCCTGCCCAACGTGGACGGCATGGTGCACATCTCGCAGCTCGACAGCGAACGCATCGAGCGCGTGGAAGATGTGGCCAAGGTCGGCGATGAGATCACCGTCATGGTTACCAACATCGACCCGGATGGGCGTATCCGCCTCTCACGTCAGGCCGTTCTGGAAGGTTGGACCCCCGAAGAGGCCCTCGCGCGCGACCGCAAGCCGCCGCGCCGCAGCGGGGGCGGCGGCGGACGTTCTGGCGGACGCAAAGGTGGCGGCGGCCGCAGCTCCGGCTCACACAGCCGCCGCTGATCCAACCGTTGAGGACATATCCAGGGCCCCCGAAACACGGGGGCCCTTGTCCTTTCGACGCAAAGGGGCAAGACCTTGGCGCGAGACCGGCTCTCTCCCGCCATCCCCGTCCCAAACCCCAACAATCCTTCCCCACGGGGATCGTGGATGGGCACCGATGCGATCGTGCCAACCTTGGCTCTTCAAGCCCCGGCGGCACAAGCAAGAACAGCGCAGCGCACGCCATGGGAAGCACCGGGTGCCGCGGCGCCTCTTTGCATCCTGGTGGCCTGGTGGTAGATACTTGCCTGGAAAAGACTGAACACCCGCCTGCGGAGAGGCGAATATCCGCGACACCGTGGAAGGAAAGCGGAGCACGCCCCCTTTTTCGCCGCCATCCCTCGACAGGATCAGGGCGGTGGGGAAAGAGCACTCTGTGAAGGACCCTCTTCCGGGTTTTGAAGAAGCCGGCCGTGCATTTGGCCGCTGCGCCATCCCGTGCGATACTCCGGCTATCTGAAAGGGCTGCAAGGAAAGGGATTTGTATTAAAATCGCCTCATGACGCTCCCGACGGCGCGACCACGCTGGTCTACAAGCACCAAGCTCTTCGTCAGTGCCCTGCTGACGCTATTCGCGCTGTACCTGTTGTCCAGCTTCAGGGTGGTCATTCCACCGCTCGTGCTGGCGGCCATCCTTGCCTATGTGATCTCTCCTCTCGTCAACGGCCTGCAGAGCCGCCTGCACCTTTCTCGTGGCCTCGCCACCCTGATGGCCTACGTCGTCGTGCTGGCCATCCTGGCGGTGATTCCGGCCCTTTTCGTGCCACCGCTGGTCAATCAGCTCACCATGCTCAACCTGGATTTCCAGCAGATCATCCTCGATGTCGAGGGGTTCCTCGGCCAGCGGGTCGTGATCGGCCCCCTGACCATCGATGGGGTACAACTCGTCGAGCAGGCCGTCGCTGCCATGCAGGCGGTCCTCGAACCGCTCTTCGGGCAGACTCTTGGCATCGCCGTGGAGGTGATCACATCCTTCGCGTGGGTGGTCTTCATCATTGTCATCTCCTTCTACCTGGTGAAGGATTCCGAGCAACTGATGGCCTGGGCTGAGCGGATCCCTCCGCCAGCCTATCGCGGGGATTTCCGGCGCCTGAAGGCCGAGATCAACGCTATCTGGAGCGCTTTCTTCCGCGGGCAGCTGACGCTGGCTGCGACCGTGGCGGTCATCTTCACCATTGCCGGCTTCATCCTCGGCTTGCCCTTCACGCTCGCTTTGGCGGTACTGGCCGGGTTGTTGGAATTCGTCCCCTCTGTCGGACACGGAATCTGGCTCACCATCGCCTCCATCCTGGTCTTCTTCCAGGGCTCCACCTGGATCCCTCTGCCCAACTGGCTGGTGATGGTCATCCTGATCAGCCTCCACCTGGTCTTCCAGCAGGTCGACCTGAATTACCTCATCCCGCGCATCATAGGCCGGCGGGTGCACCTCCACCCGCTGGTCATCATCCTCGGCATCGTGGCAGGGGCGGCGCTGGCGGGCGTGCTGGGCGTGGTGCTCGCCGCGCCGACCATCGCCAGCCTGCGCGTGCTCTCGCGCTACCTGCTCGCCTGTCTCTTCGATCAAGATCCCTTTGGCTCCGCCACCGAACCGCGTCTTGCAGACTATGACGAAAACCAGCAGCCGGCCCAAGCAGCCTGAGATCCAATCCCCGCCCTGGCAGCCGGGCACGCGCCTGGTATCGGGCGTGCTGCTGGTGTTGCTGGCAGGCCTGTTGTTCTATCGCCTGCGCAGCCTTTTCGTGCCCCTTTTCCTGGCCATGCTCCTGGCCTACATACTGCATCCTCTGGTCGTCGCCCTGTCCCGTCACCGGCGTGTCTCGCGCGGCCTGGCGGTTTTCATCGTCTATCTCGGTCTGCTGCTGATCATGGCCGGCACAACGACCGGCATCGGCATCGCCATATCCCAACAGTTGATCGGCTTGGTGGAGGATCTGCGCCAGCTTTCAGTCCAGATCCCCAACCAGCTCGAGGCGTTGAACCAGCTCCAAATCAGCCTCGGCCCTTGGGTGCTGGACTTCAGCCAGGCGAATCTGCAGCCCGTGATCCAGGCGCTGGCCTCTGTCATCCGACCGGCCCTTTCTCAGACCGGCGCCCTGCTGGCCTCCGTGGCCGGCGCGACGGCTTCCGTCGTGGGCTGGCTGCTGGCGGTGCTGGTCATGGGCTACTATCTGCTCTTGGATTACGGCTCGCTGGAAGACTCCCTGCTCGAGATGGTGCCGCCTGCCTATCGCCCCGATTTCCAGCGCCTGACGCAGGAGACGGGCCGCGTCTGGCAGAGTTTCCTGCGCGGTCAACTGATCCTGGCACTCGTGATCGGCCTGGTCGTTGCGCCCGTGCTGGCCATCCTGGGCGTACGCTTCGCCCTGGTGCTGGGCTTGATCGCCGGCTTGCTGGAATTCGTGCCCATGTTCGGCCCCTTCATCGCCGGAGCCATCGCGGTCCTGGTGGCCCTGTTTCAGGGATCGAACTGGTGGGGGCTGGAGCCCTGGGTCTTCGCGCTGATCGTTCTGGGTGTCTTCGTACTCATCCAGCAGATCGAGAACAACGTGCTGGTGCCGCGCATCATCGGCCAAAGCCTCAACCTGCACCCGCTGCTGGTGCTGCTTTCGGCCCTGGGCGGTGCCATGCTGGCTGGAATGTTGGGGATTCTACTGGCCGCGCCCACCGTGGCCACCCTGCGCCTGTGGCTGGGCTACGTCTATCGCAAGACGGTGGACCTGCAATCCTGGCCCAGCCCTGCCCTGACGGCGACCGTGAGCAAGCGCCGCCGCCTCGTCCCACTCGAGTGGATCAAGAAGCGGCTTCCCCGCCGACGCGCTCGCCGCGCAGACCCGCCGGATAACGAGCAATGAGCAGCACGCACCCCTCCTCTCCCCCCTGGGGCACAGCCACCAAGGCCCTCGTGGCCCTCATCGGTATGGCGCTGGTGGGAGCGCTGCTCTTCCGGCTGCAGGCCATCGTGCCCCTGCTGGTCGTCGCCGGCATCCTGACCTATCTGATCCTGCCCCTGATCCGATTGCTGCACCTGCGCGCCCGCCTCCCCTGGGGACTCGCCACCAACCTGTGCTTCCTGGTCCTGGTGGTGCTCATCGCCGCCGTCTCCACCGCGACGGGCCTGGCTATCATCCAGCAGCTCCAGGCGCTCTTCTTCACCGTTCAGCACTTCCTGTTCGGCCTGCCGGAGCAGCTCCAGGCCATGGGCAGGGACCCGCTCTTCATCGGCCCCTTCGAGTTCGATCTGGCCATGGTGGATCTGGGTGTCCTCGCCGATCAGGCGCTGGCGGCCCTGCAGCCCGTTCTGGGGCGCATGAGCACGCTGCTCACGGGCCTGGCGACCGTCGCCCTCGAATCCCTCGGGCGCATGATCTTCGTGCTGGCCATCGCCTATTTCATATCCATGGACTTCGAACGTGTACGATCCGCCTGGCGCGGCCTTTCGATCCCCGGCTATGAGCAGGATCTGCGCCGGCTGCAGGCCGCCCTGGCGCGCATCTGGAACGCTTTCCTGCGCGGCCAATTGCTCGTGGCGGTGGCAACGGGGACCCTGACCGGTCTGCTGATGGCGATGCTCGGCGTGCGATTCTCGCTCGGCCTGGGCGTACTTACCGGCCTGTCCAAGTTCGTTCCCATCCTCGGGCCATTCGTCGCCGGCGCCATCGCCGGGGTCGTGGCCGTCTTCCAGCCCACCAACTGGCTCGGCCTGTCACCGCTCACGCACATGGCCCTGGTGATCGGTGTGCTCTTCGTGCTGAACCAGATCATCGATTACGTCATGCTGCCGCGCATCATGGGCGACGCCCTGAACCTGCACCCGGTCCTGGTGCTGGTGGGAGCCATCCTCGGCGCCAGCCTGGCGGGCGTCATCGGCCTGCTGCTCTCCGCCCCCTCCGTCGCCACGCTGCTGCTGCTGGGGCGCTACACCTACCGCAAGATGCTGGACCTGGACCCCTGGAACCCGCCCATCGACGCCACATCGCCTGCGGCCGAGGTCTTCCATTGGGCATGGCTGACGCGCCGCTTGCGGCGTCACGGCGACGTGAAACCCTGACCGCCGGCGCCGCTGCATGGACAGCAAGCTCGAGCGATCGCCGCTGAGACCACCCCCCGGACGGCAAGATTCAACCGCAAGGAGAGAAGATACTCATGAGCGAAGAACCGCAGCTGGAGACGAAGAACCTGGCAGAGACAGACCACTTCATCGCCTGGTCGGCGAAGGAACCCGATGGCGAGACCACATATCACGTCGAGCTGGGACAGTTGACACTGCACTTCTTCCAGGAGGAATGGGACGAATTCCTGGACCTGATGCGGTCGCTGGGGTAGACCCTGGGAGTCGCCCTCATGGCTCCCCTGACGCTGCCCGATGCATCTAGAAGCGCTGCGCGCTCTGCAGACGCCCGTCGGACAGGCCGCCCTCCTGGCGGCGGGCGAGGCGCAGCCGAAAGAGCCTGATTTCCTGCCCCTTGTCCAGCAGCTGGCGCGGCGCTTCCCGGAGGCGGTCGCCCGCGCCGCCGTGGAACAGGCTATCCTGCGCCGCCGGGCGCGCGAGAAATTCCCGCGCGCCGGGGTGATGTACTTCGAGCGCAGCGCGCTCGAACAGGCCACCCCCGAGGCGGTGGCGGCCCATCGCGCCCGGCGCTTCCAGGGCTCACCGATGGTCTTTGACCTGGGCTGCGGTCTGGGCGCCGACGCGATGGCGCTGGCCGCCATGGCGCCAGTTGTGGCGGTTGACCGTGATAGCCTGCGCCTGGCCCTGCTCAGAGCCAACGCCGAGGCACTGGGTCGCCAGGGCCAGATCCACCTCATCCGAGCCGACCTGCATGCGCTGCCGCTGCAATTTCCGCCCGGCAGCGCAGCCTTCTTCGACCCTGAACGGCGGGATGACGGCAGACGCATCCATCGCGTCCAGGACTACCATCCACCCCTTTCTCTCCTGAACGTCTGGCTGCCCCTTCTGAGCGGCCTGGCCGTCAAAGTCAGCCCCGCGGTGCGCCGCGCGGAACTGGAAGGGCTGGATTGCGAGAGGGAGTTCATCTCCCTGCGCGGATCGCTGAAGGAGGCCACCCTGTGGTTCGGCCGCTTTAAGAGCGCCGACCAGCGCGCCACCCTGCTGCCGGGTCCGCACACGCTGACCGGGCCGGAGGGCCCGCCGCTGCCCATCGAGCCGCCGCGTCGCTACATTTACGAGCCGGATCCGGCGGTGCTCAGGGCCGGCCTGGTCCACAAACTGGGCGCCCATATCGGTGCGGCGCAGATAGATCCCACCATCGCCATCCTCACCTGCGACCGCTTGATCAACACCCCCTTTGCCCGCGCCTACCGCCTGGTGGAGGCGCTTCCTTTCGGTCTCAAGCGCCTGAGGCGGGCCTTGAGGCAGCGCGATATCGGGCAGGCGACTTTGAAAAAGCGCGGATCCCCCGTGGACGTCGATGTCTTCCTGCGCAAGCTGCGACTGAGCGGCGAAGGCCAGGCTACCGTCCTGCTGACGCGCGCCGCGGGGAAGCGCGTCGCCCTGATTCTTGAGCCGCTCACCGGCCCAGAAAGCGATGAACGGCCATCTTGACCAGCGTTTGTGCCGCAGGCGGCACGGTGTATCATGGCGCTCAATTGAGAGGCAGAGGGAAAGGCCAGGGAATGCCCGAACGCAGGGAACTTCTAACGTGGGATGACGTCGATCGACTGATCATCCATCTTCTGCCGCAATTCGAAACCGAATTCGACGCCATGGTCATCATCACGCGCGGCGGGATCATCCCCGGCGGGATGCTCTGCGAGGCGCTCGGCATCAAGAACGTCCTCACCGCCGCAGTGGACTTCCCCTTCGAAGCGGAGCGCCAGGGCGCCAAACTGCTCGCCTGGCCGCGCTTCATCCAGTTCCCCTCCGACGAACAGTTGCGCGACCGGCGCGTGCTGGTGGTGGATGATGTCTGGGGCTCTGGCCGGACGATCACCGCTGTGAAGAACCGCGTGGCTGCCGCCGGCGGCAGACCGTATACCTGTGTGCTGCACTTCAATCCCTACCGCAGCCTGTTCACGGAGGCCGAGCCCGACTTTTACGCCGCCATCACCGACGCGTACATCATTTACCCCTGGGAGGTAGACCGCGGCGCGGACAAAGTGCTCCTGGACGAGCCCGGGGGCCTCTGAGTTTGACAACCCCCAGAGCGGTAGGTATAATGAGCGTGCGTTCGCAGGCACTTCGGACCACCCGCGTCATCCACGTGCTGTTTAGTAGAGGAGTGCGTCGCGGCAAGGGTATGCGGTTGTACTGATTGGTGATGCACCGCTCGGAGTGGCCTGGTCGG
>JAJRUD010000257.1 GCA_024277995.1 Chloroflexota bacterium
GGTAGCGGGGCAGCGCGCTCCAGGCCTTCAGGAAAACCGTCTCCGTCAGGTCCTCGGCCAGTTGAACCTCTCCCACCCGGTAGTAGAGATAGCGGAAGATTGCCTCCAGGTAGCGTTCGTAGAGCTCGCCGAAGGCATCCGCATCGCCCCCGACGGCACGCTTCACCAGGGCCTGTTCGTCCTCAGCCGGGCTTCCCCGCCGCCATGCTTTCTCATTCATGAATAACGAAATGATCCTTGTGATGTTACCCGCGAAGAAGGGCGGCGGGGGATCGGTCTCCCCTCCACCTCCCCGGAAGGATCGGAAGCCTCATCGCATGGCACCAACCGCCAGGCGGGGATGCCCGCCGGTGCACCCCACGCCCGCTGCCGCAACCCCGGCTTGCGGCTCATGCAGTCGCAGGAGGGGTTCAACGCGCCAGATCGATGGCGGGCGGCAGATGATAGGCCTGCTCCTCGACGTAGTTTATCATCACGGCGGCCGTCCCCGTCACCTTCACTTTATCGCAGATCATCTGCGCGTGCAGGCCCAGGCTGTCCCCGGTGCCGTGGGCGTTGCAGAGCGAGCCGGGCGCGTAGATCGTGCCGGCATAGACGGAGCCTGAGGTGCCGGTTATCTTGATATCCGAGTCATTACCCGGGTCGACGTACAGCAGCATGCCCCTCCAATCGTTCCTGGAGGCGTCCAACAATGTACCCTTGGTCGTTTCAGCCCTCAGGTCGACAAAGGTGTTGCCTCCCAGGTCGAAGGGGCCCTGCTGGATGTAGAGCATCACGCCCGTCCCGCTGACGGAGCCGCCGGTGGCGGCGAACCCGTCGTCGCCATAGATGCAGTACATCCCCGGCTCCAGGCTGACGGAGGCCGAGGCGCCGACGGAGATGCTGGCATAGCGACCGGGCTGGAGGGTGACCTGCCTGCCGCCGACGACTTTCACCGCACCGTAGTCCGGCAGGCCGGAGCAATCGGGCAGCGGGACAGGGCGCAGCGGCTGATGGGACACGCCCTCGACGGGGGCCGGGCTCACGGCGCCGCTGCCCCCCATCTCGAACCCGCCCACCACCTGGATCTGCCCGGGCGGCTCGACGGTGATGACACCTGCCCCACCCTGCACACAGGAATGGCAATTTGCGGAGTGGGCCTCCGAATTCGAGAAGATGCTGCCGCCGCGAATGACGGTGTCCCCAGTTCCGGCGAACCAGAGGCCTTTGCAGCCCTCACGGGTGGCAGCGTACATGGCGTAGCCCGGGGCGATGGACTGCTCGGGCCACATGCGGGCGACGGCCTGCGTGGTGCTGCGCAAGGGACCCGAAAAGACCATGTGGGCGAAGTTCGTCGCCACTTGAGAGGTCAGCACGACCTGAACGTAGGCTGTGTCACCCTGAAAGGACCCGCCGCGCGGGGGATGACTCACCTGCACCGTCCAGCGCTCGCCGACACCCAGGATGCAGTCGGGCCCCGGAGGGTCGCACTCCTGGACGACGACGGGGAAGCCGTTGCGCGTGACGCGCTCGACCGCGACGCTCTTCCAGTCCCGGCCCTGGATGATGGCCAGCGCCGAGGCCAGCGCGGCGGCGTCGGACGCGTTCTGCCCCCGACGGCGTTCGGCGTAGAGCATGCCGCCGTCCAAAGCCAGCGCCGTGAAGCCGATCAGGCCGACAAGGGCCAGCACCAGCAACACCAGCGCCTGTCCCGATTCCCAGCTTGTGTTTCTCATGATGCCGTCCTCACTTCCCCGCCGGGCCCGCCGCTCAACACGGGGGCTGCAGGATGGTGTCCGTCGCGGAGGCTGAAAGGTTCAGCGTGCCGCCGGCCAGGAAGGGCGCCACCAGCGGCAGCTGGTATTCCACCGTGACGGTGATGCTGTATCCGCTGCAGGCGTAGCCGTCGACCTGGACCAGGATCTGATCGTCGCTGAAATCGGCGAAATCGATGGGTCCGCTGGAGCTCTCCCGCACCCGCAGGCGTATCCCGGATACGTCCGCCGGCGCGATGGAGCCGTAGGCAGCGCCTTCCTGCGCCGCGTCGCGCAGGGAGAGATAGCTGTAGAACGCGCGCCCAAGATCCGCAGTGCCCGCCATGAGCAGCAGCAGCACGGTCACGCCCATGGCCAGCTCGACCAGGCTCTGACCCCGGGCACCCCTTGGGACCCTCTTGGCGGTCATGCACCACCTCCCATTGCCTCTCCCCGCGCCCCGCAATGCGCCGCCGGGCGGGGGCTACTTGATGTACACATCCTTCAAGATCGTGCGCTTGGCCTCCGACTGAATGGGCATTTCGGGGAGCGGCACCAGCGGGACGATGGGCCGGTAGACGACGCTGACGCGCACCGCGATGCGGTCGCCGAGCGAAACGTGGGCCGGCGGGCAGTTGGGCTCATAGAAGCCGGTATTGGGGTTGTCATACCAGATGGCGATATCCACGTCCCTGACGGGCAGCAAAACGCTCACACGCCGGGCCGCCTCACGGATGCCCTGACAGTCGCGATAGCCCTCCAGCCCGCCCTGGCCGTCTCCCACAGCGGCCCCAAAACGAGCCGCCTCACGGCTGGCCGAGGTCACCCCGGCGTAGATGACCATCAGCCTTCCGAATTCGAAAACGCCCAGCAGGAGCAGCAGGAGGATCGGAAGCACCAATGCGAACTCCACCAGGCCCTGACCAGTGGACCGGTGCCGTCGCCAACGCGCTACCGGATTCGCCATCCCAACAGCCTCCATCCGCCAACCATCCCCTCTGAACGGTTTTGCGTCGTCCAAGGGACACCCCGATTTGACGGTATGCACAGCGTCCATCCCCGGGATCCGATTGCGGACTCGAGGATGGCGCGTGATAGAAAGAGGAACGCTGCCCCCTGACACGTTCCCCCGCCATCTTGACCCTCCGGCGCGACGAGAGCCCGACGCGCCATGGCCTGTTCACCTCCAAAGTGATAACGATGGATCCCTCGGCGCGTTACGCCGAGGGATCTAGAGGCCACCTCCGCTCGGCAACATGCAGCGAGAAGCCTTGTGCCTACCGGCGAGAACGGCGGCGGTTGCGGATGGATACCGTTGACTGGATGTCTCTCGGCTGATCAGGGCCAGGGGATGGGGACGGGGTCGGTGTAACCGTGCTTCTCCACTGCGTACAGCTTGCCGCTGGAGGCCCGCGAGCAGTTGGTCTCGTCGGTGAAGGTGTAGGAGGTACCGTTGGTGTGCACGGCCACGTCCACCAGGTAGCCGTTGCGGCAGATCTGAGCTTCGATCAGATAGCCGCGAAAGTCGTCCTCCGTCATCCAGACGGCGTCCCACGACACGATCACCTGATCGCCCTGACGGACGGCGCGCACCTTCTTGGGCGGCCCGTACAGGGTGGACTTCGGCAGCGGGCGGTAGTAAACGACCACCGTGAACACGTCCCCTTCCACCTCCACCACCGAGGTCGAGACCCAGCAGGGCCAGGATTGCTTGTCCCACTTGACCCATAGCCAGCTGCCGTCGTAGTTGCGGTTCCAGACCAGGCCGTGGTCGCCGGGGTACAGATCGCCAGCGTGCAGGTAAGCCTTGGCGGGGCCGTAGCGGCAGTGGGCCTGCATCTTCACCGTCACGTCGGGGAAATCGAAGGTGGGCGTGGGGGTGATGGTCGGCGTGTCGGTCACGGTGGGGGTAGGCGTGATGGTGGGCGTGGGCGTGATCGTGGGGGTGGCGCTGGGCGTGGGCGTCTCGGTGGGCGTCGGCGTGGGGGTGGCGGTGCGGGTGGGCGTGGGGGTGGCGCTGGGCGTGGGGGTAGCGGTGGCGAAGAGGCGCAGCGGGGAGGCGCAGGCGCTCAGAGCCACGGCCAGGAAGAGGGCCGCGCCGCAGGCTTTCAGCACGTGGGTGACAGAGCAAGGCCTCGCTGCACGATGCATGGCAAACCCCGGATGGAGGCGGAGGAGCAGGATATGGAGCATTCTAGACGCTGGAGGCAGGCGGCCGCAATGGGTCTTTGGGGCCGCTGCAAAAAACTTTAAGGTTGGTGGACATATCTTTAAGGGAAAATGCTTGACTCGCGCCCTCGCTTTTTGCTATGATGTTTCTCGCCGGGGGAGATTCCTTGAAGCCCATGGAGGGCCGAGGGGAAGACCACCGAAAACAACCTGAAATTGGCAGGCGGTCCCATCTAACCGTTGAGGCCGTGAGCTGGAAGAAAGGCCTTCGGGCCGGGGAAGCCAGCGAGCGAAGCACTCTCCTTCGGGAGGGCGCAGCGGGAGCCAATGTAGGGCTCTGTGAGCCGCAAGGTTTGCAGTAAGTAGGCGGTCGGAAACTTGGTTCACCCGCAAGCTACTCGGGGTTTCTCTCGGCATCTTGTTTAATGAAGGCGAACGGCGCTCCTGGAGAGCGCCGTTTTTTCTTTCACGCTCCGCCAGCGTCTGTCCCAGGCGCGGCTGGGCGGCCGGGCACGTCACGCGGCGGTAATGTCCTCGGGCTCGAAGCGGGCGATGAAGGGAAGCTGACGGTAGCGTTCGTGGTGGCCCAGGCCATAGCCCACCAGAAAATCCTCCGGCGCCTCGAAACCCACGTAGTCCAGCTCCACATCGATCAGGCGACGCCGGGGGCGGTTGAGCAGCACGCAGACCGCCAGCGACGCCGGGTGGCGGGCGTGCAGGGCGCGCATCAGGTAGCTCATGGTGAAGCCCGTATCGACGATATTCTCTACCAGCAGCGCATGGCGGCCCGCCAGGGGCAGGTCCAGGTCCTTGAGCAGGCGCACGGCGCCGCGGCTCTCCTGCGGCGGGCCGAAGCGCGAGATGGCGATGAAATCGACCGCGGCGGGAACGACGAGCTCGCGCAGCAGATCGGCCATGAAGAGCACGATGCCCTTCAGCACCCCGATGAGCACCAGTTGCTTGCCGGCGTAATCGCGCGAGATGGCAGCCGCCATCTCCGCCACGCGCGCCTCGATCTGCTCTCTTGGGTATACGATGGGGCCGAGCCCGGCGCGCAGGGCCGGATCGAGATCAGCCCTGGGATCGGGAGCCGTTTGGGTTGCCAATCAGCCTCGCCTCCTCGTGCTCCATGCCGTATTTGATGAGCAGGGAGCGCATGTCGCGCCGGTTGAGCAGCTTGACCCTGATCCCGGGGTAGAGCTCCCGCAGGCGGCGCAGTTTGCGGTTCTTCTCAGTGATCAGCGCCTGGCGCATGGTTGTCAGTTCGACATAGACGTCCTGCAGCGGGAGGTAGAAATCGGGGGTGAAAGCCTCACTGACGCTCCCCGTCTCGTCGAGGGCCAGCGGGAAGGTGGTGGGCTCGTACTCCCAGGGGATGCGGTAGAAATCCAGGAGGCGGGCGAATTCAGCCTCAATTGGATGTTGGAAGCCCTTCGGACGATTAGGGTTCGCCTGCGGACGCATCGGAGAATAGCTTAGTACGGCGCGCGCGTTCTGTCAACAGGGGGTTGGGGGCCTCTCCGGCAGGCGCGGCGAGCTCCCCGTCCGAGAAAGCAGCCGGAATTCAAGGCGCGACCTGCGGTTCGATGATTTGCCACGTGGCGCCGCCGTCCTGCGTGCGCACCAGAGCGACCTCCGCCTCCGTGCGGGCCACCGCCCAGCCCAGGTCATCATCGACGAAGCTGAACTGCCCGTCCCAGGCCACCTGCTTCACCTTCACCCAGCTCTGGCCGCCGTCGGCGGTCCAATAGATCTCGCGCCCCAGGGCCCAGCCGCGCTGCGGGTCGAGGAAGTACAGCCCACCCCCCGGGTAAGGGAGCGATTCCCAGGTCGCCCCACCGTTCTGGGTGCGGTAGAGGAAGGACAGGGTCTGCGGGTTGTCACCGTCATAGAGCGTGCAGCGGACGCCGAGCGCCGCCTGGTCGGGAGAGAAGAGCCAGGGCGAGAAGGAGGCGCAGAAGGAATCCTGGAACAGGTCGGGGGTCGATGAGGGAGGCGGGACGCCCTCCGTGCTCCAGCTCAGGCCGCCATCCTGCGTCCAGTGGATGCGGGCGCCGTCCACCGGGCAATTCTCGATGGTCACCAGCCCCACCCGGGCATCGCCGAAGGCCATGCCGCTCTTGGCGCAGCTCTGCAGGTATGCGCTCTCATAGGGATCGTGCATCACTTCCAAGGTCGCCCCGCCGTCAGCGGTATGCAGCAGGTAGACGGGATAGCGATGCATGCCGGCTGGGCCCAGGCGGGCCATGATCCAGCCCTGCTGCCCGTCGACGAAAGCCAGGTACGGCGGGTCCCGGCGCGAGCCGATGAACTCCAGGTCCAGCGGATCGCTGCGCTCCCAGGTGGCGCCGCGATCGGCGGTGGACCACACGGCGAAGGGCATGGGCCTCGGTCCCAGGTATGGTTCCTCTTCGGGATAGTAGAGCACCCAGGCCGTCTGTGTGTCCCTGAAGAAGCCCGAGGCTGCCTTGGCACCCACGTCGGGTTCAGGGGGCGTCACGTCGATCCAGGTCAGGCCGCCGTCCTCGGTCACCAGCACGTGATCCTGGGCACCCTCGCGGCCGCCCAGCGCCCAACCCTGCAGGGCGTCGATCATGTGGATCTCGCTGATGGTCACCGGGTTTCCGGCAGGGATCTGCACGATGGCCGGCGCCGGGGTGGAGGTTGGCCCCACGGGCTCGGCGGGGGTCTCCGTCGCCGGGGCAGGCGTTTCGCTGGCGGGCGCCGCGCTCGCGGTGGGCGCACTCAAAGTCGCCGAGGACTCACTTCCGGAGGCCGTCGGCTGGCCGATGGCGGGCACGGCAGCGGTCGTTTTCGTCGGCGTCCCACCCACTCCAGGCATATTGCAGCCCGCCAGGACGAGCACGAAAGGAATCGCCAGAGACAGGAACACAGGTCTCATCTTCATGGGGCACCCTCAGGTTCCGCATTCCAGCAGCCGGCGCGATGCCGGCTGCGGTCGGCCATCCATCGGCCTGCGGATGATGATGGACTCATTCTACACCAAGCCCGCCGCGCACGCCCGGCAGTGAAGGGCAGGGTGCGTTGCCCGCCGGAGGGATGGGGCGACGGCCTATGATGCCTGCCCCGCTCGGGCCCAGCGCCAGCGACTGTCAGGAGCGCGGGACACACCCTTCGGAAACGCTCGCCGCGCGCACTTTTCGAGCGACCTGCCTATTTGGCCCTATACAAGACCCTGGAAACGTGATAGGATTTGCCTCAGAAGGTTGCATGCACGTTCTGCTGGAAGTCGTAGGATGAAGGCCTGAGCTGCATACGGCTCAGGCCGATTTGCTTCAAAGAACACGGCCGCCGGGAACGAGACAGGCACCTTGAAAACGA
>JAJRUD010000258.1 GCA_024277995.1 Chloroflexota bacterium
CGGGACCGGTGGCATGGCACTACTCCTCGTCGTTACATGACAACGCCTGCCCCCCAGGCAGGCGCAGACCATTATAGCAGCCGCGCATGGGGTGTCAAGGCGGGCTTCCTGTATAATTCCCCGTATGGCAGACCAAGATGAACTGACCCATTTGGACCGAGCCGGCCGGGCGCGCATGGTGGACGTGAGCGCCAAGCCCGAGAGTGAGCGCTGGGCGGTGGCGCGAGCTGCCGTGGTGATGTCGCCCGCGACGCTGGCCAAAGCGCGATCGGGGGACTTGAAGAAGGGCGATCTGCGGGCGGTGGCCGAGCTGGCCGGCGTGATGGCCGCCAAGCGCACCTGGGAGCTGATCCCGCTTTGCCACCCCTTGCCGCTCTCCCAGGTGGAGGTGCGGCTCGAATTCTCCGATGCGATCCCCGGCGTGGAGATCACGGCCACGGTGCGCTGCAAAGGGCGCACGGGGGTCGAGATGGAAGCGCTGACCGCGGCTGCGGTGGCCGCTCTGTCGGTCTATGACATGATCAAGGCCGTCGAGCGGACCGCCCGCATCACCGACGTGCGCCTGGTGGAGAAGCACGGCGGTCGCAGCGGTGACGTGGTTCTGGAGGAGTGACGGTGCAGGTCAAGGTGCTCTATTTCGCCACGCTGCGCGATCGGGCCGGAGTGCGCCAGGAAACCCTCGAGCTGCCCGAGGAGGCCACCGTGGCCGATCTCAAGCGGCATATTGCCCGCCAGCACCCGAGGCTGGACGCCGCCATGGACAGCGCGCTGGTATCGGTGAACCGGGAGTTCGCCTTCCCCCAGGATGCTCTTCACGACGGCGATGAGGTGGCGATCTTCCCGCCCGTCAGCGGGGGTGCGCAGCAGCCCGCCACCCTCTTGCGCATCACCGAAGAGGAACTGGACATCAACGCGCTGCTGGAGCCGCTGATCCTGCCCACCACCGGCGCGGCGTGCGTGTTCACCGGCATCGTGCGCGCCCGCACCGAGCGCGGCGCAGCCCGCGATACGGCCTACCTGGAGTACGAGGCCTACGTCCCCATGGCCGAGGCCAAGATGAAGCAGGTGGCGCAGGAGATACGCGAGCGGTGGCCTTCCGTGGAAGGCATCGCTATCGTGCAGCGGGTGGGGCACCTGGAGCCCGGGACGCCCACCGTGCTCATCGCCTGCACGGCCGCCCACCGGGACACGGGCGTCTTCGAAGCAGCGCGCTACGGCATCGACCGGCTGAAGGAGATCGTCCCCGTATGGAAGAAAGAGGTGGGCCCGGGGGGAGAGACCTGGGTGGAGGGGGAGTATCACCCGAAGGCTGAAGACCGGCGATCATGAGCGCCGCACGCGCCGAGCGCGAGCCTCACACCTGGTCGTGGCCTTTCCGCTGTTCGGGCTGCGGGGCAGCCTGGCCCGCCGGAGGCTTTCCTTATCGCTGCCAGACCTGCAGCGGCCTTTACGATTTCGCCCGGCCGCTGCCGGCTGCAGTGTTGCAAAGCCCAGGGGAGATCGGGCGCGGCCTGGCGTGTTTCAAACGCAGTCTCCCCCTCCCGCCGGAGACGGACCTGATCAGCCTGGGAGAGGGCGGGACGCCGCTGGTGGCCTGTGACCTGCAGGGGCGGGCCATTCACCTGAAATGCGAGCACCTGAACCCGACGGGCTCCTTCAAGGATCGCGGCAGCGCCGTGCTGGTGAGCGCGCTGGCGGCGATGGGGGTCGAGGCCGCGGTAGAGGACTCTTCCGGCAACGCTGGGGCGTCTTTCGCTGCGTACGCCGCGCGGGCGGGGATCCGGGCGCGGGTCTTCGTGCCGGATTACGCTTCAGGCCCCAAGCGTGCCCAGATTGAGCGCTACGGGGCGGAAGTGGTGCGCGTTCTCGGGCCGCGGTCAGCCGCCTCGCAGGCTGTGCGCCGGGCGGCTGAGGCCGGAGCGATCTACGCCAGTCACGCCTACCTGCCGCACGGGCTGGCCGGCATGGCCACAATAGCCTTCGAACTCGTGGCCCAATTGGGTCGTGCGCCAGGCGCCGTGGTGATGCCCGTGGGGCAGGGGACCTTGCTGCTCGGCGTTTATCGCGGCTTTCAGGCCCTGCGCCAGGCGGGAGCCATCGAGCGCCTGCCGCGCATGGTGGGCGTTCAGGCACGCGCCTGCGCGCCGTTGTGGGCCGTGCATACCGCTGGCGCGGCGGGGCTGGGGTGGGTGCAGGAGGGGCGGACCATCGCTGAGGGCATCCGCATCCGTCAGCCCCTGCGCGGCGATCAGGTCCTCCAGGCCATCGAAGCCAGCCGAGGCACGGTGGTCGCGGTGGACGAAGAGCAGATCCACGAGGGCCATCAGGCCCTGGCGAGGAAGGGGTTCTTTGTTGAGCCGACCTCGGCTGTGATCTG
The DNA here is from genome assembly GCA_024277995.1 of Chloroflexota bacterium. Taxonomy (GTDB): domain Bacteria; phylum Chloroflexota; class Anaerolineae; order Anaerolineales; family E44-bin32; genus JAJRUD01. Next base: position 2,378 of record JAJRUD010000258.1, read on the forward strand.
GCCCGCGCTCGAGGCGCTGCTGGCGGATGATGTGCAGCCCGTGGTGGCCGTACTGACGGGGGTAGGTTATAAGGCCCTTTGAGAGGCTCATCGGAGGGTCGCAGACGAACGCATACATTCGGGAGGAAGACGATGGACCGACGCGTCGTGATCACGGGAATGGGCGCTGTCAGCCCAATCGGCCTGAGCGCGGAGGAGAGCTGGCGCAACGCCCTGACGGGTGTCTCGGGTGTGGCTCCCATAACCCTGTTTGACGCGTCCGACATGTTGGTGCGCATCGCGTGCGAGGTGAAAGGCTTCGAGCCCGAGAATCACATGACGGCGCGCGAGGCGCGCCGCAGAGACCGCTTCGAGCAATTCGCCAGCGCCGCGGCGCAGGAGGCCGTGGCCCAGGCGGGGCTTGAGGTCGCCGAGCAGGAATCTGGCCGCGTGGCCGTCATCATCTCTTCCGCCGTGGGAGGGCTTGAGACCTTCCAGCAGGCGATCCTCGTCATGAAAGATTCCGGCCCGCGGCGCCTGAGCCCCTTCGTGATCCCCATGTTCATGCCCAACGGTGCGGCCGGGCTGGTGGCCATCGATCTGGGTGCGCGCGGGCCGTGCTACAGCGTCGCTTCGGCCTGTGCCTCCGGCGTGGATGCCATTGGACAGGCCTGGATGCTGATCCGCGCCGGGATGGCCGACGCGGCGGTGGCCGGGGCCTCGGAGGCGGCGCTGACCCGCATCGGTGTGGGTTCCTTCGATCGCCTGGGTGCCCTTTCGCGGCGCAATGAGGATTACGGGCAAACCCCTGCTCCCTTCGCCAAGGACAGGGATGGGCTGGTGATGGGCGAAGGAGCGGCGGTGCTGGTACTGGAAAGCCTGGAGCGGGCCCGCGGGCGCGGCGCTGAGATCCTGGCCGAGGTGACGGGCTACGCGGCGACCTCCGACGCTTACCACGTCACGGCACC
>JAJRUD010000259.1 GCA_024277995.1 Chloroflexota bacterium
GGGCCTGTCCTCCCAAACAAGAAAGCTCTGGCCTCTGGCCCCCATGACCTCCCTTGTGCCCCGTGTCCTGGGCCTTGCGTCCTGTGTCTTGTGTCCTGCGTCTCTTGCCATCCCGCCTCTGCCCAACCGGGTTGCCTTGCTTTCAGTCGTCATCTGATTTTCGGAGGAGACCATGCCCTACGGTTATCACGGAAAGATCCTGCACGTCGACCTGTCGGCTGGTGAGCTGCGGGTGGAAGAGCCTGAGGAGGCCTTCTACCGGCGCTACGTGGGCGGCAGCGCGCTGGGCCTCTATTACCTGCTGCGGGGCACACCGGCCGGCGCTGACCCACTGGGGCCGGAAAACACCCTGGTGCTGGCCCTGAGCCCGCTCACCGGCGCGCCCATCTCCGGCCAGAGCCGCATGACCGCCGTGGCCAAATCTCCCCTGACCGGCGCGGTGGGCGATTCGCAGTGCGGCGGCTTCTTCCCCGCTGAACTGAAATTCGCCGGTTTCGACGCCGTGGTGATCCGCGGGCGGGCTGATGCCCCGCTGTACCTGTGGATCCACGACGGCCGGGCGGAGCTCAGGCAGGCGCAGCACCTGTGGGGAAAGGTCACCGGTGAGGTGGAAGGAGTGATCCGTTCCGAGGTGGGCGACGAGAAGGCCCAGGTGCTGCAAGTCGGCCCGGCCGGCGAGCGGCTGGTGCGCTTCGCGGCCCTGATCAACATGTCCAACCGGGCCAACGGCCGCACGGGCATGGGCGCCGTCATGGGCAGCAAGAACCTGAAGGCGGTCGTCGTGCGCGGCAAGGACAGGCCCGTCCTGGCCGACCGCCGCGCTCTGATCGAGCTGGCCCGCTGGGGCGCGGAGAATTTCAAGGACTCCGATGTCTACGGCCTTGGTCTGTACGGCACGGCCGAGATCGTCACTTCGCAGGACAAGGCTGGCGGCCTGCCCACGCGCAACTGGTCCAGCGGCACCTTCGAGGGGGCCGCGGCCCTGGACGGCACCACCATGGCCAGGACGATCCTCAAGGAGCGCGATACATGCTACGCCTGCACCGTGCGCTGCAAGCGCGTGGTGCAGGTGGCCGACGGGCCGCATCCGGTGGACCCACGCTACGGTGGCCCGGAGTACGAGACGGTAGCCACCTTCGGCAGCTACTGCGGCATCGACGACCTGCAGGCCGTGGCCTACGCCAACCAGCTCTGCAACATGTACGGCATGGATACCATATCCTGCGGGGCCACCATCGCCTGGGCCATGGACTGCTTCGAGCAGGGCATCCTCACCAGGCAGGACACCGACGGAGTCGAATTGCGCTTCGGTCAGGCCGAGGCCATGATCGCCATGGTGGAGAAGATCGCCCACCGCGAGGGTTTCGGCGACCTGCTGGCTGAGGGCTCGGCGCGCGCCGCCGAGCGTATCGGGCGCGGCGCCCAGGACCTGGTGGTGGCCGTCAAGGGGCAGGAGCTGCCGGCGCACATGCCACAGGTGAAACGCAGCCTGGCGCTCATCTACGCCGCCAATCCCTTCGGCGCCGATCACCAGTCCTCGGAGCACGACAGCTCCTGGCGCTATTATCCAGAGCGCATGGCCGAGATCGGCATCCGCGACGAGCCGGTATCCGGTAAGGTGCTCAACGAGGCCAAGGCGCGCTACGCCCTCACCACCCAATACGCCTACTCCTGCATGGATACGGTGAACGTGTGTCAGTTCGTCTTCGGCCCCGCCTGGCACCTCTACAGCATGGGGCAATTGGCACAGGCCGTGAGAGCCATCACCGGCTGGCAGGTGGAGGTGGAGGACCTGCTGCGCCTGGGAGAGCGGCGCCTCAACTTGCTGCGGGCCTTCAACGCCCGCGAGGGCATCGACCGCGAGGCCGACACGCTGCCCAAGAAGCTCCAGCAGGCCCTGGTGGGCGGCAAGAGCGATGGCCTGTATGTGACCTCGGAGGAGGTAGAGCGGGCGAAGGACTGGTACTACGCGCTGGCGGGCTGGGACGTGGCCAGCGGAACCCCTACCCGCAGCAAGCTGGAGGCACTGGAACTATCCTGGGTGGCCGACGCACTGGGGCTTGCCTGAGCCCACCGCCGGCTTTCCCTTCATGCCTCGACGACCGCTGGAGATCAGAGGAGGCTGCCATGCCTTTCGTCGAACTGGATCGGCTCACCCCGGTTGAGCCCGTCGCCGGCTTCCGAGCCCGTTTCGTCCACTCGGATAACATGACCCTGGCCTTTTGGGAAGTGGAGCCAGGGGCGGAATTGCCCGAACACGCCCACCCCCACGAGCAGATCTCCGCCGTGCTGGAGGGCCGCTTCGAACTGACGGTGGCAGGCGAGACACGCCTGCTGGAGCCCGGCATGGTGGCCGTCATCCCGCCCAACGTGCCTCATTCCGGCCGGGCGCATACCCGCTGCCGCATCCTGGACGCCTTCCACCCCGTGCGCGAGGATTTTCGCTAGCGGGGTGGGGCTGTGGAGAGCAGTGTGCAGGACGCAAGGCACAAGGCACAAGACACAAGACACAAGACACAAGTCTCAAGTCTCAAGTCTTGTCCCTGTTCCCTGCTCCCCGATCACTAATCACTGAGCTAATCCCTGGCTCTCGTTCCTGATCGGCAAAAGGCTCGCACTTGCATTGGAGGAGCACCATGCGCATCGTTGTTCTCGGAGGGGGCGGCACCATCGGCCGCGTTATCGCCCTGGACTTGGTGCAGGACGTGGAAGAGGTCATCCTGGCAGACCTGGATCCAGGGCGAGCGGCAGCCGTCGCGGAGCAGGTGGGAGGCGGAGCGCGGGCGGTGCAGGTGGATGTGACGGACCCCGGATCCCTGGCTGGTGTGCTGCAAGGGGCGCAGGCGTGCATCAACAGCGCCAATTACTACTTCAACCTGCAGGTGATGCGGGGATGCCTGCAGGCCGGCGTGCCCTATCTTGACCTGGGAGGGCTGTTCCACGTCACGCGTGAGCAATTGGAGCTGCATGATGCTTTCCGCCAGGGCGGCGTGACGGCCGTGCTGGGGTTGGGTTCATGCCCGGGGGTGGCCAACGTGCAGACGGGCTGGCTGGCAGGCATGCTCGAGCGTGTGGATTCGGTGCGCATCTACAACGGCTCCAGCCAGGACGAGAGTGAATCCCTGGCCGCGCCCTACGCCATCCAGACCATCCTGGACGAGATCAGCAAGCCGGCCATGGTCTTCCGCGAGGGCGAGTTCATCGAGCGGCCGCCGCTGGGTGAGGAGGAGTACTTCCTGTTCCCGGATCCCATCGGTTGGGCCAAGACCCACCTCAGCCTGCATTCCGAGGTGGCCACCATCCCCTTGAGCCTGCGGGAGAAGGGCATCCGCGAGTGTTTCTTCAAGATCACCTTCTTCGGCTACTCGGAACCCGCGCTGCGCAAGCTGCAGTTCCTGGCCGAGCTGGGCCTGGCGAGCACCGAGCCCCTCGATGTCGGCGGGGTGTCGGTGCGGCCGCGCGACCTGCTGCTGGAGCTGCTCAAGAGGCTGCCGCAGGCCAAGGAGAAGCCGGTGAGCAAGGGCTACAAGGACGTGGCAACGGTGGTGCGGGGCCAGGCAGAGGGCCGGCCGGTCACCCTGCGCGCCGACACCTTCGGCGGGCCGCATCCCACCTGGGGCGTCTCGGGCGGCAAGCTGTTGGTGGCCGCGCCGCCGGCCATCGTCGCCCGCTGGCTGGCGAGGCGCGAGCTGGATCGCCCCGGGGTGTGGGCGCCGGAGCAGGTGGTGGAGCCGGAACCCTTCTTCCAGGCGCTGGCCAAGCGCGGCTTCAGGACGGATCTGACGCGGAGGGAGGTGAGGGCGGGGGAGTAGGACGCAAGACACAAGGACACAAGACGCAAGAGACAGGACGCAAGAGGCAAGAAGGGACACAGAGGGACCTGGGGGGCTTGGAGAAAGCGAGACTCAAGTCCTGGGTCTCAAGTCTAGGGTGTCTCAAGCCTCATCGCACTGGGTTGGAATGCAGGCTTGTGACTTGCGACTCGCGACTTGTGTCCTGCGTCTTGTGTCCTGTGTCCCGTGCCCTACGCCCCCTGCTCCACCACGTAGCCGTCCAATGCCACGCCCAGGCCCTGGGCGATGCGGTTGGCGTAGGCGTAGTAGGCCACGGTGAGGTTGGCGTCGAGGATGTCGCGATCGCTCAGGCCGGCGGCGCGCAGGGGTGCCAGGTCCTCTTCCGTCATCTCCCAGGGCGTGTGCGTCAATTTGGCGCTGTAGTCCAGCAGGGCGCGCTGGCGCGCGCCGAGCGGCGCCTGGGTGTAATCCTCGGCGATCTGTTGTGCCAGGTCGGGTGGGTGGCTGCGGCGTGTGAGGCGGGCCAGACCGGCCATGTGGTGGGTCAGTCAATAGCGGCAGCGGTTGAGGGCCGAGGCCAGCACGGCGATCATCTCGCGCTCGACGCGGCTCAGGCCGCCCGGGGCGTGCATGACGGTGTGGTAGAGCGCGGCGTGGTCGCGCAGGGTTTCGGGGTGCAGGCTGTGCACCTTGAGGATGTTGTCCACCACGTTATGGCGGCGGTCCATCTCCTGTGCATATAGCTCGGCCAGCAGGCCTTCGGCCTCTTCTTCGGGGACCACTTCGATCCAGGCGGCTCGTGACATGCAGCGCTCTCCTCGTGGGCAGGTCGGTGGATGTTCATCCGTGGTGAGGGCCAATACTACCGTGAGGGGATGAAAGCGGCAATCGGCGCGGGGCGCGCAAGGGGCCTGCGCTGCGTCAGGCCCAACCTCATGCCGAAGGCAAAAAGAAGCCCGCTCTATGGCGGGATTCTTGCGTAGGTGGGAGGTGCGCCGTACAGGAATCGAACCTGTAACCTTGGGCTTAAAAGGCCCCTGCTCTGCCAATTGAGCTAACGGCGCGCTGTGTTGGATTGTAGCACCTGGGGCGAAGGGCCGTCAACGGTCGCGCGCCTTTGCCCCTCACCCCTCTGCCCTCTCCGCAATCCCCAATCCCTGATCCCTTATCTCTCCTCCCCCTCTTCTCATATAATGCCCCCATGCATCATCTCTACCTCTCGCCCCACCTGGACGACGCGGTCTACTCCTGCGGCGGCCTGATCGCAAGCCAGGCGCGGCAGGGCCACCGGGTGACGGTGCTCACGGTCTGCGCCGGCGACCCGCCGCCCAGGCAGCGCTCCACCTTCGCCCGCACGCTGGAGGCGCGTTGGGGGGAGGGGGCGGCCGCGATGGCCGCGCGGCGCGAGGAAGATCGACGCGCCTGCCGCCGTCTGGGGGCCCAGCCGCGGCACCTGAGCATCCCCGATGCCATCTACCGCCAGGGGCCGGGAGGGCGCTTCCTCTACGATTCTGAAGAGGCCATCTTCGGCCCCTTGCGCGAGGAAGAGGCGGGGCTTCTCGCGCGCCTGAAGGCGGAACTGGCGCCTCTCCTGGTCGCGGCGGATGCCGTGTACGCACCCCTGGGCGTGGGCGGTCACGTGGATCACCGGCTGACTCGCATGGCGGCGGAGAAGACGGGAACGCCGCTGACCTATTACTGGGAGTTCCCCTACGCGGCGCGGGGAAGTGGGCTGCCCGCGGGACTGGCCATGCCGGAGGGTGAGACCCTGCGGGTCGTCCTGCAGCCTGAATTCCTGCGCGAGTGGCAAAGGGCCGCGGCCGAGTACAGTTCGCAGCGCTCTACTTTCTGGTCCGATGAAAGAGCGCTCGCGGCCGAGATCACCGCGTATTGCGAGAGAAACGCCGGCCTGCACCTGCTGCGGGTCCCGTAGTGAATCTGCCCCCTTGACAAAGTCCCTCGGCCTCGCTATTAAGATATTGGCGAAACTGCTGAATTAGGGCTTGAAGCCCGTGAGGATGGGCGCACTTGTCATAAAGGTGGCGCCCATCCTGCCGTCTCCACCGCTTGGCCTGAAGTGTCGAATACCATCAACGACAGAGCACAGGAGGTGGTGGATATGTTGACGGAGGTCGATGTCCTGGTTCAGGAGTTGCGCGTTGAAGAATTGCGGCGCGAGGCCGATCAGGAGCGCCTGGCCGCTCGACGCCCGGCGGAGCAGATCCCGCCCCGGGCGTCGAGCGAGGTGGGAGACAGGGTGCAGAACCTCGGGCGAAGGTTGCTCGAGGGCCTGCACTCGGTCAATGGCAGGAGGCGTCGGCCGCCTCCTCTCGCACGGCGTGGTGTGCGCGTCTTCTGGCCTCGGGACGACCGGCCGTCCGGTCGGGAGGTGGGCGTCCTTGGGGAGGGGGACCGCGGTCAGGCCCAGCGCCTATCGGCGGCGATTCGGACTCTCGCCGGCGCTCCTTGCCTCTGAGCTGGCCTCGCGTGGCGCCTGGCGGGAGCGTGCCCGGCGCGCCCCCCGCGATCATCTGGACAGGCCTGCTCAGTTATGCTATTATCCACGCGGGACTACATCTGGGCTGAGAGCGGACTCTCAGTCCTTTTCTCTCTTTATTTGACAACCATGGCCTGCGAGGCCGCGGCATGGTGATAGGGGATAGCATGGCTCAGAATGCGGTTTATCTCACACCTGAAGGCCTGAAGAAGCTTGAAGAAGAGTTGGAGTACCTGCGCACGGTCAGGCGCCAGGAAGTGGCTCAGCGCCTGCATGAAGCCATGGAGGACGGAGAACTCATCGAGAACGCGGAGTATGAGGCCGCCAAGAACGAGCAGGCCTTCGTGGAGGGCCGCATTCTGGAGCTGGAGCACATCCTCTCGCAGGCTCAGGTCATCGAACCCGGGAAATCGAAGGACGTGGTTCGCATCGGCAGCACCGTCGTCATTCAAGAGGACGGCAAGAAGTCGGAGACCTACACCATCGTCGGCGCGGCGGAGGCCGATCCGAAAGAGGGGCTCATCTCCAACGAGTCGCCTCTCGGCCAGGCGTTGCTCGATCATAAGGTGGGCGATGAGGTCGAAGTGGAAGCGCCCGCCGGCGTGCTGCGCTTCCGCATCGTCAAGATCAAGTAACAACGGCGTCTCGACCCAGAGGCGCCCCGCGCTCCGCACACCGCGCGGGGCGCTTTTTCTTGGTGTAAACTGGGCGCGCGCTTGAACCCTGTGGAAAGGCTTGAGCATGGCAGAATTGAGCGAGCTGGAACGCGTGCGGGTCGAAAAACTCGAGCAGCTTCGTGCTGCGGGGATGGAGCCTTACCCCCGGCGGGCTGTCAAGACTCATACCAACCGCGAAGCCATGGCGGCCTTCGAGTCCGCCGCGCAGCACGAAGAGGTGGCCGTGACCGTGGCGGGCCGGTTGCGGGCCATCCGCCGCATGGGCAAGATCACCTTCGCCCACATCGAAGACGAAAGCGGCCGCCTGCAGCTCTTCTTCCGCCTCAACGATCTGGGGCCGGAGTGCATGGAACTCTTCAATGAGACTTTCGACCTGGGGGACTTCATCCAGGTCGAGGGCGTCATGTTCCGCACCCGCACCGGCGAGATCACCGTGCACGTGCGCGATTTCAAGATGTTGGCCAAATCCATCACACCGCTCCCGGCCGCCAAGGAAGAGGTGGTGGATGGGAAACGCGTCGTACACGCCGCGTTCTCCGACCCCGAAGCACGCTACCGTCAGCGCTACGTGGACCTGGCCGTCAACCCCGAGGTGCGCGAGGTCTTCCGCACCCGGGCGCGCATCCTGCGCGCCCTGCGCGATTTCCTGGACGCGCGCGGATTCCTCGAGGTGGAAACCCCCATCCTGCAGCCGATCTACGGCGGCGCGGCCGCGCGCCCCTTCGTCACCCACCACAACCAGCTCCATCAGGACCTCTACCTGCGCATCTCCTTCGAGCTCTATTTGAAGCGGCTGCTGGTGGGCGGCTA
>JAJRUD010000260.1 GCA_024277995.1 Chloroflexota bacterium
AGGGGCACCCCTGGGCTATAATACCCCAGGTTGAAGGTTTCTGCGCGCTGGTGCTGGAACTGGCAGACAGGCATGGTTGAGGGCCATGTGCCGAAAGGCGTGCGGGTTCAACTCCCGCCCAGCGCACTGAAGCCGGAGCGACTATAGCGCTCCGGCTCGTTTTTAATTAATGCCCGAAGTGCGTGCTTGCGGGGTCGCGTTCACTCCTCGATCCGCATGCGCCGTTCCAGGCCGCGCACCAGCACCGAGAGTACCAGCGTCATGGCAAGGTAGAGGAAGGTCACCACGTTGAAAGTCTCGAAAACGCGGAAGGTGCTCGCACGCCTCAGGCGGCCGAGCTGTGTCAATTCATTGACGGCCAGCACGGTAGCCAGTGAGGAATCCTTCAACAGTGCGATGAAGTCGTTGCCGAGAGGGGGTAGCACACGGCGCACGGCCTGCGGCAGGATCACCAGGCGCATGGCCTGATAATAGGTCATCCCCAGGGAGCGAGCGGCCTCGACCTGGCCGCGCCCGATGGACTGAATGCCTGCACGGAAGACCTCTGCCTCATAGGCTCCGTAGCCGAAGGCGAGAGCGATGATGGCGCGCATTTCGAGGTTGATCTGGCGGATGCTCATGCTGGCCATGCTGCTGGCTAGGCCGGTGACGATGTTGAACCGAAGGGCGAGGTTCCCGATGGCCTGGACTCCCGCAACGAAGGCTGGAACGAGGACGAAGGCCACGTAGAGCATGAGCACGATGAGAGGCACGCCGCGCACCATCTCGACGTACAGCGTCGAAATTGTGTAAAGGACGACGTTCTTGGATGTTCGCGCCAGGCCGGCGATCAGGCCCACCACCATCGCCGTGGTATAGGCGAAGAGCGTGATGCGCAACGTGACCACCACGCCGGCGGAGAGGAAGGCGAAGGTTTCGCGGTAGGGGGGCGATGCCAGGGTGAGATAGGTGAGGATCAGGGCGGTGGCCACCAGGATGATGGCCCACCAGGGCAGCGTGGCCAGGCTGAAACCTTGCTGGAAGGGGTTGCGCTCCTCACGGATTTCTACAGGAGTGCGTCTGGATGCCGTCATGGAAGGTATCCCAACACGGGCAGGCAGGCCGATTTCAGCCTGCCTGCCCAGTTCATAGCGCCTGAGCGCGTTGTGCTTACGGGTTGAACCACTTGTCGTTGAGCGCCTTGAGCGTGCCGTCGGCATCCATAGCTTTCAGCGCCGCGTTCACGGGCTCGATGAGGTCACTGCCGGGTGGGAACACAAAGGCCAGTTCCTCGTCCGAGGTCAGCTGCGGCCCGATCTTGAGCTTGCCAGGGTTTTCGTTGATAAAGCCAACGGCGGAGACGGTGTCGATGACGACCGCGTCGATGTCATTGGCCAGCAGTGCGGCGATGGCGCCGCCGAACTCCTCGAAACTCTGCACGCGCTCGTCGGGGAAGTTCTCCTTGGCGACGATCTCATTGGTGGTGCCGATCTGAGTGCCGACGATGAATTTGGGGTCCGCTTTTGCGGCCTCTACGTCGGGGATGTCCACCTCAGCCCGGGTGAGGAGTACCTGGCCGATGACCACGTAGGGGATGGAGAAATCGACGATCTCATCCCGCTCCTCGGTGTAGGTGACGCCGTCGGCCAACATGTCGTATTCCCCTGCCTGCATGGCGGGGAAGATGCCGTCCCAGGCGGCCTGCTTGAATTCAGGAACGCAGTTGATGCGCTTGCAGATCTCGCGCACCGCGTCGTAGTCCCAGCCGACGGGCTCGCCCGAGGTCTCATCAATGTAGTTGAAGGGTGGGTATGCGTTCTCTACCGCGACGGTGATGGTGCGGCCGCCCAGATCCGGAAGGCCGGCATCGGCGCCGCCAGAGGGCGCCTCGGTCTCGGCGGGGGCGCCGCCGCCACAGGCGGCGAGGACCAGGGTGGCGATAACGAACAAAACCAGAAGGGCTCTTTTCTTCATAGCGTCCTCCTCCCAAAGAGGTCGGTTTCATGCTGCGATGCGGAACATTGCGCTATCAGTGTGTAGCGTGTCACCTCCTCATGTGGAATCGTCCCCTTCCCAAAGTCCCCCCAAGGATAGTCGCACTTCCGGCCAAGTGCAAGTGTTTGCGGGAAGGAAGATCGTGGCGTGATTGCGGGCCAGAGGAAGGGGTGGTGGAATCGGAGAAAGGCCACGAGCGGGGAGGAAAGGCGGGAAGAGAGGGTGCGCCGGCTGGAAACCGGCATGGCGATGGAGTGGATATTTGTTCAGCTCCAGGGCGGCCAGGGAGGCGGGGTGGCCGCGAGCGCGATGGCCATGGGCGGAATGGCAGATGACAGAATGGAAGGACGGCCCGAAGCGATGGGCTTCGAAGTCCGGGGGCCCTGATAGTGACTCCGGGCGCGATGGGCAGGCGGAGGCCGGTTTGGCCAGCGCGATCAGAAGCCGTATGTGAGAAGGACGAGTCCGATCAGGCGGCCGGCGAGGAAAGCCAGCAACCCCGCCGCGGCGATGGGAGCGTAGGAACGAACGCGCTCAAGCGCGCGGCGGTGGCGCAGGCCGAAGGCGAGCATCCAGGCCGCCAGACGCCAGAAGAGAATCTTGAAGGGGCGGGCGAAGTAATCGAAATCCAGTGTCATGACTCACCTCGATGTGCTCATGCGGATGATTTCACCACGATCGTCGGCGACGACGCGCACAATTCGCGTGAGGCGCTTGCCGCCGGGGAGGTCTGCCTTGCCCTTGAAAGTGAGCACGAAGCGTGGGGACTGGCGGGAACCTCCGGGCTGTTTTCGGATCGTGGGTTGTACGTGGCGCATCTCCGGAAAGGTCTTGGCGACCTTGCGGCTGATCCTTGCCACCACTTTCTTCTCCACGGCGCAACTCCTTAGCGCAAGGCGGCGCGACGGCGCAGGAAGGTAGGCAGATCCAGGTCTTCGAAGGACGGCGTGGCGACGGTGACGGCCTGCTGCTCTTCCGGCCCCTCGCTAAGGGCCGCCGGCGAGGGGCTCGGTATCGGCCTGGCGCCGATGCCTGTGACGATCAGGATGACCTGGACGCGGCCGAGCATGTTCTCTTCATTGGTGGCGCCCAGGATGATCTCAGCTTCAGGGTCGAGACTGGCCCGCAGTTGATCGACGGCCTGACCGACCTCGAAGAGCGTGAGGTCCTCACCGCCGGTGAAGTGAGCCAGCACGCTGCCCGCGCCGGTCAGGTCCCCGACCTCGAGCAGCGGGTGGTGCAGGGCCTGGGATATGGCGTCCTGGGCTTTGGTTTCGCCCTCGCCCAGGCCGATGGCCATCAGGGCGCCTCCGCCGTGGATGAGCAGCTGGCGGACATGGGCGAAGTCGACGTTGATCAACCCCGGACGCGTCACCAGCTCCGCCACGCCCTGTACGCCCTGTCGCAGCACATCGTCGGCGAAGCGGAAGGCGATCTCCAGGCTCAAGTCGCGCGGCAGTACCTGGAGCAAGCGGTCATTGGGGACGGTGATCAGGGTATGCGTGTGCGGCTGCAACTGTCGGACGCCGGCCATGGCATGCTGCGCGCGGCGGGTCATTTCGAAGGTGAATGGCAGGGTCACCACCGCCACGACGACCGCCCCCAGCTCCTTGGCGATCTCGGCCGCGACCGGGGCAGCACCCGTGCCTGTGCCGCCTCCCATACCGGCCGTGACGAACACCATGTCTGCACCGCGCAGGGCGTCGGCGAGCTCGCGCGAGCTCTCCAGGGCGGCCGAGGCGCCCACCTTGGGGTCGCCGCCGGCGCCCAAGCCGCGGGTGACGCGCGGGCCCAGTTGGATGCGCCTGGGAGCCAGCGAGGATTCCAGAGCCTGGCGGTCGGTGTTAGCGGCGATGAACTCGATCCCGGGCAGGCCCAGTTCAATCATGCGGTTGACGGCGTTCGATCCACCCCCGCCGAGGCCGATCACCTTCACGCAGGGCAGTCCGATGCTGGGCGCCTGAGGGGAGACCGGAGCGGCATGCGAGATGGCGCTGGGTTGCTCAACCATGAGTGACTCCTTGCATTGTGCCAGGTGAGGGCATGGAGGAGGGAGAGTCGTGCAGGTGGGCGAAGGTGAACCCTTCGCTCAGACGTCGAACCTGGGAACCGGCCGAACGCAGATCCTGTTCGACTTCCGGCGGGATGAGCTGCTCGTCGCCCAGCAGCGTGACCTGGCGGGCGATGCGCGCCTGCTCGGGCGAAAAGCCAAGCACGGCCTGGGCCGCGAGAGCCAGGGATTGGATACGGGGCCAGACCTCGGCGGGCAGAGCCTGCGGAGACTTCGGCAGCAGCAGGTAGTGCTGGATCGGCCACAGGATAGTGCGGCCCTTGGCCGACGGCCGCTTCTGGTGGACAGCGATATGTTTGCGTACGGTCTCGGCGATGGAGCGCGGCTGATCCGGCCTCTCGAACCAGGCTGCGGCGAAGCTGCGGTCACCCGGGTCGGCGACCAGCGGGAAGAAACTGAAGCATTGCAGGGCGTCGGGCAGATCGCCCTGCAGGATGGCCTGCAGAATGCTCACGATGGCCTGTCGATCGGGGGCGGCGCTGGCCTGTGGCATGCCGGCGCCACCGGCCAAGACGTACATATCCGGTACATGGCCCAGCGTCTGTTGCGCGATGGAGGCATACCACTCGGCGATGCGGAAGCCGCGCTGATCCTGGCTGTCCGCCGGCGTGCGGTACGGCATGGCTGCAGGCCATCGTTCCGGGCCGCCCATGCCCCAGTCGAGCGGGTGGTCGAAAGTCCAGGCGTAGAGCGCGATGCCCAATTCCGAAAGCAGCTGATCCTCGCCGCGACGCGCCAGACAGGTGAGCAACCCCTTCAGGAAGGCGGTGTCCCAATAGTCGCCGCCGGGTTCCAGAGGCGGCAGCAGAGGCTGCAGCCCGGCCTGCTGGACTGTGTGCAGGGCGGGGATGAGCATGTCCGCAAAGCGCTCGATGAGGTTGCCCCGGCCCCAGGAGGGAGCGCACCATTCACGCCGCTGATTGGGGCGGTCGAAGAGCACGACGTGACGCACTCCCCAACGAGCGTAGGAACTGAGGATAGGGGCCATATCCCGCGCGGAGAAGGCCTCGGGCTTGAGCGGGACATGGATGATGGGCTTGATGCCGGCCTGCATCAAGCCGCTCAGGAAGTCTTCAGGGATGGCGCGGTTGGCAGAGCCGCGCAGCGTCAACCATCTGGCGCTGAGCGATGCCAGAACCGGCAACCAGGCATTCAGATCCTGTCGGGAATAGTGCAGGTCGTTGGGATAGTAGTGGTAGCCAATGCGCTGTGCGTTGTCCGGCATGTTCGGCGTACCTCCGCGACCTTTCGTGGTGCAAGAAGCGTGCCTGGTGCCTAGCGGGATACGGCAAGCTTGAGTACTTTGCCGTGCCGATCGAGCGTGAGGCGGGCGAAGTGACTGTGACGCAGTTTGCCATCGGCGACGGTCTTGGCGAAGGTGAGCACCATGGTTTCGCCGGCGTCGGCCTGCAGGGACTTGATGCCGATCTGATGGCTGGGGCAGAGGTGGTCGGTGCCCTCACAGCCGAGGTGCTGAGTATGGATGTTGCAGACGGCATCCTGCATCCCGGGCAGGTAGCGGGCGACGATGGACTTGACCTGCGCGAGCGTGGCCGGGTCGAGATCTTCCGGACCACACCCGGAATCGCCGAGCGCGCAGGCGGTTTGCATACGCTTGGGGCGGGTGGTGCGACGCAGGACGGTCTTTTGAGCGTGGCCGCCAGGAGAAAGCGGCAAAGCGTACAGCGGGTCGCCGTAGAGCACGAAGGAGATGAGGGTCTTCTGGTCTTCGCCGTCGAGGTATTCTTGACGACGATGCATCTCGGCCGCAAGCGACAGCTTGGCGCGGCGCAGCGCCTCTCCCGTCGGGACCCCTTGGCGCAGGTGCTCCCAGAAGAGCTTGCCCAGCAAGTCGGCGGCGATCAAGGGTGGCGTCACGGAGCCGTAGGAGATCTTCGTCGAGCCCACCACGGCCTTGCTCCCTGAATCGAGGAACTTGAGGCAGAGGGCGGTCTCGGTGGTCTTGTCCATGCTGTTGGCACCGTAGCAGGCCTCGGTAAAGACGACGCGCGGGGCGCGGCCGCTGTTGATCACATCCTGCGGGCGCAGGGCGACGGGGAATTCATCTACCTGCGCTTCGTCGCGCAATGGATCGCGCTGGCCGAACCATTCCGTCGCATCCTCCAGGCCATGCAGGTTGTAATAGGAGAGGCGCACGGGCGCATGGCGTGTGCGGGCAGGCTATCCGCCTTTGTTGGCGGCGAGGTGAGCATGCTCTGCGGCTCGCCGATCGCCCGGAAGACGGCCAGCGATGCCTTGCGCCATATGCTGGCCGTGTATCCAAGGGCATGCGGAGAGCCGGTGAGCAGGCGACCGAAGAGGCGCTGGAACCATGAGCGCAATCGCGCCACGGGCCCGGGAGGGCTGGCCGTCTGCCAATGGTGGTCGGCCGCGGAGCGCAGCATGCGCACGATCAGGTCCACATCGTCGTCGGAGGGCAGGCGGCCAACGGGCCATTCGGGGGCGAAATAATTCTCGTCCGTCGTGGTGTAGGGATTGTCCGAGGGTATCGCCTCGTCGTCATCATCAGTGGGATTGGGCAGCATGTGGAAGGGTATGATTTTGTGGCCGCCCACGATGAGCACGGCGCCGACCATCTCGCCCCGACGGGCGAGGGCGCGGTCCAGGTCGGCCAGGCGCAGCTTTACCTGCCAGGCGTTGCCGGGGTCTGCAGGCTGCAAGCCGAAGGGCGAGAGGGTCTCGGGATCATCCACGTAGAGGCGATAGGCCACCCAGCCGGGCCGCGAGCGCACGGCCTCCACCAGCGCGATCACAGCTTCGTCGATGCGGGCGAAGCGATCCTCGCCGAAGAGCTGAGACAATCGCGTGCGGGAAGAAAGCACGACGTATGCGGGGATGCGGCGGTCCTCATCGGGCCTGCGCCGGCGAGCGCGCACCCGGCTGGCGACACGGTCGAACTCGGCGCGGATCTGCTCGAGGATCTGCTCATCGGCCTCATCAGGGGGAACGTCGCCCGGATCTGGGCCCTTGAAGGCTTCCCAGGGCTCGGGCACGGGCAAATCGTGCTCGGGCTCTCCTTGGGAGGTCTCCTGGTCTGTCGCGGGAATCTTGGCGGCCATGGTCTCCGTCTGGGCGTCATTTGCCGCCGCGACCGAGGTACCGCCGATGCGGTTGGCGCCGACGATGGATGCGACTTCAGCGGGCATGGGGTGGTTGAGCGGTGCGCTGAGTTTGCGCGGCCAGAGACCGCGGTAGGGATGGTCGTGGCCCAGCAGCCTGGCGGTCAGGCGCCCAGTCGGGTCGAGCGATACGACTTCATGCAGGGCTGCGACGCCCTGGGCCGGATCGCTGGCGGCCAGGTGCGACTGTGCGATGAGCAGGCGGAAGCCGACGGTTCGCGGCCAGCGATCGGCGCCCGATTGCGCGAGTGTGACGGCGGTCTCTTGTTCTCCGAGGAGCTGGTGGGCGCGCGCGGCGATCAGGACTGGTAACGGCGTGTCGGGGTCGGAGAGGATGGCCTCACGGGCAGAGGCGGCAGCGGTCTCAGGCGAGCCTTCGGAGATGGCCCGAATTGCGCCGGCAAGGCTGACGACCCAGGTGGGTGCTCCTGCGGGAAGGGGAGTGCCGCGCAGGGCGGCGGAACAGGCGCGGGCTGCGCGAGCGCCTTCGGCATCGCCCTCTGCCTGCAGGAGGTCGGCCAGGACGTCGTAGGCCTCCGTGAATTCTGGGTCGGCCTCGAGAATGGCTTGCAGGCGGGTTAGCGCATGTTGATGCAGGCCGTCCTTGAACTCCAGCTCGGCGGTCAGGAATGAGACCTGGTGGTCGCCCGGCCATTCTGCGAGCCAATCGGTGGCGAGGGCCCGGGCGAAGGCGTGTTTTCCACTGGCGCGGGCTGCGTAGATCAGGCTTAGTAATTCCCTTCGGTCCATCATGCTGCCCCTCTGATTGGTCTACCCGTGGACGAGTTCGAGTGCCCGCACCGCGGCGAGCTGATGCAGGATGTCGGGGTTGTTGGGCGCCAGGGCAGAGGCCTGCTCCAGCCTCTCGGCGGCCCTGGCGTAGGCTTTCAAGGACTTGTGGGCCAGTCCGGCGCGCAGGAAAGCATCCGCGTGGTGGGGATCGAGCGCCAGCGCCCGTTCGTATGCCTCAAGGGCGCGCTTGAGATCGCGGCGTGCCTCGAAGACCATGCCTTTCTCATAGGGGAAGCTGGCGTTGCGTGGTGCCAGAGATTCGCCCTGTGTCAGTTGATCGAGCGCGCGATCCAGTTGGCCGAGATGGCGGCACAGTCGGCCGAGGAGCAAGCGATGTCCGGCCGCGCGTGGCGCAAGTTGAACCGCGCGTTCGGCGGCCTGCAGGGCGCGTTCATGATCCGCGCTTGCTTCCAGGGCTTCTGCCAGGGCGGCCCAGGCCTGATCGTCCTGATCGTGCTGCTGAGCGGCGCTTGCCAGGAGTTCGAGCGCCTGGTGGGTCTGGCCGCTCTTTTGGAGCAGGCGTGCCTTGGCCAGTCGTATGGGAAGGGAGGCTGCCGGCGAGGCGGCCATCGCCCTGTCGTACATTTCGAGCGCTTTGTCGACCTTGCCCTGCGTTTCGAGCACTTCTCCCAAACCCACCAGTACCTGTGCATCGTGGGGAGAAAGGCGCAGGGCGGCTTCGGCCCGTTCCTGTGCGAGGCGGCCTCGGCCCAGAGCGCTGGCGGCGCGCGCCGCGCCAATGAGAGAGCGGGCGTCGGAGGGTTCGAGCGTCGAAGCGCGCTCGAACCATGTTATGGCCTGCTCGTGCTGACCGCAGGCCGAGGCGACTTCGGCGGCCTCGCGCCAGGGAGCCGCCTGGCGCGGTGCGGTGGAGAGGGCGCGCGTGTAGGCCGTCAAGGCGTCGGAAAGGCTTCCCAACTCGCGATATGTGCGAGCCAGCGTGAGCATATATTCCGCCTGATCGGGCGCCAGTTCGGTGCTGCGCTGCAGGTGCGGCAGGGCCTGGTCCAGGGTGGCATGTTCCAGATAGAGGCAGGCCAGGCTGTAGTGCCATGCCGGCTCGTCCTGCCACGCGGCCAGGGCCTGGTTGAGTGAAGCGATGGCGGCGTCGCGTTCACCCAGGGCTGCCTGGGCGCGTGAGCGCAAGTAGGCGGCCAGAGGGGCGAAGACGGGATCGTCGTAGCCGTCGAGCGCTTGCAGCGCCTGACGGGGATCGGGCTCGCTCAGGTGAGCCGAGGCGAGCAGCAACGCCGCCCAGGGGTGGGAAGCGGTCGATGGGCGGTGCAGAGGGGCGATGGCCTCCTCGGGCCTTCCGGCGCGCAGCGCTGCCAGGGCGTGGGCGAGGGAGAAGGCGGGATCCTGTACCTCGCGCGCTAGCTGGTCAAGGGAGCGCAGGGTATCGCTGGAGGGGGAAGCCTCGAAGAGGGCCTCGACCAGCAGCGTCAGGCGCTGCCGACGATCCTCGGGCGCACCGAGTTCCTTGCAGCGATCGATGGCCTCGGCCAGCCTGGCGCGTGCCACCGGGGAGGCCCAGCGGCCGTCGGGGGCGTGACGAGGCGCGTGGCTCGCCTCAGCGATCAGCCAATGCGCGATGGCCAGATGGAGTTGCAGGCGGACCGACTCGAGGGATGCAGCGGCATCGTCGAGGGAGAGGGCGCGCGCGGCGAGATCCTGGGTCGTATCCCAGGCGCTCAGGCGCAG
This sequence comes from Chloroflexota bacterium, assembly GCA_024277995.1. Lineage (GTDB taxonomy): Bacteria > Chloroflexota > Anaerolineae > Anaerolineales > E44-bin32 > JAJRUD01. Next base: position 9,679 of record JAJRUD010000260.1, read on the forward strand.
GGCTGCCCGGCCGAGCCAGATGAGAGATTCGGCGTCGTCGGCCTCCGCTTCCAGGCCGGCGTTCAGGGCGCGGCGGGCCTGGGTGAGGTCTGTCAAGGAGATGTGCACCAGCGAGAGCAAGGCGTACACCTTGGGTGTCGTCTCACCTAGATCGACGGCTTTGAGCAGGGACGCTTGAGCGGCCTCGTTGTGGCCCAGCGAGACCTGATATTGCGCCAGTTGTGCGAGGAGGGCACCGTGCTCGGAATTGTGCTCGAGCGCCTGTTCGAGGATTTCGAGCGCGGTGAGCGTCGCTCCCTGGAAAGCGGCGGCGCGTGCTGCTTCGGCGGCCAGATCGGCGTCGGACGGTGACAGTTCGGCAGCTTTCACATAATGCCCCAGCGCACGCAACGCCTCGCCGTTTTCAGCCAGGATTCTGGCCAGTGAGACGTGCAGACTAGCGTCCTGCGGATCGAGTTCCAGTGCCTGCTGCAGGGCGCCGATGGCCTCCGAGCGGCGATTGAGCCTGCAGAGGATCTGGGCCGAGCGGCTGAGTGCATCGCTCTGCTGCGGGCAGACTTTCGCCAACCGGCTCCATGTATCCAGGGCGGCGTCCAGGTCTCCGGCATCCTCTTCGAGCGTGGCAAGACGCCGCAGGAGGGCAGGGTCCTGCGTTCCGAGACGGGCGAGCGCGTAGCGCAGTGCGCGGCGGGCGCGTTCATGCTGGCCCTGACTGACCAGAGACTCCACAACGGGAAGCAGCGCGCGCGGATCGCGACGGGCTTTGAGCAATGCTTGCGCAGTGGCGCGCCGCACTTCTTCCGGCATCTCCTGCTCATCGGCAAGAGCGGCGTAATCCAACCAGGCTTGCGGACTGCCCAGGATGGCCGCGCGGCGCCCCAGCGCGTCGAGACTCTCCTGCCATCGCTGCAAGCCCCGGGCGGCCTGCGCCTTGAGCTGGAGGGCTTCATGGTCGTCGGGATCCAGCGCGACGGCCTCTTCTGCTGCCGCCAGTGCTTGTTCGAGCAGGCCAGCCCCCAAAGCGGCACGGGCGTAGTCGACCAGGATCGGAGAAGATTTGGGTTGCAGCTCGCGTGCCTGTTCGAGGGTGGAGAGGGCAGTGGGGAAATCTTCAAGCAGCATCGATGAGCGGGCCAATCCGATCAAGGCAAACGGTCGGAGCGGCGAAGATGCCTGTGCATGCTCGAGGAAAGCCTTATGGCAGGCGAGAGCGGCCTCTCCCTGCTCGGCAGCCAGATGAGCCTGTCCAAGCCACAGGTAGAGCTCAGGGGAGCTGAAGCCGCGCTGCTCGGCCGTTTCCAGGTGCCTGAAGGCGGCAGCGAGATGCTCCGGCGACCCAGAAACGGCCGCGCGGGCCGCGAGGCGACCGGCCAGGAAATGATCATCAGGGGTGGCGTTGTCGGGCGTGGGACCTAGGATCGCTACGGCCTGCGAATACTCGCCAAGCGCCTCGTGGGCCAGGGCCAACGCCCTGCGAATGTCGGTCGAGGCCGGTCGTGCTTTGAGGGCCTGTCGGAGTGTTTCGCGCGAACGATCGTGGAAGCCCAGATCCGCCTGGATGAGTCCCAGCTCGAAGAGTCGGTCGGCGCACCCTGGTTCAACGGCCAGAGACCGCTCAATGGCCTGAGCCGCTTCCGTAAGGCGTCCCTGTTCCTTGAGCCAACAGCCCAGAGCGAAGTGTGCCTCGGCGCAGTGGGGGGCGACCTGGGCCGCCTTGGCGAGTGTCTGGCCCTGGGCATCACGCTCGCCGGCCGCTCCCTGGATCTCGGCCAGGGTCAATAGACAGTTCACGTCGTCGGGATGAAGGGCTAACAAGCGTTCGACAATCTGCAAGGCGGAGTCCACTTGGCCAGTGGAGGCCAGGATGCGGGCTTGCAGGTGATCCAACTCCGGGTGTCCTGAGGCAGCGTCGCCGCGCAAGGCCTCGGCGGCGACGAGAGCCTGTTGAGGCTGGCCGGCTTTCCAGGTGCACTCGATGAGCCTGAGGGCAAATGTGGCGTCTTCGCTGGCCAGCGCCTGCCAGTGGGGAAGGGCCTCTTGATAGCGCCCGGCGGCCGTCAACCCTTCGGCGAGAGCGCGCCGCGCGGCAATGGATTGGGGCGAGAGGGCGAGTGCCAGGCGCGCTTGCTCGACGGCCTCAGCCGGTCCACCGGCCTTGCGGGAGGCCTCGGACAATGCGATCAGGCTTTCCTCGCGATAGGGTGTGGCCTGGGCCCGGGCCTGGGCCACTTTCAGGGCATGCTCGAGGTCGCCGGCGTGCTCGAGCGCGCCGCACAATGAATCGAGCAGGGTGGGCGAATGCAAGGCGAGGTCAGCGAGCCGGTCGGCGATGGCGTGGAGATGTGCGCAGGCGGAGGGGGAATCGCCCAGCAGGGCCAGGGCGACGCTCGCAGCAGCCCGCTCTTCGTCGCTCTGAGGCTCCTCGGGCAGCATGTGCAGCGCCTCTTGAGGTTGGCCGCGCTCTGCGAGGACGATCGCCAGCTTCGCACGGCGGTTGGACGAGGGTTGCGATTGGAGGGCCTGGCGGCGCGCCTCGGCTTCCATGACCTGATCGCCGACGCGCGACGCGAGCTCTGCGAGCAAGTCCGCCGTGCGAGCCTGCAGCTCCAGCGAGCGTTCCCAGGCGAGATCCAATACCTGGCGGGCCTCTTCAAGCCGGCCCTCGGCGAGATGGCGGGTGGCTGCGGCGATGGGATCGGCCAGCGGGTCAGAGCGCGCTTCGTCCGGCAAGGACTTGGCGTTTGCAATGCTCGCCAGCGATTCGGCCAACTCGGCCTCGCGCAGGCTCTGCAGCAGTGAGACCAGTTCGGATCGCGGCATGGTGCTCGATGCGGCGAGGGTGGCGGCGCTTTGCGGGACGCCGAAGTTGGCAACGAGTGCGTTCACAGCCAGGGCGATGGTGGCCGGCTGACGCGTGGCGAGGAATCGTTGCAGGAGCTGCTCTTGATGGGGGAGGTGAGTCCATGCGCATGTCAGGGCGGCGCGCCAGGCCAGGGGCTGCCGGGATACGAGAGCGAGCACGGCCTCGATGCCATCCGCCTGGCGTGCTCTGCGGATCAGGGCCAGGCTGAGCAGGGCCACGTCGCCTGCATCCTGCGGCGGAAGCTGTTGCTCGACGGCCTGCTGCCAGAGCGTTTGCAGCCTGAGTTCCTGCTCCTCTGGGAGCGGGACTCCCGGAGGAGGGGGTTCAGGCGAGCCAAGGGTCAGGAAGATGACCTGATCCGGCCGCAGGGGAGTAGGCGGCGCATGATCGGCGAGCGATCGGCGACCCTGCGGCGTGCAAAGGTAATCCCAGGCTGGCGGGACGCGCAACACGCGCTGCAGGGTCTCGCGCAGTTCTCCGGGGGACATGTGCTGGCTTAGTGCAGTGAGTGCATCGCCCTGCGCAGGCATGTTCCTCCTCCGAGCCTAGAGGGTCCACTGGATCTGCAGGATCATCCAATAAGAAGCGCCGATCATCACCAGGCCCAGGCTGACGAGGAAAACGCCCACCCCGCTGGCCGTGCGCACGAGCTGGTTGATGGAGCTGACCAGCTCGGAGGCGCTGGTGACCAGACCGGCCACTTCCTGAGCCATGCCCTTTTGGCCCAGGCGGGCGGTGTTGACGGCCAAGGTGCGGATTTCGCGTGAATAGCCGCGCGTGATCAGGACGAACGCGCCGAGCAGGATGCACAGGCATCCCATGATGAAGAGTGCGGCGGCGATGAAGATCTGCATATCGCGGAGCGTAAGGGGAACCATGATCGCCTCCAGAAAGCCTAATCTGGAGACGATAGATGCAAGGAGCGTGCCAGGCGACGTGGCCGGTCGGGCCGGCTAAGAGGGGGACAGTTGCTGGAACTCGGGGGGCAGGTGTGCCAGGTCGAGTTCCTCGTCGTCGCAGAAAAGCATGGCGCGCTCTACGACGTGCCGCAGCTCGCGGATGTTGCCCGGCCAGGGGTGGGCCTTGAGCGCGTCGAGCGCGCGTGGGGTGATGCCGCTGATGTTGTTGCCGGTGCGCTGATTGTGTTGGCGTATGAAGGTGCCGACCAGGGCTGGCAGGTCCTCCAGGCGTTCACGCAGCGGCGGCAGGTGCAGGTCGACTACCTTCAGCCGGTAGTAGAGGTCCTCGCGGAAGGCGCCTTCCTGCATCATGGCCTTCAGATCGCGGTTGGAGGCGGCCAGGATCTGGATGTCGACGCTGATCTCCTTCACGCCGCCGACGCGCCGGAAGCTGTGTTCGTCGAGCACCCGCAGCAGCTTGGCCTGCATCTCGGGGCGTGTGGAAGAGATCTCGTCCAGGAAGAGGATGCCGCCGTCGGCGATCTCGATCAGGCCCGGCTTGCGCTTGGTGGCACCGGTGAAAGCGCCCGCTTCGTGGCCGAAGAGCTCTGTCTCGATCATCGTGTCGGGCAGTGCGGCGCAGTTGATGGGCACGAAGGGTTTGTCGGATCGGGGGCTCATGCGGCGGATGGCCTGGGCAAGCACCTCTTTGCCGGTCCCCGTCTCGCCGGTGATCAGAACCGAGACCGAGGCCGCCGCGGCGCGGGCGGCCTCCTCCATCAGGCGCTTCATGGCGGAGGTCTCGCCGACGATCATCTCTACCTGGTCCATGGAGGCGCGGCGCAGCAGATCGAGTTCCCTGCGCAGGGCCACCACCTCTTTGGCGCGCTGAACGGCCTGTACCAGGCGCTCCAGATCAAGGGGTTTCTGCAGGAAGTCCTGGGCGCCTTTCTTCATGGCGTCGACGGCCATCTCGACTTCGCCGTGGGCCGTGATGAGGATCACCGGCGGGCTGGGGTTCTCCAGCGAGAGGCGGTCCAGCAGGCTCAAGCCGGAACCGTCAGGCAACATGACGTCCAGCAGGACGATGTCCGCCGCGCCGGTGTCGAGGGCCTTGTGGGCCGAGGCCAGATCCCCGACCTCCAGGGTCTCGAATCCGGCGTCGTTGAGGGCTGCTCCCACAAAGCTGCGCGCTGTCTCTTCGTCGTCCACGATCAGAACCGTGGCGGTCATGGCATACCTCTTCGTCAGTCGGCGGGTTCGGCGGCGGGAATGCGCAGGGTGAAGACAGTCCCCGCATCCGGGTAGCTGTCAATGTCAATCCTGCCTTTGTGGGCCGACATGATGCGGCGCGTGATGGCCAGGCCCAGACCGGTGCCATCTTTCTTGGTGGTGAAGAAGGGGTCGAAGATGCGGTCCACCAGGTCTTGCGGGATGCCGGGGCCGGTATCGGCGATCTTGACGCTCACCATGGGGCCCTGCTGGGTCTCCTCGGGGGCCAGAGTTATCGAGAGCGTGCCGCCCTCGGCCATGGCCTGCACGGCGTTGGCGATGATGTTGACCGCGGCTTGCTCGAAGGTCCGTGGGTCGGCGAGCGCAAGTGGGGTATCAGGTGCGTAGTCGGTGTGAATGCGGACACCCGCCTGGTCGAGGCGCGGCTTCCAGCGCAAGAGCAAGCGATCCATCACCTGAGCCAGGTCGAGAGCCTCCATCTTGAGTTCAAGAGGGCGGGCGAAGAAGAGGACGTCCTTCATGAGCTGGTCGAGGCGTATGCACTCCTTGCGCACGCGATCGAGAGACTCGTGCAACGGGTGGTCTGCTCCCAGGCGCGAGGCGACGAGCTGCACTCCGGTGCTGATGTTGTTGATGGGGTTGCGCACTTCATGGGCGAAAATGGCGCTCACCTCGCCGAGCAGGGCGCGCTGCGCCAGGTGTTACGTCTCATCTTCCATAGCCTGCTGCTCTGAGCGGTCGCCGAAAGCGATCAGCAGGCGGACGGGGCCCTGCGCAATGGGAGCGGCGCGCAGATGAACGGGAAAGGGCGTTCCGTCACGGCGGTGAATGGTCAGGCGCGGCCGCTCAGCCACATGATCGTGCCCCAGGGCGTCGAGCACCGTGGTCATCACGTCTTCCGGGCCGACGAGTACGTCTCGTAGAGACTGGCCGCGAAGTTCGTCCTGGCGATAACCGAGCAAGCGGGCAGCAGCGGGGTTGGCCTCCAGGATGGCGAGCGACTCGTCGATGGCGAGCATTCCCTCGGCGGAAGCTTCAAACTGAGCCTGAATCTGCGCCTCAAGGGCGTTGACGGCCGTTTCGAGTTCAGCGACGCTTGCATGCTGCTGGCTCATTTGGATGGCGGCGTGGCAGAGATTGGCGATCACCCGCAACAGATCGTCAGCGTCCGCGGGCTCAGTATCCGCGGCGCGCCAGCTGGCGACCAGGAGGCCGACCCAGGCCTTGGCTGTGCCGAGGGAAGTGGTCCTGAGGATGGCGATGTCCGCGCTGCGTGCAGCCTTGTGCAGCGCGTGCTGCGGGCGTTGGCCGAGCTCCCAGCGGGAAGAACGCGGCAGAGGCTTGAAGCTGGAAGCCTCCAGGCTGCGAGGAAACTCGGCCGGAAGATCGCCGTCGAGCTGATAGCCGGGGCCGGTGGGGGAGACGCGATACAGCGCGAGATGGCTGGCGCAGAGCATGCGGCGGGCGATGTCGAGAGCAGAGCCGATGTTGGAGGCGTCGCCCTCCAACAGGCTTTCTGCGAGGGCCGTCAGGCCGCTGAGGCGTTCAGCCTGGGCCTGTTCCAGCAGGGCAAGGCGTTGTCGTTCGATGCTTGGCACGGCCGAGAGGAGCAGGGCACGCCCGGCGGCGCGCGCGGTGAGGTCGACGAGCCGGGTTTCGCCCGCGCGATCCAGCAGGGGCACATCCTGCATCTGGAATTCACCGCCCTCGCGATCGGAGAGGATTCTGGCCAGCGCCTGCTCTCCCGCGTCGCCGGCGAACAGCATCGAAGGGGGAAGGCCGTCGAGCTCGCTGCGGGCGTATCCTGTCAGAAGCAAGAAGGCGTGGTTGGCGGTCAACAGCCGGCTGCCGTCCTCGCTGAGGACCAGGAGGGCGCTTTCAAGCGAATCGGCAAGCGTTCGAAAGAGATCCCGGTAGGGCTCGAATTTAAAGATGCGGGCGATCGGGTTGGTGGGATTAGGCGAAGAGGACAAGGCTCAGTTCGACATCCCTTCGGGTTGCTTCTGCTTGTGGCGGAGCCGGGCGGGAAGGATGCCCTCCATGGCACGGTACTTGGCGACGGTCCGACGGGCGATCCGAATGCCATCTTCGGCCAGGATATGGGCGATTTGGTCGTCGGTCAAGGGGGCGGTTTCTTTTGATACGATCTCGCGAATTCGGTCGCGCACCGAAAGGCTGCGGTCAAAGAAGCGTGCCAAGGGGATGATGCGACCATCGGGCAAGGCAACTGATTTATGGGAGACGGCGCGAGAGATGGTGGATTCGTGCACGCCGAGCTGCTGGGCTACCCAGGCCCGCGTCATGGGTTTGAGATGGCGGTCGCCCATGAGGATGAATTCGCGTTGCTCCTTCACCAGCAGGCGCATCAGACGGCGCATTGTGTTGTTGCGCTGTTGCATGCACTTGATGAACAGACTGGCACGCTCCAGGTGTTGGGCCCAGGCCTCGCTGTGTTCGCCGCTCGCGGCGGAAAGCGCCTGGCGGAAGAGCGGATTGACGCGCAGCCAACCGGAAAGGGGAGTGAAGATCTCGACCGTGAGCGGACCGGTGCCGTTGTTGCCTTGCTTGGAGATCTGGATGTCGGGCGTGTGGTAGACATGGGGGTCGCTGCCGGGGGACTGCAGGCCGGAGCCCCAATAGGCACGCGCCGGATATGGGTTGAGATTCTCCTGGATGAAAGCGGCCGTCGCGCGCACCTCGCGAACGCTGGCGCCAAGCGTGCGGGCGATGGCTTCGAACTCGCGCTTGCCGAGTTCAGCGAAGGTCTCTTCGAGCATACGGCGTGCCAGGGAGACGCGCGGATCGCTTCCTTCGAGCATATCGAGCTGGACGAGCAGCGCTTGGCGCGGCCCTTGGGTGGCCAGGCCGGGGGGGTCACCGCGGGCGATGAGGTCAAGCACCTCGTCGACTTCGGCCAGTGTGCATCGGGTGGCGCGTGCGATGAAAGGTGGCGGGTCGGCCAGGAAGCCGTCGTCGTCCAGGCAGGCCAGGATGTAGGCAGCAAGGCGCCGTTTGCGTTCGTCGAGATCGGCGGCCAGCTGCTGAAGCGCGTAGGCGGGCAGATCCTCGGGTGCGGCGGGCTCACGTTCGGGTGGCGGATCATCGAGCGGCAGCGCGCGCGGGGCACGGTATGAGTCGCGTGGCGAAAGGAAGACGATGGGCTCACCGGGCTGCTTCTGTAAGCTGCATCGCGGGCATGGGCCGGGCTGGTGCAGCCGCCGCTGGCAGTTGGGGCAGATGCGCTCCTCGAGCAACTCGAGCGCCGGGTTGTTGCTGAGCTCCTCGAGCACACGTTCGCGCAGCTCGACGTTCGGCAGGGCCAGGAGCGTCATGGTCTGCGCCAGATGGGCGGTGGTGAGTGGGCGCACAGAAGGTTGCTGTATCTGTAACATGGGCGACCTCGGGGGCGAGTATAGCGCCTGTGTGCAGCGTGCGCAAGTGAGTTGCAAGTTGTATGCCAATGGTGGCGTGTTAGAATCGTGATATGTCCAACGAGACGTTCGTTACCGTGGTGGGCGGGGGGTTGGCGGGCAGCGAAGCAGCCTGGCAATTGGCGCAGCGGGGCATTTGCGTGCGGCTGTACGAAATGCGGCCCGCGAGCACGACGGGCGCGCACCAGACGGGATACCTAGCGGAGCTGGTGTGTTCCAACTCGCTGGGTTCTCGCCTGCAAGACCGCGCCTCCGGCGTCCTGATGAAGGAGCTGCGTCGCATGGGCTCGCTGCTCCTGGAGGTGGCCGAGCGCGCAGCTGTGCCGGCTGGCGGGGCCCTGGCCGTGGACCGCGAGACCTTTGCGAGCGAGGTCACCGCGCGCCTCGAAGAACATCCGTTGATCGAAGTCGTGCGCCAGGAGGTCGAGGAACTGCCCGAAGGGCCAACGGTCGTCGCCTCCGGTCCGCTGACTTCGCCATCGCTCTCGCAGGCGCTGGCCCGGCTCACGGGTGAAGAACACCTGTACTTCTACGATGCCCTGGCTCCCATCGTCGAGGCTGAATCGATCGACATGACCATCGCCTTTCGGGGGTCGCGCTATGGGCGAGGCGAGCTCGAAGAAGGCGATTACATAAACTGTCCGCTTTCCGAGCAGGAGTATGACGACTTCATTGATGCGCTGCTCGGGGCGGAACGAATCCCGCTGCGGGAGTTCGAGTTGGACCTGGAGACCGGGGTGCGGGCCGGGATGGATAGATTCTTTGAAGGGTGCCTGCCGATCGAGATCATCGCCGAAAGGGGGCGGAAGGCCCTAGCCTTCGGCCCCATGCGGCCCGTGGGGTTGACGGATCCCCGCAACGGCCGGCGGCCCTTCGCCGTCGTGCAGTTGCGCCAGGACAATCTGGCGGGCAGTTTCTATAACATGGTGGGCTTTCAGACAAACCTGCGCTACGAGGAGCAGAAGCGCGTCTTCCGAATGATACCCGGTCTGCAGCGCGCTCGAATCGCCCGCTATGGTCAGATGCACCGCAACACTTTCATCAACTCGCCGCGCCTGTTGCTGCCGACCCTGCAGCATTGTCAGCGCGCAGATCTGTTCTTTGCAGGGCAGATCATCGGCGTTGAGGGGTATCTTGGCAATATCGCCACCGGGTTGCTGGCGGGCGTCAACGCGGCGCGGCTGATGCGCGGCGGATCTCCACTAGAGTTGACGCGCGAGAGCATGCTCGGCGCGCTGGTTCATTACGTCACGCATGCTGAGGCGAAGACCTTCCAGCCGATGAAGGCCAATTTTGGCATTCTGCCGCCGTTGGCGGATGGGCGCAGGCGGCGCCGCCGTGAACGGGCGAAGGCATATGCTGCGCGTGCTGTTGCCGCGCTGGAGGCCGCATGGCGTCAGTCCGGCGAGCCGGCGAGCCAATGCGCATAGCCATATAGAGTATCGATATCATGCATTCTCACCCCCGTCCCATTAAATCAAGAAAGGCTACGCGCAATCTGGCGATCCTTCTGGCTGTGATTGCCCTGGCGGCATGCTCTGCCCAGGTGGGAGGCGGGCATGAGAGCGAAGATGTTCCCTTCGACGGGAGCAGGGCCTATCGGCTGGCGGCTGAGCAGCTGGCAATGGGGCCGCGACATCCGGGAGCGGAAGGGCACGCGCGCGTCGGAGCATGGATCGCCGAGGCGCTGCGCGTGCAGGGTTGGCAGACCGCGTTCCAGGAATTCTCACACGAGGGCCTGCAGCTGCGTAATGTGATCGGCCGGCGGGGAAGGGACGATGGCCCAGATATCATCCTCGGTGCGCATTACGATACACGCCCGGTCGCCGACCAGGATGAGACCGCGCGGGGCGACCCGGTGCCGGGTGCAAATGACGGCGCCTCGGGGGTGGCGGTGCTGCTCGAGCTGGCGCGCGTGCTGCCGGAGGAGGCCAATGGTTGCCGCGTGACGCTGGCTTTCTTCGATGCCGAGGACAGCGGCGGGCTCCCTGGGTGGGATTGGATCCTGGGATCGACGGCCTATGCCGGGTCTCTAAAAGATGCGCCCGACGCCGTGGTGATCGTTGATATGGTCGGCGACAAGGATCTCAATCTGTTCCTCGAGCGCAACTCGGATCCGGCGCTGGCTGAAACCATCTGGGATACCGGGGCACAATTGGGATATGACGCGTTCATCCCGCAGCCGAAGTACGCCATGATCGACGACCACACGCCATTTCTGCAGCGAGGCTGGGCGGCGGTGGACATCATTGACTTCGATTATCCTTACTGGCATACCACACGCGACTCTTTGGACAAGATCGCGCCGGCCAGCCTGGAGGCCGTGGGGCGGACGCTGCAGGTTTGGATAGAGGGCCTCTGCAATTGAGAGGTTCAATGCATCCGCCTGCATGCTTCGCCCTCCGGACGTGGCGCCAGGGATGCCGCACCTATCGCGGCACAGGCTTGGCAAGAGCCGTGGCTGCGCGTACACTGGCTTGCGCAGGCCCGCGAGTGATATTGAGCAAGGGCATCGAATGACCTCGGCGATTGATCTGCTCTTCCGAATCCGGTCCCCCTGGCTGGAGGATGTGGCCCGGTCCCTGGCACAAGGCGAAAACCTGCGACACTCCATCAGCGATGAAATATCGCGTTTCTTTGATTCGCTCGCTGAGACCCTGGTGACGGGGGACTATGCGGCATTGGATACTTTTCTTCAAGGATGGCTGGAAAGGCAAGCCGCGTCGGAGGTACTGGCGGAAGATGAGGATCGGCCGCCGGACCTCATCCCGGTCCTGCACGCGCTGCGCGCAGCCACACTCGATACTGCTTGCGCCAATCTTAGCGCAGAGGAAGCCCTGGATCTGATCTCCGCCCTGGATCATGTGTTCGCGCATGCGACCGAATATCTGGCGCGCTGCGAAGTGCGCCAGGGGATGCAAAGCGTAACCGCGCGAATGGCGGGTTTCCAGCAGGCGCTGGAGCGGCTCGACCGCTCAAAATCGAATTTCATCGGTGTGGCCGCGCATGAACTCAAGACACCTCTAACGCTCATCGAGGGATACTCGCAAATGATGGGCGAGCTGCTGGGAGAGGATGATCCTCAAGGGCAGATCATGCTGGATGGCATTACCAAGGGGATCAAGCGACTGCAGGAAATCGTCGACGACATGATCGACGTCTCGATGATCGACAATGACATGCTCTCGCTCCATTATCAGCCCGTCTGGCTCAATCGACTGCTGGAGCTTGCGCAGCAGGATCTGCGGCCTGTAATCCTCGAGCGAGGTCATACGCTGGAGGTCCGCCCCTTTCCCGGGAGCGACGAGATGACGTATGCGGATCCAGAACGATTGCTTCAGGCCATACTGAACGTGCTGGGCAACGCGGTCAAATATACACCTGACGGCGGGCGGATCACCGTCGACGGGCGGAGATTGCCGGGATTCGTCGAGATGACCGTGAGCGACACCGGCATCGGCATCAACCCCGAGGATCAGGCCCACATATTCGAAAAGTTCAACCGCCTGGGCAACCCGCAGCTCCACTCCAGCGGCAAAACCAAATATCTGGGCGGGGGTCCCGGACTTGGTTTGCCCATCGCAAAAGGTATCCTCGAAGGCCATGGAGGCGCCATCTGGGTCGAGTCTCCGGGCTGCGACGAGGAGAGCTGTCCCGGAAGCACCTTCCACTTGATGATCCCCCTGCGCTCCACGCCGCCCAGCGATAGATCCGAACAGCTCTTTGGGCGCGCCGGCGGATTGCAATGAATATGGCCACAATCAGCCGCTTAGCTGTATAATCCCCATATGACGCGTATCGCGAAACCTACTGAACCCCCAAAGGAACGCGCCTTCTTGGTTGGCGTCGAGCTCGCGCGCAGCAGGGAACTGCTCTCCCTGGAGGACTCCCTGCGCGAGTTGGCGCTGCTGGCCGAAACGGCAGGACTGGTGGTGGTCGGCCAGGCCACACAGCGCATGAGGCGCCCCGATGCCAAGACCTACCTCGGCTCCGGGAAGATCAATGAAGTCAAGTCGCTGGCGGAAGACGCGCTGGCGGACGTGATCATCTTCGACGACGAGCTCTCACCGCGGCACCAGCGAGAGCTGCAAAAGATCTTTGGTGACGACATCCGCATCGTCGATCGAACGGCCCTCATCCTGGACATATTCGCCCAGCATGCCCACACGCGCGAGGGGGCACTGCAGGTGGAGTTGGCGCAGTACGAGTACAGCCTGCCGCGGCTGACGCGCGCCTGGACGCACCTGGCACGGCAGGCCGGCGGCGGCGGCGGGCGGGCAGGGCGTGCCGGGGGAGTGGGCCTGCGCGGCCCCGGCGAGACTCAGCTGGAGGTGGACCGGCGTGAGGTGCGACGGCGCATCGCCCACCTGCGGATCGAACTAGAGAAGGTGCGCGCCCACCGTCATCGCTACCGGGCGCGCCGCCGGCGCGCGGAGTTGCCTACTGTCGCCCTTGTTGGATACACCAACGCCGGCAAGTCGACGCTGCTGAACCAGCTCTCGGGCGCGCAGGTGCTTGTCGCCGACCAGCTCTTTGCCACGCTGGACCCCACGACACGGCGCATCGAACTCCCCGGCGGTCACAACGTACTGGTCACTGATACTGTTGGGTTCATCCAGAAGCTGCCGACCACCCTGGTGGCGGCCTTCCGAGCCACGCTGGAGGAGATCGCTGAGGCCGATCTGCTGTTGCATGTCGTTGATATCACGCATTCCAACGCGCGCGCTCAGGCGGAAGCGGTGCGGGTGGCGCTGGAAGATATCGACGTGCGGGGTGTGCCCATGGTGACGGCCCTCAATAAGGTGGATCTCCTGCCAGACCCAGATGCGGCCTTCGAGTTGGTTGATGAATATGAGCGTGCCGTTCCTATATCGGCGGCCACGGGCCACGGTATCGCGGCCCTGATGGCTGCCATCGAGCACGAGCTGTTCGAGAGCATGTCTCCAATTCAGGTGGCCATCCCCTATGGGCAGGGCGGCCTGATCAGTCTGTTTCATGAGCAGGGCGTCGTGCAACGGAGCGAGCACACGCAAGAGGGAGTCTTGCTCGAGGGTCGTATTCCCAATCGGCTGCTGGGCGTCTTCCACCCCTTTCAGGTAGAACAGGCGGCCATCGAAGGCGATGGGCCATCACCGGTGGTCTGATGGCATGGCGTCATGCGCAAGCACACCCGAGTGAACGCTCGTATCCCAGATGACCACCCGGCGCTGCAGAGGGTCTTCGGGCTCGAATTCGTTTGCCAGCCCCTTCGGATTGCGGCGCGCGAGCCGTAGGGCCCGATGATCATGCCGCAGAGATTCCAGCATGAGCTCATCCGGGAGCTGGAAGAACACTTCAGCCGGCGCCTGGCGCTCGAAGCCCGCTTCGACCTCTACACGCGCATCATCTACAGCACGGACGCGTCCAACCATCAGGTAGAGCCCTTTGGGGTGGTTTTCCCCCGAAACGACGAGGAACTGCTGGCTGCGGTGGAGAAAGCGGCCGAGCTGAGCGTTCCGCTCCTGGCGCGCGGCGCGGGGACCAGTCTGGCCGGCCAGGCCATCGGGCGGGCCCTCATCCTGGACTGCAGCCGCTACCTGAACCGCATCTTGGAGGTCGACCGCCAGGCCGGAACAGCCCTGGTTGAGCCGGGTGTCGTGCTCAACAAGCTGAACGCGCGCGCCCACGCCCTGGGGTTGACCTTCGGTCCCGACCCGGCCTCGGCCGACCGCGCGACACTGGGCGGCATGATCGGCAATAATGCCGCCGGGGCGCATTCCATTCGCTACGGCATGACCATCGACCATACGCTGGCCGCAGAGGTGGCGCTCAGCGACGGGTCACCGGTACGATTGGGCCCTTTAAGCGAACCTGAGGCCCGTCGCAGGGCGGCGGTTCCGACTCTGGAAGGTGCTATCTACCGTCGGCTGCTGGAGATTCGCGACCAATATCGGGAGGTCGTACGCCAGGATTGGCCCCGCACCTGGCGCCGCGCCTCAGGCTACAGCCTGAACTACCTGGTGGGTTTCTCCCCCGGTCGACCACCGGCCTGGCACGAGCGCCAGGGCCCCTATCCGCCGGATGAAGGAGTCAACCTGGCGCGGCTGCTCTGCAGCTCTGAAGGGACGCTTGCCGTGCTGCGGCGTGTCAAGCTGCGCCTGGTGCCGCAACCGAAGGCAGCCGTGCTGGCCGTGCTGCCTTTCGACAACATCCTCGCTGCCTGCGAGGCGACCCCGGAGCTGCTGGAGCTCGGTCCCTCGGCCGTCGAACTGCTGCCGCGTACCATCTTCCAGCGGGCGGCTCAGATCCCCGCCTACGCCCGCAAACTCACCTTCCTGGAGGGCGACGCCGAAGCGATTCTGGTGGTGGAATTCGCCGCCGATAGTCATGACCAGGCCCTGTGCGACGCGCAGGCGTTGAGCGGCAGGGGGCATCTTCTCGAGGATGCTCGGGCCCAGGCGGACCTGTGGGAGGTGCGCAAGGCAGGCTTGGGCCTGCTCATGTCTGTCACCGGCGACGTCAAGCCCATCACCTTCATCGAGGACGTTGCCGTGCCCGTCGAGCAGCTGGCAGACTACGTCCGTGAGGTGACGCGCATCCTGGCGGAGCACGGCACCACCGGTGAATGGTACGCCCACGCTTCCGCCGGCTGCTTGCACCTGCGGCCCTTGATCAACCTGAAAACGCTGCGCGGCGTGCAGCAGATGCGGGGTATCGCGGACGCGGTGGCCGACCTGGTGGTGGCCATGCGCGGTTCGCTCTCGGGCGAACACGGCGACGGCATATCCCACACCGAGTTCAACCTGCGACTTTTCGGCCCCAGGCTCATCCAGGCTTTCCAAGATATCAAAGCCGCCTTCGATCCTCATGGGCTCCTCAACCCGGGCAAGGTGGTGCCCTCTGATGAGTACCCCTGGATGGTCGATCAGGACCTGCGTTATGGGCCCACCTATCGCGCTGAGCCGCCGCGCACCTACTTCGCCTATCGCCGCGATGGTGATTTTGCCCACGCGGTGGAGGCATGCACCGGGGTAGGCGTATGCCGTAAGGAGGGGGGAGTTATGTGTCCCTCCTACCAGGCGACGCGCGATGAAGCACATAGCACGCGCGGGCGCGCCAACGCTCTGCGGGCCGCGCTCTCTGGGCGCCTGCCGGCGGGAGCGCTCACCAGCCGGCAGATGTACCGGGTCTTGGAGCTCTGCCTGGGGTGCAAGGGATGCCGCGCCGAATGCCCGACCGGCGTGGACATGGCGCGCATCAAAGCGGACTTCCTCGCCCTCTACCAGGCCCGGCATGGTGTCCCGCTTCGCAGTCGAGTCTTCGCCAACGTCCACACTCTCGCCAGTCTGGCTAGCCCTCTGGCCCCCTTGGTCAATCTGCTGGCCGGGGCCCCTGCGACCCGCTGGTTGGGCGAGCGGCTGCTCGGCGTTTCCAGACGGCGGCGTCTGCCCAGTTATGCCTCCGAGGATTTCCTGCGCTGGCTACAACGTAGGGAGCTTGCGGGAAGAGCGGGGGAGTCTGTGGGATCGCCGGTGGTGCTATTTGTGGATACCTTCACCCGCTTCAACCACCCTCGGGTGGGGAAGGCCGCCGTGCAACTGCTGGAAGCCGCCGGATATCGGCCGCTGCTTGTGGAGGGGCAGGTTTGCTGCGGACGTCCCATGATCTCCAAAGGGATGCTCCGGCAGGCGAAGGAACTGGCGGCGCGCAACCTGAATGCGCTGGCGCCCTACGCCGAGAAAGGCATCCCCATCCTCGGCCTGGAGCCGTCCTGCCTGCTCACGCTGCGCGACGAATACCTGGAGTTCTACCCGGATGATGAGCGTGCTCACGCGGTGGCCGAGAAGGCACTCCTGATAGAGGAGTTCCTGACACAGCCTGATGGCGAGGGCGGGCGGCCTTTGGATCGGCTCGCTTTCAAGGCTCCCGCGGCACCCCTGTTGCTGCACGGCCACTGCCACGCCAAAGCTCTGGTGGGCTCGGCGCCGATGATGGAGATGCTGCAGGCTACGGGCGCCAAAGTGCGTGAAGCGGACGCAAGTTGTTGCGGCATGGCGGGTTCTTTCGGGTACGAGGCCGAGCACTACGACCTGTCGATGCAGATCGGCGCATTGCGCCTCTTCCCCGCCGTGCGGCGTGCGGCGCAGCAGGGGGAGACGGTTGTAACCGCTGGCACCTCCTGCCGCACCCAAATTCAGGATGGCACCGGAACATGCGCACTGCATCCGGTTGAGGTCATGGCGCAGAGTTTGGAGTAAACGCAGGGCCAGGAATTCTGCCGCTGGGCGCTTTGCCATATTCGCTCCGGGGTGGGAGATGCAATACCCTCGCTTGCAAGGGAGGCTCACATGTCACAAGTTGCTGTACTGACCGATAGTGCCGCCAGCATCCCGCTGCCCATTATGGAATCGCTCAAGATCCGTTGGGTTCCCTACTACATCCACAGGGGCAAGGAGGTCTTGCGCGATCTGCTGACGATCCAGCCGGAGGTGTTCTATCGCTGGCTGCCCAGCGCGAAGGAATTGCCTACGACGGCCTCGCCCGGCCCGGGGGATTACCTGAAACGGTACCAGGCTCTGGCAGAAGAGGGCTTTCGCGACGTTGTAAGCATCCATATGACGTCCAGGGGTAGTGGCGCGTATCAGGCTGCGCTGGCAGCCCGCGAGATGCTCCTGGAGCGTTGGCCGAAGATGCGCATCGAGGTGATCGACACTTTAAACACGGCCATGGCGCACGGCTGGATGGTGATCGAGGCCGCGCGGGCCGCGCTGGCCGGGCGGGGGCTGGCAGAAGTCGTCGCCGTCGTGCAACGGCTGATGCCGATCACGCGCATGGCGCTCACAGCCGACACACTCAAATACCTGTACATGGGCGGGCGCATTGGAAGAGCCAAGCACATGTTCGGCAGCCTGCTCAACCTGAAACCCATCATCGGCATGGAAGATGGGGTGATCGTGCCCCTCGGCGCTGCGCGTGGACGCAGCGCGGCCTTTCGCAAGATCGTCGACCTGGTGGAGCGATCGGCGGGGAGCCTGGGCAAAGTGAAGGTGGCCTACGTGCACGCAGCGGCGATCAAGGATGCTGAGAGACTCAAGGCCCTCGTCGAGACTCGGCTCCAGGTCGTGGAATCTCTCATGAGCGAATTGTCGCCCGCGTTGGGGGTGCACTCCGGCCCAGGGGCGGTGGGGGTGTGCTTCTACCCGATAGGCGATGGCGCGTCGTGCTGACCATCATCGAACGGGGTGCCCAGCGTCCATGCATCGTCTGTGCTGTCGACCCGGCGCAGCCGGAGTGCGCGATGGTGTCGGATGAGCCCGCCGGCGGTCCTTTCCTGCCTCGCATCGGCGTTCGGGGGCGGGCGTGAGACGGGCCCTCGGTGCACTCCTGTTGATGATCGTCCTCACCGTCGCATCAGGCGCGGTGCAGTATGGCGCGGCCAGCTCCGGGCCGCAGATTCTCTCAACGCAGGCCGTCGTTGCCTTCCCCGACACCATCACCTTTCATATACAGACTCGCTCGGACGCCTCTATCGTCGATGTAGAGCTTGAATACGGTCTGCAGGCCAGGAGCTGCGTCACAGACATCAACAAGGCATCGCCGGAGGCCTTCACCCCCGCGCCTCAGGTCGAGACTGAGTGGGTCTGGGACATGCGGCGAACGGGGTCCTTGCCGCCTGGGGCCAGACTGTGGTGGCGCTGGCACGTCGTTGACGAAAAAGGCCGGGAGGTCAGGAGCGAGCGTCAGACGCTCACATGGCTGGATGATGTGCACCCATGGCGGTCCCTGGCAGGCGAGGGCGTGACGCTGCATTGGTACAGGGGAGATGAGGGCTTCGCCCAAGAGCTGCTCGCGGCTGCAGAACAGGCGCTGGCGCAGATGCAGCGACAACTGGGAGCGCAGCTGGCCGGAGAGGCACAGGTCTTCATCTACGCCGACACACACGCGCTGCAGGAGGCCGTCCTTTTCGAGCCCGGTTGGACCGGTGGGCTGGCCTTCGGTGACTACGATGTGGTGTTGCTCGGCGTGGGGCCTAGGGAGCTGGATTGGGGGCTGGAGGCCATTGCCCACGAGATGACGCACCTTGCCGTTGGGGAGCTGGTGGACGCGTGCTACAGCTCGCTTCCGACGTGGCTCAGCGAGGGGCTGGCGGTATACGCTGAAGGAGGACTGGATGCTGAAGGAGGACTGGATGCTGCGTCACAGGCCGCCCTGGCGGAGGCCATCGCCAATGGTGAGCTGTATTCCGTGCGTTCGCTGAGCAGCGGCTTCACAGAGCATCCGGGACGCGCCTCCCTCTCTTACGCGCAATCATACAGCTTGGTGGCCTTCCTGGTCGACACCTACGGCGCGGAGAAAATGATCGCGCTGCTCCAGGCCTTCGACCGCGGGTATCGCTATGACCGCGCTCTGCAGGAGGTTTACGGCTTTGACGCCGACGGTCTGGACGTGGCCTGGCGTGAATCCGTGGGGGCGCCTCCACAGGAAGCACAGCAGGTCGCGCCGGGGACAGCGACTCCTGTGCCGACGGTCGAACTGTTGGCTGCGCCGCCTGTGGCCGCGACGACGACGCCGTGGCCGACAAACCTTCCTGCTCAGGGGACGAGCGCGAGTGAATCAGCGAACCGTGGGCGCGGCCTGCTGATCGTATCGCTGCTCGTCTGCACCCTGGCCGGCGTGCTGCTTGCCTCCGGCCTAGCCATCGTGATCATATGGCACTGGGTCAAAGGGGGGGCGAAATGATCCTGTTCGCGCGGCGGACGCGTATTGCACTGTGTGCGAGCTGGCTGGCCGCGTCTGCCCTCGCAGGTTGCGCCGGCGTGAGACGCGCCACGCCTGCAGTGCAGCCTGAGATGCCGACGCCGGCTGCACCCTACGCCGCGACTCGGCAGGCCTCCTACCCGGTGCGTTATTACGCATCTGGGACATCCGTTTCGATGGAGGTGTTCCCCGGATGGGTGGTCGAAGAAACGCAGCAGGATCCCTTTCTCGCAACGATCGCGATGCCCGAGAGCGAAGGCCAGGCATCGTTGATGTGGATCAGATCGGAGCAGGCGCGCAGTGAACGCTCCGCAATGCGCGAGGCGCTGCGTGCCGCCGGGCTGGAGGCCGCTCCCATCGAAGGAGCGACGGCCTTTCTATTCACAGATGGCGGAGAGGGATCTCGCCTGCAAGGCGCCATCGACGCGACCCGTTTTGATGTTGCCGTACGGAGTGGGGAGGGGGGCAGCTATGTACTGTTGATGACGGTCAGTGAAACGCCCACAGCCGAGGAGCAGCGAGCCTTCGATCGGATGGCCGCCAGCCTGCGGAAGGAAGCGCAGCAGCCGATTCGCGTGCCGCGCGAGCGGGCCCTTGTGCTGGCCTCTGGCGAGCCGCCGACGCTGGACCCGGCCAAGACCCATTTCGGGCCAAGCGGCATCATCGGCGACCTTTATCGCGGGCTGGTCTTGCTCAACCCTGACATGCGCATAGAGCCGGCCATCGCCGGGCGATGGGATGTGTCCCAGGATGGGGCCGTATACACCTTCTACCTGCGTCACAACGCGCGCTTCCATAACGGGCGGCCGCTGACGGCCTGGGATGTGCTGTTCAGTTGGGAACGGGCCGCCAGCCCCGAAACCGGCTCAGAGACAGTGCTGCTCTACATGGGAGATA
>JAJRUD010000016.1 GCA_024277995.1 Chloroflexota bacterium
ATGGTGCGAGCTGGAGTTGAATTCAAGGACGGAAAACAAGTCGTCTCCTGCGAGGATATCGACATGCCATCAGCGGAGGTAGAAGACCCGGTTAGGATCGCCGCCTGAGATGTCTGATCCACAACATTTGACAATATCCCGGCATTTTCGTTTCCCGCTTCGCAGCCTTTCGGCGCCTCAACCTGCATCCCGGCGCGCAGGCCGGATGCTGCGCAGTACCTTCCATATCACGCTCGGCCGCAAGGCCTGGGCGGGATCGCGATAGGCGAGCATCACATCAACCAGCAAACGCGTTGTCTCAGGCCAGCGTTGACAGGCCAGCACCAGCGGATCCAGCAGCCAGGGGTTCATGTAGATCTGGCGCAGCCCGTGCGTGAGCACGAAGAAGCGCTGGAAGCGGCCGCGCAGCCTGCGCTCATAGGCACCCAACGCCCGCTCGGAAAAGTCACCCGTCGCGAAACATGCCTGCAGGCATTCGGCTGCCAGGCTGCCGGATTCGAGCGCGTAATCAACCCCCTCGCCGGTGAAGGGGTTGACCATGCCGGCCGCTTCACCGACGAGCAGCGTGCGCTTGCCGCGCACTGGCGAGCGGTGGAAATCAGTCCGCAGCGGGAAACCCTTCACCGCTCCCTGCCGGTGGGCAGCGGTGAACATGGCGGCCACCGGAGGGTGCTGCAGGAAGGCGGCCAGCGCGCCGGAGGCCGTCAGTGGAGTGTGCCGTGAGCGGCGGTAGAAGCCAGCGCCCACGTTGGCCGTTCCTGGGGCCAGCGGGAAGATCCAGCCGTAGCCGGGCAAAGGCACGCCGTCGAAGCGGATCTGGATGTCCCGATCCAACCTGCGTACGCCCTCATAATACGCCCGAGCGGCATATGAATAGATGACGCGGCGCGGCAGGAGGCCCATCTTCTGCAGCAGAGGCAGGCTGGCCCCTACGGCGATCACGGCCACGCGGGCCTGCAATCGCTCCTGGCGCCCATTCCTGCTGAAGGATACCTGCACGCCGCCTTTGAGGGTTTCGACCTGCTGCACGCGCGCGCCCCCCAGGAATTCGGCTCCCTCTTCGATGGCATGGCGCCGGAGCAGGTCATCCAGTTTGATGCGGCGCAGCACCAGCGCGTGGGCGGCATATCTGGGGTGGGGGGAGAGCGGCGCACGTACCTGCCTGCCCTGCGGCGCGACAAAGGTGACTCCCTCGATGTGATAGCCCAGGCCCTCGACCTGGGAGCGCAGGCCGAGCTGCTGGAGAACGTGGATGGCGCGCGGCGAAAGGGCATCGCCGCAGGTCTTATCCCGCGGGAAGTGAGCTTTGTCGAGCAGGGCGACGCGCAGCCCGGCGCGTGCCAATAGTGAGGCCGCCGCCGAGCCCCCCGGCCCGGCCCCGACGACGGCGACGTCATATTGAGAAAGCATGTCGTCATTGTACTGTAAGGCGTGTGCACCTGGCGGGAGCAACTCTCCCCTGGCCCTCGTGCGTGCTCCTCCCCCCTCTTCTCCAAACCGGCGCCGCGTGGTAGCCTTGGGGAGTATTATGGCTGGACTCGTCGGTCAACAACTCGATCACTATCGACTCCTGGAGCAGGTGGGTATGGGGGGCATGGCGACCGTATTTCGGGCCATGGACACCCGACACCTGCAGGAAGTCGCGCTGAAGGTGCTCTCGCCCACCATCAGCGGTGACCGGCGCTTTGTACGTCGTTTCCGGCGCGAAGCGGGGATGGTGGCCCGGCTCGACCATCCGCACATCGTCCCGGTCATCGACTATGGAGAGGCCGGGGGCTACGTCTACCTTGTGATGCCCTTCGTCGACGGCGAGACGCTCTACGAGCGCATGCGCCGCGGTCCCATCGACGGCGATGACCTGATACGTTGGGTGGTGGGCGTGGCCGAAGCGCTGGAGTACGCTCACCGGCACGGCATCATCCATCGCGACGTCAAACCCTCCAATGTGCTCATCGACGAACAGGGCGAGGCCCTGCTCACCGACTTCGGCCTGGCGCGCTGGATCGAAGGCTCCAATACCCTGACCGGATCCATGTTGATGGGGACGCCGGCCTACGTCTCACCCGAGCAAGGGCGTGGGGAGAAGCTGGACCCGCGCTCGGATCAGTATTCCTTTGCCGTGATCCTGTACGAGCTGGCGACGGGGCGGCTGCCTTTCGAGGCCGAGGCCCCCATGGCCACGGTGCTCATGCACATCCAGGAACCCGTCCCGCGCCCGCGCCGCTTCAACCCCGACCTGCCTCCCGCGGTGGATACGGTGCTGCTCAAGGGGCTGGCCAAGCGCCGCGATGACCGCTTCCCCTCGGTGCTCGCCCTGAGCAAGGCCTTCACCGCAGCCTGGGCGGGGAAGCGCGTTCCTGGATTGAGGCCGCCGCCCGAGCCGGCATCCGTGCCCTACGAGGCGCCGACCGAGGTGGACGTGAGAGCGGCACGCCCGCGCCGAAGGTCGAGCGCTGTGCTGGCGGGCGCGCTCGGCGCTGCGGCCCTGGCGCTCGTGGGGTTTCTGGGATGGTCAACCCTGCGGCCCGCCGGGCCGGCGAGCTCTTCGCTGCCCTCGCCTCAGCCGGCCGCCGCGCTTCCGACATCCTCCGCCGGAGTCGCGGCCCCCACCGCGCCACAACCCACGGTGACCATGGTCCCCGTCACCGCAGCGGATTGCCCGGGGCTGGCGATCCTCTCCTTCGGTGTCGAGGGGAACAAGGCTCGCTGGCTGCTGGATAACGGCAGCGGCAAGACACTCACCCTGCTCGGCCTGGATCTGGAATGGCCTCAGGCGAACGGCGAAGTAGAAGCCATCGCGTTCGGCGGGACGGTCATTTCGGAAGGTACGCAGTTCCTGGAAGGGGTTCCCAGGGAGCTGGAAAGCGGCCGTACGGCCGCGCTGGAGATCACCTTCCCGTGGGGTGCCAGCCCGGCGGACGGTTCCCCCCCGGCGGAATATTCCTTACGGGCGATCTTCGATCAAGACTGTGTGCTCGAGGGCTCCTGGTAGCGCTCTTGGCGGATGGTCCGCCCTCTCTCGATGTGTCTATCTTCACGACGGGCAGGGGCTTCCTGCCCATCACACCTTCTCAACAGGAGAAAACTCATGCCCGACCCGCGCGTCGTCAACCTCGCCCGCACTCTGGTCCACTACTCCACTCGCGTCCAACCCGGTGACAGGGTGGCCATTCGCGCCACGGCGCTGGCTGAACCCCTGGTGCGCGAGGTCTATCGGGAGGTGCTGCGCGCCGGCGGCCATCCCCACCCCTTTATCAGTCTCCCGGGCCTGCAGTATATTTTCTACAGCGAGGCCCAGGAAGCGCATTTGAAATACGTCTCCCCCGTCCAAGAAATGATATTGGGCGAATTCGAGGCGATGGTCAATATCTACAGCGAGGCCAACACGCGCGAGCTCAGCGGCATCGACCCTCAGCGCCAGGCGACGATGGCCCAGACCTACGGCGATCTGATGCAGACCTACATGCGCCGTTCTGCGGAGGGATCCTTCAACTGGGTGATCACCATGTTCCCCACTGAGGCCTATGCTCAAGACGCCGAGATGAGCCTGGCGGAGTTCGAGGAGTACGTCTACAGCACCACCTACTCCGACAGCGATGACGCCGTCGCCGAGTGGGAGCGTTTCCACGCTTTCCAGCAGAAGCTGGTGGACTGGCTGAAGGGCAAGAAAGAGGTGGTGGTCAAGGGGCCCCACGTGGACATGAAGCTCTCCATCGAAGGCCGCAGCTTCATCAATTCGGACGGCCGCAAGAACATGCCCAGCGGCGAGATCTTCACCGGCCCCGTCGAGGATTCCGCCGAGGGTTGGGTGCATTTCACTTACCCGGCCGTGCTGCAGGGGCGCGAGGTCACAGGCGTTGAGCTGCGCTTCGAGCAGGGGCGGGTGGTGGAGGCCAAGGCGGAGAAGAACGAGGAGTTCCTGCTCTCCATGCTGGACAGCGACCCCGGCGCGCGCTACCTGGGCGAATGGGCCATCGGCACCAACAAGAAGATCGATCGTTTCATCAAGAACATCCTCTTCGACGAAAAGATCGGCGGCACCATCCACATGGCCCTGGGGGCCGGGATCCCTGAGACGGGATCCAAGAACAAGAGCGCCATCCACTGGGACATGATCTGCGACATGCGCGACGGCGGGCAGATCTTCGTCGACGGTGAGCTCTTCTACGACTCGGGCGAATTCATGATCTGAGGCTGGCCGTCGATCCTCCCGCGGGCTCAGGCCCGCGGGAGGATTTTTCATGCAACCTTTTCCCCTTTCACGCATCCAAGGGAATCGGATTTCTCATTGCAAGGGAGGGAAGGTTGAGCATGCCTGCTGACAAGAAACATCACCCGCGTGTGATCCTCTTCACCACGCCAACCTGCACCTACTGCCGGGCCGCAAAGCGCTATCTGCGCGAGCGCGGCGTGCGCTTCCGGGACGTGGATGTGAGCCGCGATCCGGCGGCGGCGCGCGATATGGTGCGCCGCTCCGGACAGCAGGGTGTACCGGTGCTGGACATCGGCGGGAGAATCGTGGTCGGTTTCGATCGCCCGAAGATCGACCGCCTGCTCGGTCTGCGCTGAACCTGATGGCCCCGCCACGGCTCTCAGGTCGCATATCCCAACGCAAGGAGAAGTGACAGATGAGCGAGAAGAACGGCAAGGTTAAGATCGAACCTCTGGGGGCGCGCGTGCTGGTGCGCCCCGTCGAGGCCGAGGGCACCACGCCCTCGGGCATCCTGCTGCCCGAGACAGCCAAGGAGAAGCCCCAGATGGGCGTGGTGGTGGCTGTTGGCGACGATGATGAGACGATCAACGTCGGCGTGGACGACAGGGTGCTCTACCCAAAATACGCTGGCACCGAGGTCAAGTTCGAGGGTGTCGAGTACCTGCTGATGGAGAGCAGCGACATCCTGGCCAGGGTCTTGGACTGAGGGTGGAGGCCTGACGCCGAATTCGAGTGTGGTTTCCAGGGGGCGGACCGATGGAGAGCGCGTCTGTGAGATGGCCCCTGGGCGGGCCGGCCTTCATCCCTTGGATCTATGGCCAGCCCAGGCCTGGGCTTTGTGGATGCGCTGACTGAGAGGGGGATGGGAGTAGAAGAGCAGGACGACCCAGTCCTCGGGGTCGACCTGGGCCAGGTTCTGGTTGGCCAGGCGGGTCATGGCGCTGGCGAAGGCCTGCGGCTTACCGGTGATGGCCAGCGCGTAGTCGTCGGCCAGCCTCTCGCGCCAGCGGGAGAAGGCGTTGGCGAGCGGCATGCTGATCAGGCCGGCCAGAGCCAGGAGCAGGATCAGCAAAGGCAGCCCCGCCGGATCCGCCGGGCCGGTCAGGCCGGTCCGGCTGGCCAGGAGGGCGAGACCGCCGCCTGCCAGCGAGAAGCCCAGCAGGTTGAAGGCGCCTTGGGCCAGGATCATCAAGGGGATGTCGCGGTGCACGTGGTGAGCGAGCTCGTGGGCCAGGACGGTTTCGATCTCATCGGGGGTAAAGGATTCCAGCAGGGTGTCCCCCAGGATGATGCGCCGCGTGCGGCCCAGGCCGGTCAGCGCTGCGTTGGCGGCCCGAGTGCGGCGGCTCATGTCGAAGGTGAACACGCCTTGCACCCGGGCCCCGGCCCGTTCGGCCATGCGCATCAGGCGCTGGGCCAGGTCCGCGTGATCCTCCCCCAGCGGTCTGAAGCGGAAGAAGATGGGCATGAGCAAGATGGGAGCCAGCGCGGCCAGGACGGCTGTGAAGAGGGTGTAGAGGGCGGCGGCCCAAAGCCACCAGTGGTCGGGCGCGGCGCGGATGAGTGCGTAGAGACCCAGCAGGAGCGGTATCCCCAGGGTCAGTGAGATCAGCAAGCCTTTGGCTTGATCGAGCGCCCAGTCCGCAAGTGATTGGGTGGAAAGGCCGAAGCGGTGGGGCAGGGTGTAGCTGCGGTAGAAGTCCAGCGGGAAGGTGAGCAGGCTCCAAGGGAGACCCAGCAAGGCGCCCATCAGGAGCAGCCTGACCCACCAGGGGGGTGAGAAGGGCAGCGCGCCGCTCTGGTCGGAGGGTCGGAGCGCCTGCGCTGCCAGGTGCGCCCAGCCGGCAAAAGCCCACAGGCCCAGGTAGAGCCCGGCCAGCGAGACCTCCAGGGCCCACAGCCGGCGGCGCAGGCGGGCGTAGCGCCTGGCCTGCTTCTGGCGTTGGGGGTCGAGCTGGACTTCTTCGCGCATACGGGGATTCTACACCAGGGGACTCCCGTCCGGGGGAGCGGATATCACCGCCTGCCAGCGAAGCTGCCCGCAATTCCGACCGAATGGTGAGGGCATCGCGAGCGGCCCCGGAACCTGCCAGATTGCGGGACGGCTTGGCCGCTCCCCGTTGCGGGGGTGGTGCTGTGTCTGGGTGTGCGGCCCGGTTAGTGCCTCTCTGCGTGCAATTTGGACAGCCCTCCTGCAGCGCCGGGCTTGGTCTCGAAGGTGATGTGGTCGTTCGCAGGGGCGGTTTCCATCTGCCAGCCGAAGAGCCGGCTGAAGAAGGCGGCGGCCTGCGGGTCCTGGGCGGCGGATTCTACACCCACGATCGGGTGTGGGCTCATCGCCGATCTTCAAGGCCGAGGCCACGCGGTTGGGGGCGGTGGTGTCGGGCGCGAGGTGCAGGCCTGGGGCTCGGTCGGGCTTGGCGTCCGAAAGCAGGCCCATTCGTGTCAGTCTCTCAATCTGACCGTTGAGGGCACGCCCCGCTGTTCCAGCAGGCGTTCTTCGCATATCTGGCGCACGGTGGCCTCGATCTCTGGCTCGCGCACTTTGTGGTCGCGGATGCGGTAGCGCTGCGAGAGGCGCTGGATCAGCTCTGAGGCGCTGATGGTCCCACGCTCGAATCGGTAGGTAGCGCGCTTGCCTTCCAAGGAAATCAATTCAGCTCCCTCGACGCGGGAGTTCGCATAGGGCTCGGCAAAGTCCACCACTAGTTCGCCGCGCGGGATGTTGGAGCGCACGCTATCCACGGCGTGCACCTGGCGCGCCCGCCGCCGCGCGAGCCCTTTCAGGGTTCCGCCGAGACCGCGCCCGGAGAGAGCGACGGTGAGAGCCTTGCACGGATGGCGCTTTTCGATCATGACTTCTTGTCGGTTCATGTGCCGGTGCTCCGATAGTGGCGGACGCCGAAGCGCCAGAAAGGCAGGGTCGCCAGGAATGTGGCTGCTTCCACGACGGGGGCGACGAAAGGAGCCCATCCCGGAAATCCGAGGGCGTCGGGCTTGCCCATCAGAGAGGACCGGATAGTAGTTCAGGAAGAAGGCGATCCCGGTGTAGGTGACGGCCCCCTGGAGGGTGTTGGCGGCCATGCTCTGGCACTGGCCATAAAGTGCGATAAGTGAGTTGTCGCAGTACGGCGCGCCGGGTGGTCTCGAGGAATGCCCGCATCGATCCCTCCAGGCGACGGGACGGGGACGCGAAAGGCGATGATGACACAGGCGGGTTTGACGCGGTCGGCGCGGCGGCTTACACTTTCAGATACTCAACCGAGGGAGCCTGATATCCGTGCACCTTGCCGTCAATGGTTGGCACCTGGCCACCGAACCACATGGGCTGCATGCCCTGCATCTGCTCGAAACTCTGGGGCGCCTGGCCACCGCTGGGGAAGTCCGCCTCAGCCTCTTCCACCCAGAAGGCCCTGTGCCTGCGCTTCCCGACGGTGTGGAGGCCTGGCCCATCCCCGCCGAGTCCGGTCCGCTCCATAGGCTGCAATTCGAGCAGCGCACTTTCCCCCGGGCGGCTGCTGCATCGGGAGCGGAGTTGGTGCTGTATCCCTACGCAGCAGCGCCCCTGCGGGCGGGGCTGCCGGCCGTGGTTTGCCTCAGCCTGGAGGCACATCGCCGCCGCTCACCCTTGGAGCGGCTGCGTGAGGCGCTCGGTGTTGCTGGAATGCGCGGCGCGGCGGTGGTCCTGGCGTGTTCCGATCTGCCAGCGACCGCCGCTGCTGCGGGTCTCCCACTGGTCAGGATCCCACCCATGGTCTCGGCCGCTTTCCGCGCCACGCCTGCCGAGGGAGACGACATGGTCCTGGCTCATCATGGTCTCGAGCCGGGGTATGTGCTCTGCCTGGCGCCGCGCATCGAACAGCTTCCGCTGCTGCTGGCGGCCTGGTCGTGGGTGGAGGGTTCCATGGGGGATTCCGTCCCCCTGGTCCTCGTCGGCCTCTCCAGAGAGGCTCAGGAGGATGCGGAGGCGTGGTCGAGAAGGTTGCACATGGACCCCGGCGCTCTGTGGTTTCTGAACGAGCCGCGGCTGGAGGACCTGCCGGGCCTGTACCGGGGTGCGACGCTTTTCCTCCATCCGGGGGAGAGCGAGACGGGCCAGGAGCTGCGCTGGGCTCTGGCGACCGGCTGCGCTATCGCCGGTGTGGAAGATCCGGCGACCGCCGCGATCGTGGAGCAGGCGGCCTATCTAACGGCACCCGGCGATGCACGATCCCTGGGATCCGCCATCCTGACGCTGCTGGTGGAAGAGGAGATGGCCGCCCTTCTGCGCAGGAAAGCTCTTCTGCGGGCCAGAGCCTACCATGGCGAAGCGCCGTTGCAGGCTTTCCTGGCCGCTCTGTGTGGGGCGGCAGGGCCGTGAGACGGCCCGGATCAGTTGGGGGCAGGGGGTGGGAAAGTGGGGGGAGCAGGCTGCCGGCGAAGCGGGGTCAAGGCGCCTCAGCCTGGTCGGTGGCTGCGCAGGCGTCGTAAAGGTGGCGGCCGCCCCCCGGTGGGGAGGCGGGAGACGGCCGCCGCAAGCCTGACCGATCAGGCCAGGAAGGGGGCGTAAACCAGAGCGGTGACGATGCCAAAGACGACGTGACCCAGGATCTGGCCCACTGCCGTCATGGGATCGCGCTGTGTCTGCGGTGGACGGGGATGTACCCGCAGCATCATTGGCATGGTGACCATCATGACGATGGCGTGTCCCGCGCCGAAGATCAAGCCCCAGTACCAATTCACTGCACCAACACCGGCGCTCCAGATCGCGGCATAGATGATGGCGAAGATAGCGCCCATCATGAAGTGCACGAGGGCGCCGATGGGGCGCGCGTTCTCCTTCTTCTCGGTGAACATCGTGCCCAGCAATCCGATGATGTCCATTTTCGGCAGGCCCATCTTAGGTGCCACAGCCATCATCATCGTCATGACCGCTGTGCCGACTAATCCGGCGATAACTGCTCCAAGGATATTCATGTGTTTCTCCTCCGATCGAGTGGGTATGATAGGATTTGGATGTCGTGGTTCGTCCCCACAACCCATAGACGCAGCGCGAGCGTTTCTTCTTACCTCTCTTCGATGCGAGCAGTGAGCCGGGGGTGCGATGGCCAATGTCCGTAGCAATGAGTCCTGGCTGCAGGATCTGGCGCAGCCGGGGCCGGCGCGGGAAACTGCGCTGGCCGAACTGCGCCGCGTCTTGCTGCGGGGATTGCCCTACGCATTGGCCTCGTGGCTGCCATCCAGCGACCCGCAATTCGACAGCTTTGTTGATGAGGTGATCCAGGATACGCTGGTCCGGGTCCTGGATCGGCTTGATTCCTTTGAAGGTCGCAGCCGTTTCACTACCTGGGTACAGAAGATCGCGGTGCGTATTGCACTCAGCGAATTGCGCCGCAAGCGCTGGCGGGACGTCTCGCTGGACGGCCTGCTGGAGGTGAGCGGCGAGTCGGGGTTGGGGTTGATGACTGACCCCGCGCCGGGGCCGGAGGCGGCCGTCGAGCGTTCCGACGTGATGGCGCGCGTGTGGCGTATCGTGGAGGAGGAACTGACCGATAAGCAGCGCGCCATGCTGGTCGCCACCCGGCTGCACGGCATGCCGCTGGAAGAAGCAGCACGCCGCATGGACACCAACCGCAACGCGCTTTACAAGCTGCTCCACGACGCGCGCCGAAGGCTGAAGAAACGCCTGGGAGCCGAGGGGCTCAGCGTGGCGGACGTGCTGGCAGCCTTCGAGGATTAGGGGCCAGCAGAGGTGTCTCCTGGGATGATCCCCTGCCGCGCCGATGCAGGGGTCTCGGGGCCAGGCTGTGCGATCTGGGTCTGTGAAGTAAGGTTAGCCCCACCGGCAGCGTCAGGTGAGT
The DNA here is from genome assembly GCA_024277995.1 of Chloroflexota bacterium. Lineage (GTDB taxonomy): Bacteria > Chloroflexota > Anaerolineae > Anaerolineales > E44-bin32 > JAJRUD01. Next base: position 10,054 of record JAJRUD010000016.1, read on the forward strand.
AGGATGAGTATGCCATGATGCCAAAGTCAAAAGGGATCTTGAAGCGCTTGATGGAGCAGATCGAGCGGACGCAGGAGGTGGAATACGATTGCGGTGAGGTCCACCGCCTGCTGGACCAGTATGCCGAGCTCTGTCTTGAGCAGGGTGAGGATGCCCGGAACTTGATGCCGCTGGTGCGGCAGCACCTGGAGCTGTGCCCTGATTGCAAGGAGGAATTGGACGCCCTGCTGCGAGCCTTGGAAGCGACCCAGGACGAAACCTAGCCGAGCCGTTCTAAAGCCGCAGGCCCCTGGCCCCGCAGATCGCGGGGCCTTTTCGTTCTTCATGCCTCGGCGGCCCTTCGGCAGGCTCAGGGTTTCTCCCCGGTCGGCATGGGTCCGGGTTTGCTGACCATCACCGTGGCTTTGACAGTCATCCTCGGCACGCTGCGCCTGCAGGCCGGGCTGCTGGTGGGCTTCTATCGGAGCGAGACCGGGCGGGTGCAAGGGTAAGGATTGCGACCCCCGCTGCGTCCATATGGTGGACGCAGAAGGCGGCGTTCTCTCCTCCTCCTGGAGCCCCGGGGACATCAATCTCCGGGGCTCTGACGTGGATTGCCTGCAAGCGGCGCAAGGCCTGTCCGGCAGTGTGGCATTGGGCGTATCATTCATTCACCCCGGCCGCTTGGTGGTGAGCGTCGCATGGAGGCCGGGGCGAGAAGGTGGCAATGGCCAGAGAGCGCGAGCGGGAGCAGTGCGTCATGCTGAACAGGGCGAGGGTCTGTCCGCATGACTATCTCAGGGAGGTGAGCTAGTGATCGAGGCGTTGATCTTCGATTTGGATGGGACCCTGGTGCAGACGGAGCGCCTGAAGGCGCTTTCCTATGCGCGGGCGGCGATCGAGCTGCGACCGGGAGCGGTCGACGAGGACGAGGTGCTGGCGGCCTTCAAGCAGGTCGTGGGGCGCTCGCGGCAGGAGGTGGCTGAGGCCTTGTTGAAGCGCTTCGGCCTGCAGGAGGCGGCGCGGGCGCGCGTGGCGCAGTACGGCGTGCACGAGCCCTGGCAGGCCTTCGTCCAGATAAGGCTGGGTTATTACCATGCGATGCTCAAGGATCCGCAGGTGTTATTGGCCGACCAATGGCCGCACAACATAGCGCTGCTGCAGGTGGCCCGCCGGGCAGGCTGCAAGGTGGCGCTGGTGACGATGTCCACATGCGTGCAGGCCAGGCACGTGCTGGAAGCGCTGAAACTGGGGGATGCCTTCGACTTCGTGGCGACGCGCGATGACGTGGAGATGGGCAAGCCGGACCCCGAGATCTATCGTCTGGCCCTGCAGGCCCTGAAGGTTCCTGCCGATCGGGCAGTGGCCATCGAGGACTCCCCCGTCGGCGTCCGGGCGGCGTTGGCCGCCGGGGTGCACGTGGTGGCGGTGGCCACGCCCTTCACGCGTGACGGTCTGCACGCGCTGCATTCGCTGCCGCCGGAATGGATCGTGGACGAAGCGGACGCGCTGCCACGGGTGGTGGAGCGCATGGTTGAACATCAGGTCCATCATGGGGGTTAGGGCCGAGGGAGAAGCGGAAGCGCCGCGCGCTGGCTCGAGTGCGCCGCGGCCGTTTCCGTGCCTGCGGCGGGTCCTTCACTCGGGTGGGAAGTCGCCTGCCGGGGTGGGGTGGTGGCCTTCGCCGGAGGCGCTGGGCGGGTCCACGTGCACCGTGGCTGAGGTCAGGTAGGGCAGGTGGCGCAGGAGCTGGTCGCAGATCTGCTGGGCGATGTGATGCCCCTGTTCCACCGTCAGGCCGGCCGGTACGGTGACGTTGAGCTCGGCGTGCATGCGGTGGCCCAGCCAGCGCACGCGCACTTCGGAGACCTGGAGTGCACCCTGTACGTGCCCTGCGGCGTGGTGGATCTCATCCACCACCTCAGGGTCCACGCCGTCCAGCAGGCGCGTGAACACGGAGCGACCGGTTTCCCAGGCGATGCGCAAGATAGCCAGGGTGATGAGCAGCCCGGCGATGGGATCTGCCAGCGGGTAGCCGAGCCAGACGCCGGCTGTGCCGGCCAGCACAGCCAGGCTGGTGATGCCGTCCACCCGGGCGTGATAGCCGTCGGCGACCAGCGCGGCGCTGCCGATCTGCTTGCCGACCCGGATGCGGTAGAGAGCCACGGCCTCATTGCCCAGAAAACCGATGACGGAGGCCAGAGCCACGACCCACAGATGCCTGACCGGCTGCGGCTCGCGCAGGCGCTGGAAGGACTGGTAGCCGGCCAGCGCCGCGCTGGCCAGGATGGCGAGCAGGATGATCAGGCCGGCCATGTCTTCCAGCCGGCCGTAGCCGTAGGTGAAGCGCTTGCTGGGTTTCAGCTGCCCCAGGCGGAAGGCGATCCACAGCGGGATGGCGGTGAAGGCGTCTCCCAGGTTGTGAATGGTGTCCGCCAGCAGGGCCACGCTGCCCGAGAGCACGGCGATGATGACCTGCAGCAGGGCGGTGGCCAGCAATCCCAGCAGCGAAACACGCACGGCCCGCATGCCGCGCACCGAAGAGAGCAGCGCGGGTTCGACGGCGCCGTGGCTGTGCCGGACGCGCGCGTGGGACAGGGGGCCGTGCTCGTGGTGCTCGTCGTGGGGGGCTGCCATCTATGCCTTTCCCGGTTCAGGGGGCAGCGCAGCGCCTGAGGCGACGGTGGGTCTGCATCCAATCCACGGCGAAGTCCACCAGGGGGCGCTGCGGCATCAACATGGCCTCCCCAACGCCTGCTCTTCCCCGCTGCACCAGGCCCGTCTGCTGGGCGAAAGCCTCGCCGATGAGGGGAAAATCATCGCTCTCCAGGTCGAGGTCTTCGAAGATCATCCAGCGCCTTTCGCCCTGGATCGTGACCGGCGCGCCGACCTGGATGGTGCTCTTCCCTGGGAATCGAGCGCGGTGCTCGGCCAGGTGGAGCGAGGTGTTGCTCTCGTGCCCCACGCCCAGCAGCAGGACCCACGCCTCGGCCAGGTAGAGACGCGCCAGCGGGGAGCCCTCTCCCAGGCCGTTGGCCAGGGGATGCGGCTCCAGGATCGAGGGTGCGCCCGGGCCCCGGGCGGCGAAGGAAACCTGTGGGTGCGAGCTGCGCTGGACGCCGCCCTGCTTGCGGAAGCATTCGGGGATCGCGCCCATGCCGCGCGTGGGGGTCAGATCGGGATCGAAAGGTGGCATGGTCTCGCGGATGGTCTCCCACCACGTTTCGGGGACCGGCGGGTTTTCCCAGCTGGCCGGATCCGACAGGTCGCCGGAGTGGGTGGGCATCACCAGCGTCCCTTGTGGGCCGAGCGCTGCCTCCAGCGCCAGGATCACCGCCACCGGGCCGCCGCAGACCCATCCCAGGGCGCTCAAGGAGGCGTGCACGAGCAGCGTCATGCCGCGCCTCACGCCCAGGCGCTCCAGATCCTCGCGCAGATGGGTCTGCGTGATGGGGCCTTCCCGGGATCGCTGGATCGCGTCGGCCTCGGGCATGGGCATCACAGCCTGGGAAGTTCGATCCGTTGCTGCTTCTGGTACTTGCCCTTCTTCTCGGCGTAGGAGAGCAGGCAGGGTTCGTCGGCCTCGAAGAAGAGCACCTGTGCGATGCCCTCGTTGGCGTAGATGCGGGCGGGCAGGGGCGTGGTGTTGGAGATCTCCAGGGTGACGTATCCTTCCCATTCCGGCTCGAAAGGCGTGACGTTGACGATGATGCCGCAGCGGGCGTAGGTCGACTTGCCGACACAGATGGTGAGCACGTTGCGTGGGATGCGGAAGTATTCCACCGTGCGTGCCAGGGCGAAGGAGTTGGGCGGGATCACGCACACCTGGCCCTTGAAATCCACCATGGAGGCTTTGTCGAAGTCCTTGGGGTCCACCACGGCGGAGAATACGTTGGTGAAGATCTTGAACTCGTCGGCGACGCGGATATCGTAGCCATACGAGGAGACCCCATAGGAGATGACGCCATCGCGCACCTGTTCTTCGACGAAGGGATCGATCATGCCATGTTCGCGCGCCATGCGCAGGATCCAGTGGTCGGGCTTCAGGCCCATGAGTACCCTCCTTGGTGTGTGATGCGTCCTTCAGCGCCCATGCGGGTCGGATTGGACGGGGTTGGTGAGCGTCCCCAGGCCCTCGATTTCCACGCTGACCTCGTCGCCTTCGACCAGCAGCCCGACGCCGGCCGGCGTGCCGGTGAGGATCACGTCTCCCGGCTCGAGGGTCATGATCGAAGAGATGAAAGCCAGCAGTTGGGGAACGGGGAAAATCATATCGCGCGTCGAAGCCATCTGGCGCATCTGGCCGTTGACCGAGCAGGTGATCAGCACGTCGGCCGGGTCCAGCTCGGTCTCGATCCAGGGGCCCAGCGGGCAGAAGGTGTCGAAGCCTTTGCCGCGCGTCCACTGACCGTCGCGGAATTGCAGGTCGCGCGCCGTCACATCATTGGCGGCGGTGTAACCGAGGATGTAGTCGCCTGCCTGCTCCGGCGCGATCCAGCGCGTACGTGCTCCGATGACCACGGCCAATTCTGCTTCGTGCTCCACGCGTTGGGACTGAGGCGGCAGCAGGATGGGTTGGCCGGGGCCGATGACGGCGCTGGGGGGCTTCAGGAACAGCAGGGGGATCTCAGGGACTTCAGCGTCATGTTCGTCTGCGTGGGCCGCATAATTGCGCCCCACGCAGACGATCTTGCCAGGGCTGACGGGGTTCAGCAGGTGAACCTCCTGCAGTGGACGCGCGGCCTCCTCGCGTCGGAACTCGCCGAAGGGTGAACCCTGCAGCACGCCGACGCGATCACCTGCCAGCCATCCCCAGGTCGGCGGGTCGTCAGGACTGGTGCGAAAGCGTAGGATGCGCATCTTTTCCTCCCCCGGGGTGAGAATGTCGGCCTTCTGGCCGGAAGGGCTTGCGGGCCCACGCCAGATCGTAGTCCATCTGCCATGGGTAGACGTCGATATCGCCGAGGCCCAACCGATGCAGGACCTGTGGAAATCGCCGGCGCGAGAAGGTGCGGCCGAGGATGAGCGGCGCCTGCCAGCCCACCCGATTGGTGACCAGGAGCCACCCACCGGGGCGCAGCACGCGCACCAGCTCCTGCAGGGTCGCGTAGGGGTTCGGTGTGAACTCGAGCACCTCCAGGCAGGCGACGGCGTCGAAGGTGCTCTCGGGAAAGGGAAGCGCCCCGGCTATGGATTGTACCCAATGTGTGGCCTGTGAGGGTGTCAGTCGACGCCCGATTTCGATCATGTGCCGGGATGCTTCGGCGTTGATCAAGGTGCCTGAAAAGAGCAGGGGGTGAGTCAGGGCGCGCGCCAGGCGGCCGCTGCCCGCTCCCACGTCGAGCACCAGCGCGCCCTGCAACTGGCCGAGGGCGGCGCCGAGCGGTGCCCCCAGGAAGCGGCGCTCCCAATCCCGGTCGAACTGCTTGATGGATTCGTAGCGTCTGGCGGTGAAATCGTAGAGCCAGATGACGACCCGCGGGCCCAAATGTGTGCCCTCACAGATCCAGAGCTCCCAGTAGGCCAGGGCGAGGAGGAGCGCTCCACCGATGAGCAGAAACCATCCCAAGGGTTGCACCAGGCAGGACGCCGACCCCGGGTCGGCGCTACGTTGAACTTCGGGGCATCAACGGCGGCCACGGCCGCTGGCGCGGCCGTCACGTCCACCACTGGCCAGCCGGCGCGCCATGGCCCGCACCCGTGCGTCCACCTCGCCGAAACGTCCAGGGCGCACTTCGGCGAGCATGCGCACCAGCGCGTAGACGATGGCTTGCAGCATGACCTGCCCCATCCCGGAGTCGCTGGAAGCGTGGGTGGCCAGCACCAGTTCGGCGTGGCGGGCGGCGCGCGCCGAGGGGGCGGTGACGATGGCCGCCGTAGAGGCCTTGGCCGCTCGGGCCTCCTGCAGGGCACGTGCGATGAGCTGGGTTTCCTGCGCGGCTTCCAGCGCGATGACCAGATCGCCCTTGCGCACGCCGACGACGGCGCGCGCCAGATCGGCCGGCCCGCTGCGGGCCAGATGGATGGTGTAGCCGGCCGCTTCGAGCCAGCACACCAGACTTTGGGCGGCAGGCAGCGCCATCCCCTCCGCCAGCACCACGATGCGTGTCGCCTTGTCCAGGGCATTGATGAAGCGTTGGGCGTCTTTCTTGTCGAAGCCGCGACGGGTGAGCTCCATGGCGCGCGTCACCTCGGCCAGGGCGGCCTCGGCCGGGTGCTCGCCATCCTGGGCCGGTCGCTCGTCGAGCAGTTCACGGCGCACCCGCTGGCGGATCTCGCGTTGTAGCTGCGGATAGCCTGCATAGCCCAGGCGCTGCGCGAAGCGCACCACCGTTGCCGGGTCGACGTCCAGTTTGTGGGCCAATTCGGTTGCGGTCAGGAACGCGGCATGGGTGTATGAATCCAGCAGGAAATCCGCCAGGCGGATGAAGCTTGGCGAGAGCTGCTGTCGGGCTTGGCGAATACGCTCTTCGTACGATGCGGCCATTGGCTCCTATCCGCTGGCTCGCAAGAGGCCATCCTGAGCAAGGCCCGCAAACTATAGCACAAGGCCGCCCGGGGGGCAAAAGGCCCCGCCGCGTTGACTGTGCCCGGGCCCCCCGCTATAATGCCTTCGGGCGGATAGCTCAGTTGGTTAGAGCACTTCTCTTACACAGAAGGGGTCGCAGGTTCGAGTCCTGTTCCGCCCACCTCCTTGCCCCCAGACATGGGGGCTCTTTCCATGTTCGGCCCCTGGATGCAATGTGGCGTTCAGCTGCATAGGTCCATGGGCTTGTTGCGCGCGTGGCGCCCATCAGGTCGGAGGGGCCTTGGGAAGCCGTTCCAGCGGACCGGGTGTCACCAGGGGGCCGAGATCGGCCCGGAAGCAAGGGGCCAACGGAAGAAAGGGCGGTCCGGCCGATCGGGCTGCAACAGCAGAGGGATGGGCATGAGTTTTGCAGCTCTTGATGGGCCATGATACCCTCTGGCGGGGCATGCAACATCAATTGCTCTGAAAGGACCGCAGGCCGTTCGCCTCGGCGTGTTGCGACCGTGGGGCACTTGCTCGCACGGGGTGCGAACCTGTTCCGTTCACCGGCCGGGAGCCGCGGGGGTGTGATAGCCTCAAGCAGCAGCCCCTGCATTTGCGGGGCGACTTGGCTAAGCGAGCATGCACAGCCGGGTCAACCGGCCTTGGGCGCCGGCGCCCTTCTTCGTCCGGGAGGATTGCGGGGTGAAACCTCGACTCTTGTTGCCGCTCTCCATGCTGTTCCTGCTTTTCGGTTGTCTGCCTGCCGCCGAGCGTGATCCCACGCCCAGCGCACGTCCCCCCAGCGGCACGATCACCCTGCCGCCAGCATACACCGCGACGACGGAGCCCACACTCACCCCGACGCTCACACCCATCCCTACGCCGGACCTGCCCATCGATGATCTGGCGTCCCAGGCGGCGGGGTTGCTGCCTGAGTTCGAAGGTGACCTGGCATCTCTGGTGTCGGCGACGCGCTATGCCATCGACCTGCAGGTCGAGTTCGATCCACAAGGTGAACGGGCGACCCTGCGGGGTGTGGCCCGCATCCGTTTCATCAACCCGTTGTCGGAGCCCCTGGCAGACGTGGTCCTGATGTTGTGGCCCAACGATGCGCAGTATCGGGCGGAGATGGAGGCCGGACCGGTGTGGGTGGGCGAGCTCATGGTGGAGCCGGAACCCATTCTGGAGGGACTGGCCCTGCGCGTCCCGCTGCCGGAACCTCTGGCTGCCGGGTCCGTGCTGAATCTCAACCTGCCCTTCCGGATCGACACCTCGGGGCCCATCGGCGACGCGACGCCCCAGCGTTTCGGCATCACGAATGGCGTGCTGCTGGCGCCCACCTTCTATCCCCTGGTGCCGCGGCTGGTCGATGGGGAATGGCAGGCCGAGCCGGCCCCGGCGGGCGGCGATACCACAAATTCCGAAATCGCCTTCTACGACGTGCGCATCAGCGCGCCGGCGGAGTTCGACATCGTGGCCTCCGGGGTGGAAATAGAAAGGACGACGCTGGAGGATGGCAGGCAGCAGGTGCGGTTTGTCAGCGGGCCCATGCGCGATTTCGCCTTCGCGCTGGGAGAGTTCGAAGTTCGGGAGCGCAGCGTGGACGGCGTCAGCGTGCGGGCCTGGGTCCTGCCCAAGCACCAGGACCAGATGGGGCGCATGCTGCGCGCCGCGGCCGACCAGGTTCGAATCATGAACGACCTGGTGGGACCCTACCCTTATCCCGAGCTGGACGTGGTCGACGCGCCCGGCGCTTTCGGGGGTATCGAGTACCCGGGTCTGGTCTTCGTCGGCACGCTGGGAACATCGTGGCTCATCGAGCCCACCGTGCACGAGGTCGCCCATCAGTGGTTCTACGGCCTGATCGGCGATGATCAGGTGCATGAGCCGTGGCTGGACGAGGCGGCGGCGACCTATGGAGAGGTGCTGTACTACGAAGGCGTGGGGGACAGCGGCAAGGCCACGGGGCTGCTCGACAACTTCCGTTCCTGGTTGCGCGATTCACGAAACCCCAAGAAGCCCATCGGCCTGGGCGTCGCGCAGTACGCCTCGGAGAGGGATTACGCACTCTACGTCTATCTGAAGGGCGCCCTCTTCTTCGACGCCTTGCGCAACAGGCTTGGGGACCGGGTCTTCTTCGACTTCCTGCGTGCCTATTATCAGGAGAATCGCTACGGCTTCGCAGACTCGGATGCCTTTCAAGAGGCGGCCGAGTCTGCCTGCGCCTGCGACCTGGAGGCCATGTTCGACCTGTGGGTCTATGAGGGGGGTGAGGTGCCGCTGCCCTGAGCGCATGCGGGAGGACGGCTGCATCTTTCGCGCTCGAACGGTTGCAGAGAGGCAGCGTGCCATGTCCCCACAACGAGACCATCTGTGAGCCGCGAGCTGCGACAGGTGTGAGGACCGTGCTCGGACCCGGCCGGCGGCCTCAGCCGCGCCGTCGGTAGCGGATCAGCGTCGGGCGCCGGGGGCGAGAGGTGGTCGAGGTGTACTCGGCCTGCACCTGGGGCTGTGCCAATTCGAGTTCAAAGCGCCTCAGCAGCAGGCTGCAGATGACCTTCATCTCCTGGTAGGCGAAGCCCATGCCCAGGCACTTGTGGCGCCCGCCGCCGAAACCGATCAGGCTGAAGGGCACCTGCCGGTCCTCCTGGCGCGGCGGCGCGAAGCGTAAGGGGTCGTAGCGGTCGGGATCGGCGAAGACCTCGGGCAGCCGGTGTGCCACAGCGGGCGAGACCACGCTCAGCCAGCCCGCAGGGACGTGATAGCCGCCCAGATTGTAACCCTGGCGGTTGTAGCGCATGAGCAGGCGGGCCACCGGTTGGGTTCGCTCGGTCTCCTTCAGAGCCCATTCCAGATGGTTGAGCCGGCGCAGGGTGTCCAGATCGATGCTCTCGTCCTGCGGGACAAGCCGTTTCACCTCTTCCTGGACTCTGGCCAGGTACTGCGGATGCTGCAGCAATTGCACCAGGCCCCAACTGGCGTGGCCGGCGGTGGTCTCGTGCCCGGCGAAAACCAGACCGATGACCAGGGAGAGGACAACCTCCTCGGGAGGCGGATTGCCGTCGGAGTAGGTGGCCTGCAGGAAGGTTTGCAGGAAGTCCTGGTGCGTCTCCTGGCTGGCGCGGCGCTCGGCGATGACCTGGCGCACGATGGATTCCAGCTTGCGGCGGGCCCGATCGCGACGGATGAAGCGGGGCAGGGGCAGGTTGGGAGGCAACATGAATTCGATGCCGGCTGCCAGGTCGCGGTAGAGACGCCAGAAAAGGTCGCCCATACGATGGCGGAAGGCCTCGCCCAGCAGCGCGCTGGCGGCGATGTACATGGTCAAACGCTCGAAAGCGCCAATCAGTTCGAAGGTGCCTGAGTCGCCGAGGGTATCCATCCAGGCCCTGGTTTCCTTCGCCATGGTCTGCACGTAGCCCGCCATCTTGCGCGCCTGGAAGGCCGGCAGCAGCATGCGTCGCTGCTCTTCGTACTCCTTTGGGCCGGCGGCGAAGAAGATGTGCTCGCCGAACATGGGGATCAGGAAGCGGTAGACTTCCTGCATGGAAAGGCGGCCGTCGGTCTCCTGGAAAAAGAAAGCGTGGTATCGTGGACCGATGAGCACCGCGGCCGGTTGCCGGCCCAGCCGGATGGCGAAAATGGGGCCGTGGGCCTGGTAGCCGCGGCGGATGAGGGCTATGGGATCGCGCCAGAAGTCGAGGGCGTTGCCCAGCAGAGGCAGGCCGCGCACCATGGGAGGAAGGGGGCTCTGCAAGCTCATCATGCTCCTTTGGTGCAGGAGACGGGCTCAGCACATTCTACCACCGGCTCGTGACGTGCTGTTTCAGGGGGAAACCTTCCAGGCATTTCTCTCGCCGTCCATTATCGCCGCCCGAGGTTGCTCTGAGGGGAGAGGATGGGGCGGGAAGCCGTCCCGATCGATGTCCCCGGGCCAGCGGCGGGGCAGATGGGCCGCAGTGCCGGCTGTGGCCATCTTGATGGATATCCACTGCGGTGAGCGCGCAGCGGAAGAAGGGCGGGGGCCGAGACGTGATACCTGTCCTTGACCCCGATTCGGGCGGGTCGTACAATCAGATTGTCTGACATTACTCTGCAGGGCCCGCCATGGGCGGGCCATTCCTCACCTATGGAGCCCCCCATGTCCGATCTTCTGTTTCGTGGCACGCTGGCTGACCTTGACCCCGATCTCCACGAGTTGACCCAGATCGAGGCCGAGCGCCAGTTTCGCAAGTTGATCCTGATCCCCTCCGAGAGCGCCGCGCCGCTGGCTGTGCGCGAGGCGCTTTCTTCAGCCTTCCAGAACATCTACGCCGAAGGCTACCCTGACGAGGCGACGCGCCGCATGTCGCAGGACGAGATCCTCGACCTGGAGGCGCGCCTGGCCCATTACCGCCGCTACTCGGACCCGCGCTACTACAAGGGCGTCGAGTACGCTGACGCCGTCGAGGCCCTGGCTCGCCGGCGGGCGGCGGAAGCTTTCGCCGCCAACGGCCTGGACGCCGATGATCTCTGTGTCAACGTGCAGCCGCTCTCGGGGGCGCCGGCCAACAACGCCGTCTACACTGCTCTGGTGGAACCCGGGGACGTGGTGATGGGCCTGGATCTGCTCCACGGCGGGCACCTCTCCCACGGCTCCCCCGTGAACCGCTCCGGCAGGTTCTATCACATCGTCCATTACAGCGTCGACCCGGAGACGGAGCAGATCGATTACGACGCGGTGGAGGCCCTGGCGCGCGAGCACAAGCCGAAGATGATCATCGCCGGCTTCTCCTCCTACCCCTGGAAGGCGGACTGGGCCCGCTTCCGCGCCATCGCCGACGCCGTGGGCGCCTATCTGCTGGCGGACATTGCCCACGTGGCCGGGCTGGTGGCCGCCGGCGTCTACCCCTCACCCATCGGCATCGCCGACGTGGTCACTTTCACCACTCACAAATCGCTCTGCGGCCCGCGCGGCGCGGTGATCATCACCCACTCGCGCAAACTGGCGCGCAAGCTCGATCGCGCTGTCTTTCCCGGCGAGCAGGGTGGCCCGCACGTCAACGTCATGGTGGCCCAGGCGCTGGCTTTCAAACTGGCCACCACGGATCAATTCAAGACCTTGCAGAAGCAGGTGCTCGCCAATTGTGCTGCCCTGACCGAGGCCCTGCGCGAGGCCGGCTTCCGCATCCCCTTTGGCGGTACGGACACACACCTCACCAACCTGGACTGCAAGTCCATCGTCGGCCCTGACGGTACTACGCTCTCCGGCGATCTGGCGGCCCGCATCCTGGACATCGCCGGGGTCGTCGTGAACCGCCAGACCATCCCCGGCGACCGTTCGGCGCTGCGCCCCAGCGGCATCCGCCTCGGGACGCCGTGGATCACGCAGCGCGGCTTCCGCGAAACGGAGACCAGGGAGCTGGGCACGATCATCGCTGACGTGCTGAAGGCCTGTACGCCCTATAGCCTCCCCGGCCGCCGCGGGCCCGTGGCGCGGGCCAAGGTGGACTGGGATGTGCTGAACCGGGCCAAGATCCGGGTGCGTGAGCTGGCCACCAGCATGGGTATCGACTTCGATCCGCCCAGCCATGGGTATCCCCACTTCTATTACCTGGACGATCCGCCCCCCCAGGCTCCCTTCGCGGTGATCGAACTGGAGGGTGAGGCGGCCGAGGCTCTCTTGCGTTGGGTGACCGCGGCGCGACCCGACGCCATGCGTGCCGGCGATGTTGTGCGCACCACTTTGTACACGCCGCGCAAGGCCGTCGAGGCTGTGCTGGAGCGGGGCGAGAGCGCCTGGCGGCTCACGCTGGCCTCCGAGCAGGCGGTGCTGGCCCTGACCTGGCTGCGCGATCTCTCCGACGGCTACGTCACCGTCGACCCCCAGGACCTGGCGCGCAAGCTGCCCGGTCCGGTGGTGGTGCGCCTGGTCGGGACGGCCGAGGCCATGCCCGAGGCGCAGGAAGCGACCGGCGCCGACAAGCCCTGGTATTTGGGCATCAGCGGAGGGGAGGGCGAGCCCCTGCCGGCCTTCGAGTGGCAGGAAGGGGAAGGCGAGCTGCGCCGCACGGCGCTTTACGAAACCCATAAGGCCATGGGCGCCAGGATGGTGCCCTTCGCCGGGTGGGAGATGCCCGTCTGGTACACGGGCGTGGTGGAGGAGCACCTGGCCACCAGGCAGGCCGCCGGCCTCTTCGACGTGAGCCACATGGGCGTCTACCAGGTGGAAGGGCCGCAGGCCTGCGCTTTCCTGGACAGCGTGGTGACCAATGACGTGGCCGCGCTGGCGGTGGGCGAGTCGCTCTACACGCAGTTCCTCGACCCGGCTGGTGCGGTCATCGATGACACCATGATCTACCGCAGGTCCGAAGGGGCCTATCTGGTGGTGGTCAATGCCGCCAACGACGACAAGGACTGGGCATGGCTCAACGCCGTGCGCGAAGGCCGCGTGCGGGTGGACGAGGCGCGGCCGTGGGCCAGGGCGTTCGGCCTGGATTGTCGCCTGAGGAACCTGCGCGATCCGCAGGAGGGCGAAGACATGCGCGTCGACATCGCCCTGCAGGGTCCCAGGAGCAGGGACATCCTGCTGGCCCTGGGTTGCGACGAGGCCACGGCGAGCCGCTTGAAAGCGCTGCCCTGGGCGGGCGTGATGGAAGGGGTTTTCGGTGGCATCGACCTGGTGGTGAGCCGCACCGGCTACACCGGTGAGCGGGTGGCTTTCGAACTCTTCGTGCACCCCGAGAAGAGCGTGGAGCTGTGGAATAAGCTCCTGGAGCAGGGCGAGACCTTCGGGCTGAAGCCCTGCGGATTGGGGGCGCGCGATTCGCTGCGAACCGAGGCCGGCCTGCCGCTCTACGGCCACGAGATGGCGGGCGAGATGGAACTGGGGGTGGGCGACGCCGGCTTCGCGGCCTACGTGAAGACTTACAAGCCCTGGTTCATCGGCCGGGAGGCCTTCCTGGAGCAGGAGGCCAAACGTGAGTTCGAGGTGGTGCGCTTCCGCTTCCTGGACAAAGGCGTGCGCATGGCTCACTATGGCGACCCCGTGGTGGATCGACGCGGCCGGGTGATCGGCCGGGTCACCTCCTGTGCCGTCGACAGCGAGGGATATCTGCTGGGGCAGGCGCACATCAAGCGCAGCCACATTGGCCAGGGCACGCCCATCGCCATCTTCCAGAGCGCGCCCAAACAGGCCGGCAAGCCGCCGGCCGAACTGGAGCCCGGAGATCGTGTTGCGATCCCCACGCCGGCTGAGGTCCTTTCACGGTTCCCCAAGAAGCGCTGAAGGCATGTGCAGACCGCAAAAGCCAGGTGCCCTGTCCATAAGGACAGGGCACCTGGTGCGTCAGGAGAAGAAGGGGGATACCCCGCTCAACGAAATCAGCGAATAGATAGACCTAGATGTTGCTGACGATGTTGCTGAAGACGTTGCCGATCGCGGGGCCGAGCAACGCGAGGATGATGATCACCACGACGGCGACCAGAACAAGAATCAGCGCGTACTCGACCAGACCCTGACCCTTTTCTTTCGGTGCGAAGAGCATGTCAAACCTCCTTATGGTGTCTTCGCTCGGTGGTGCCGAAGGCTGGTGCATGGCCATCGCCATCGACACCGAATAAAGCATAGCACGTGTTCGGGTCCCTCCGACCTTACGAACACCTTGCGATGCGTCCTCTCCGGCCAGTGGCCGTGCAAGAAGCGCGCCGGACTCTCCTCCGAGGCAGAGTCCGGCGCGCACTGCGATCTATTGGCGATGGTGGAAGCGGCGCTCAGGTGGCAATCAGGCTGACAACGAAGGAAGCGATGACGATGATCGCTATCAGGCTGAAGATGATCTGCTGGGTGCGCATGCGGCGCTGTTCGCGTGCCGAGAGAGAAAGCTTGCGCTTCTTCTTGCGGGCCATAATCCCTCATCCCTTTCGACGTTATTGACCGCATCATACCATGTCGAACGCCTGCAGGTCTAGCGGCGCGCATCATTATTTCCGGGCGCCTGGCCGCTAGGCAGAACGGGGGATTGCACAATCGACGCGTCGTCCTATACTGGTGTGGAGATCAACCGGAGTGAGGAGGCCATGATGAACCTGTACGATGTAGTGGAGCTATTGGGCTACCTGCTTCGAGCCCTGGGTGCCCTGGTCTTCGGGCTCGCTGCTGGCTGGCTTACATGGAAGGCCTTCCAGTGGGAGGGTGAGAGCTGGCAGCTGAGCGTTGCGGCTTTCCTGGGCCTGCTGGCTGCCTTCGTCCTGGTTGGCCGTTGGGTGGACGGCGGCGCTGCCATGGGAGCCTTCGGTCTCGGCGCAGGTGCCGGTCTGCTGATATGGGGGCTGGGCGCCGGGCGCAAGAGCGAGGAGGAGGATTGAGCGCCGACGCCTCTTTCGCGAATTGATCATGCACATCGCGTGCGGCCGGGTGTGGAGGTGGCATCCGGTCGCCGCTCATAACCCAAGGGGCGCGGGGTATGGAGCACAGGATCGTGATCGCTCCTTAAAATCTCCCGTTCACCTGTTGACCCTGGCCCCTGACTCTTGCTATATTGGAATCCTCAGAATCCCTGATCCGATCCCCTGCGGGTCAGGAGCGACGCCGGAGGGGGACGTCTCAGTGTCATAGCGGGATGAATCCATCTGTAGGTGGCATGCGCGCGTCAGCGGCGAATGATGCCGGCTTGCGTGCCTGCATCCGCCATGACCGCAGCGGATTCCCTCACCCAGAAGGAGTGATCCGTCATGACGAATCGTTCCGCAGTGACCAAAACACTTTATCGATGGCTGACCCTGTCGCTGCTCATCGCCTTCGCGATGGGCCTGCTGGGGGTGATCAATGCCGCCCAGGCGGCAGGTGTGGTTTCTATCAGCGAGATCCGCATCGATCAACCAGGCACGGACAACGATGAGTACTTCGAGCTGGCCGGTGACCCCGGGGCCTCGCTGGATGGCCTGACCTACATCGTCATCGGCGACGGGACCGGGGGCAGCGGGGTCGTCGAGGCCGTCGTCGACCTGACCGGTTTCACCATCCCGGCCGGCGGCTACTTCGTCGCCGCCGAGAGCACCTTCACCCTGGGCGCGGCTGACCTGACGGCCAGTCTCAATTTCGAGAACAGCGACAACGTTACCCACATGCTGGTGCGCGACTTCACGGGCGCCAGCGGGGACGACCTGGATACGGATGACGACGGCGTGCTGGACGTCACCCCCTGGTCGCAGATCGTGGATTCGGTGGCCCTGCTGGAGACGGTAGGCAGCGGTGATCTGGTCTACAGCGATACGACCGTGGGCCCGGACGGCAGCTACGTGCCCGGCCACGCGTTCCGCTGCCAGACGGGCTGGGAGATCGGCGAGTTCGGCACCGGCGTCGACGACACGCCGGGGGCCGAGAATGCCTGCGCCACCGGGCCCGTCCCGACCCCCACCCCCACGGTGCCCCTGGTCTCCATCTACGACATCCAGTTCACCAGCGACCCCTCCGGGGTCTCGCCCTACGCTGGCCAGACCGTCACCACGCGCGGTGTGGTCACGGCCTTCTTCTACGCCGGCGGCAGCCGCTACACTTTCATCCAGGACGGCAGCGGCCCCTGGAGTGGGCTGCTGCTCTACAAGCCCGACGGCTACGTCAACGTCGGTGATCTGGTGGAGGTCACCGGCGACGTGAGTGAGTACAAGGGCCTGACCGAGATCGCCTTTGGCCAGGTGACCGTGCTCACCTCGGGCAACCCGCTGCCGGCCCCCGAGACCGTCGCCAGCGGGGAGGTGGCGCAGGAGCAGTGGGAGAGCGTCCTGGTGCGCCTCGAGCAGGTCACCGTCACAGACGCCGATCTGGGCTATGGCGAATGGCTGGTGGACGACGGCAGCGGAGGCGCCCGCATCGATGATCTGGGCAGCTACAGCTACACACCGCAGGTGGGCGATACCCTGGCCTACGTGCAGGGCCCGCTGTTCTACAGCTACGGAGAATTCAAGATCGAGCCGCGCGACGATGGCGACATCCTGCAGCGGGCCACCATCATGCAGATCCAGGGCGACGGCCAGTACTCGCCCTACGCCGGGCGAACCGTCGAGACCACCGGCGTAGTGACGCTCTTCACTGCCAACGGCTCCAACTGCTGGCTGCAGGATCCGGAAGGCGACTGCGACCCTGCCACCTCGGACGGGATCTTCGTCTCCGGCTGCGCCTACCCCAAGCAGGGCAGCAAACCGCAGGTCGGCGACTCCGTGCGCATCGTGGCGCAGGTTCAGGAACAGCAGTATGGGAATGCCCTGCCGCTGACCCGTCTGCGCAAGGTGGCGGAGATCGAGGTGCTGGCCAGCAGGCAGCCGCTGCCAGAGCCGGTGGAGATCACCGATCTGCCCGACGAATCCATCCCTGAAGCGATCGCCTTCTGGGAGCCGCTGGAGGGCATGCTGGTCTCCCTGCGCGAGGCGCGCGTTGTGGGGCCGACCTCGCGCTACGGCGAGTTTGCCGTGCTCACCAGGCGAGACGCCCGGCCCGGCTCCGGCTACTACCCGCAGACCAGGCAGATACTGCTGCGCAGCCTGGGCGGCGAAGAAGTGGACTACAACCCTGAGCGCATCCTGATCGACGACAGCACGCTCGATGAGCCACTCCTGGTCAGGCCGGGAGATCGGGTGCGGTCCCTGGTGGGCGTGGTGGACTACACCTACGGCAACTACAAGCTGCAGCCGGCCGATATCGAGGTCAAGAAGCAGAGGATGCATGGGATGTCCGGCGGCATGCGCCACGGTCCCATGAGCGGCCTGACGATCACGACCTTCAACGTGGAGAACCTCTTCGACCTGGTGGACAACCCGAACAAGCAGGACGAGCGCAGCACGCCGACGCCCGAGGAACTGGAGACCAAGCTCAGCAAGCTGGCGCTGGCCATCGGCGTCGAGATGCGCCTGCCGGCCATCATCGTCGTGCAGGAGGTGGAGAACACCGCCATCCTGCGGGAATTGGGCGACCGGGTGAACGCCGCCGCAGGCACCGACTATCAGGCGGTCTCCTTCGAGACCAGCGACGTGCGCGGCATCGAGGTCGGATTCCTGTGGGACGCCAACCGCGTCACACTGGTGGAGGCCTACCAGTTGGATGACAGCATCGTGCCTGGCGTCTCGGCTGCCTTCGGCCCCTCCAGCCCCAGCCCGGGGCGCGAGCCCCTGGTGGGCGTCTTCGACGTGGGCGGGGCGCAGATCACCATCGTCGGCAACCACTTCAAGAGCAAGGGCGGGGACGATCCGCTCTTCGGTGTGAACTGGCCGCCGAGTCGAGTGACCGAGGTCCAGCGCAAGGCGCAGGCGCGCGTCGTGCGCGACTTCGTGAACACCATCCTGGATGCCGACCCTGAGGCGCTGGTGGTGGTGGCCGGCGACCTGAACGACTTCCCCTTCAGCGAGCCGGGTGAGGGCCCCGACAACCCCGTCGCCATCCTGGAGGGCGGTGATGGCGAGGTGCCGCTGACCAACCTGGTCTGGCAGGAGAAGGACGCCGAGCGTTTCACCTACATCTACGATGGCAACAGTCAGGTGCTGGACCAGATCCTGGTCAGCCCGGCGCTGCTGCGTTTCGTGCGCGGTGTCGACATCCTGCACTTCAACGCCAGCTACCCGAGCGCGTTGGGCGAGGATGCCACCACGCCGCTGCGCGCCTCGGACCATGATCCGGTGGAGATGCGCCTCCGTATCCGATAAGGCCCATGACACGCGTAAGTGCCCCGAGAGCGATAGGCGGGGCACTTGCGCTTTCCACAGGGTGCCGGCCTGCCGGCCCTGCCGACATCGGTTTGAGGATTTCTCTGAAAGGAGGTGGTGCACTGCCAGGATGCGCTTAGGATAGTTTCCACATGGCAGGTCCTCGAGAGGAGGACCCGGGCTCGGCGGGGATCGGAAGGCCACGTCCGTCAGGGGAGGGGAGGCGAAAGCCGACCGAGTGGCGCTGACCTCCATCGGGGCCCCTGGCGAGACGGCGCCGGCTGAGACCGCCGAGCCGCCGCACGCCTGGAATTCAACACGGAGGGAGAACAGGTATGAAGCACAGAACGCTCAACATCGTCGTCATGCTCGCCTTGCTGGTGGGCATGGTGGGCAGTGCAGCGCCGGCCAAGGCCGCGCCGCCGCCGCCGGACTACAAGCCCATCGACCTGGGCCCTGAACTGCGCGAGTGGGAGCCCACTCAGGAGCGCATCCAGGGCGGCGCGACAGCCATCACGCCTGAGGAGATCAACGCGCTGGAAGCCCAGGCCCTGGCTGCAGCCGCGAGCACACCCTACTTCGACTGCATCATCGACGCCAAGGCGTGGCTCGCGCTGGATAGCTACTACGGATACTACTTCTTCGACCTCTTCTACAAGGTGGCCGAGACGGCCGGCTCCGAGCTGTGGGTGCAGGCCGACCTGAGCTGGCCGGCGGGTGACCCGCGACCCACGCCCATGGTCACCTGTGAGCAGGCCACTTACTTGCTGGGCGAGTTCGATAACAACATCAACCCAACCGAGGTGAGCTTCTTCGGCCCGCCTGACTCCCACGACGGCAGCGCCTCGCTGCTGGAGGCCTGGGGCTACGTCCCGCCCGGCTACTATGCCGACTCGGCCGGCCGTCAGGTTGTTCTGGTCTCCAACGTCCGGGACGACAACTACTACGACCCCAGCTATCCCAACTACATCGCCGGCTTCTACTCGCCCACCTTCGAGGCCTACTTCGACCGCAACATCATGAACATCGACGCCTACGACTGGGAGAACCGCGTCGGGCCTGACGGCACGCGCCCCTACCTCTACGAAGGCGTCTTCGCGCACGAGTACCAGCACCTGCTGCACGACGACTACGACTGGGACGAGGAGAACTGGATCAACGAAGGTCTCTCCATGTTCGCCGAGTTCCTCACCGGCTATGTGGTGGGGAACGACGCCTACAGCACCTTCGAAGCCTACCCGGAGAACTCGCTGGTGGTCTGGGGCGATCAAGGCGGGCGTGAGATCGTCGCCGACTACGGCATCGCCTTCCTCTTCCAGATGTACCTCTACGAGCAGTTCGGCCCCGGGTTCATCCAGGCCGAGTTCCACAACCAGGACAACGGTATCACCTCCATCAACTCCACCCTGGGAGCCCTGAACCTCAAGAAGCGTGACTTCGCCGATCTCTATCACGACTTCTCCGTGGCGGTGCTGATCGACCAGACGAAGGAGAAGCACGGCCGCTACGGCTTCCAGAACCTGGAGGTGGGCATCGACATCGGCACGCCCGACGCGCCCAACCCCGAGGCCTACGACACCCCTGGCGCGCCCCCCTGGGGAGCCGACTACATCTGGATCAGCGGCGACCCCGAGAAGCTGGAGAAGATCACCTTCAACGGCGTCGACTACTCCACCTTCCCCACCGCATGGACTTCAACCACTCTGGCCAGCGGGGACACCGTGCTCTGGAGCGGTACGGGTGACCTGATCGACAACTGGGCCATCTTCCCGGCGACGGGCGGCGGCACGCTGACCTTCGATACCTACTGGGACATCGAAGAATACTGGGACTTCGGTTTCGTGCAGGTGTCCACCGACGGCGGCCATACCTGGACCAGCCTGGCCAACGAATACACGACGGACGTGCACGCCCCGAACGCCCATCCGGACATCGTGGCCAACCTGCCCGGTCTGACCGGCTGGAGCGGCGATTGGGTGACCATGAGCTTCGACCTGAGCCCCTACGCCGGGCAGAACATCCTGGTCGCTTTCCGCTACATGACCGACTGGGCCACCACCTACGGTGGCTGGTACATCGACAACGTCTACGTCGACGGCACTCTGATCTCTGACGGCACCGATGCCTCGGTCTTCAAGGACATCACCGAGATCCTGCCCATCAACAACAACTTCACGGTGACCTTCGTCGGCATGGAGGCCAAGAAGCACGGGGGGATGAAGTACAAGGTCTACACCATGAAGCTGGATGACGTGACCGAGCAGGGGCAGATGGAACTTGAGAAGGTGCTCAAGAAGTCCAACGCTGCGGTCATGCTGGTGACCTTCGATGCCCCCGAGGGCTTCAGCCAGTACGCTGACTACGAGTACTCCTTCACCTTCGAAGACGATGGCCCGGAGAAGGAGAAGAAGCACCACGAGAAGCATGAGGTCCCCGACAATCCCAATGACGACGGTGACGACGACCATGGAGGAGGCATGGGGCACGATCGAGACTGATTGAAGCCTCCCTTCACGGGAAGAAAAGGAGCCCGCCTGTTCGCAGGCGGGCTCTTGCTGTGCCGCCCAGGGGATCAGGGCGTTGGGCTGGGGATGGGCTCCACCGGCATCCAGGGCTGGCCGTCCTTGATGTCGTCTCCGACGGGCAGACGCGGCATGGCGGGCGGCGTGCCCTCCATCCCGGGACCGCCGGTCATCGCTGGGCAATAGACGACGTTAGCCTCCTGGTCGGCATGATAGGGGTATCGCTCACCCTGGGCTTCGAGCAGGATGCGGAATCCCGGCGTGATCACCTGCAGGTAGTCCATCCCTGGCTGCGGGCAGCCCAGGCTGGAGTCTGGCCACTCCACCGCCTCGATGCTCACCACGCGCACCTGCGCCTCCGATATCCCGAGCCGAGAGGCGAGGTCGGCGACGGCGCGGGCGACGGGCTCGGAGGCGCCGGAGTCCAGCACCAGGGCCGGCGGCGCCTCGGTCTCAATAACAATGGAAGCGTCCCCCTCGCTCCTCTGCGGCTCGACAGGCGATTCCGCAGGCAACAGGGTTGGAGTCGCACCGCCAGCCGGGGAGCAAGCCGCCAGGATCCCCAGGAGAAGGGCGAGAGCAATCGCGTATCGAGCTTGCATGGGCATCTCCTTATCAATCCGCACGGTCTCTGATCAAAGGACGTCAGAGCAGCGGAAAAGGTTCCCGCCGGCGCGCTTGCACCTTTGAAGATACTGCGCTGCGGCCGGATCGTCAACGCCCTGGCCCCGGACTGCACCTCTCGCGCAGCGCGCTTGCTATCCATCCACCCCCTGGGGACTATTGCCTCCCGTCGTCCTTATGCTGTAGCATGCCCCGTGATGACCTTGATGATGGAACGTGGACCTCGCACACAGTGCCGGTCGGAATGAGCTTCGTCTTGAGAGAGATTCCGGGTTGCGGTGTGCCATGTCGCCAGTGCAACGCACGGTGCCCGGCACGGCGGAGGGCGGAGGAATGAGGCGATGCCTCCTGGCGTTGTTTGTCGTGCTTCTCGTGTTTGCGGCCCCCACGCCGTCGGCGGTGAGCGCTGAGGGTGATTGGGAGTCGCTCGCTCCGGGTATCACCTATCGGGAGTTCCGCCTTCCCGGCCCCAACAACGCATACGTGGCGCGCATGGACCGAGGCGAGCCCACCGTGATCCTGGAGAGCGCCATCGCCCAGGGCAGCCTGGCGGAGGGGACGGAAACGGTGCGCTCGATGGCGGCGCGCTACGATCAGACCATCAGCGCCTGGGGCGGAACCTGGGGCGCGCGCAACTCGGTCGTGGTGGCCATCAATGGCTCCTTCTTCGACCCTGAGACGGGCATACCCGAGACGGGGGTCATCCAATCGGGCTGGTACGCCAAGCGTTTCGATGACCTGGGTGGGGGCAGCGGCTTCGTGTGGACGCAGGACCGGCGTGCCTTCGTGGGGGGCTGTGTGGTCCACCTGCCTGAGAATCAGCTCATCACCTTTCCCGTCCAGGGTGAAACCTTCAGGATCAGACGCATCAACGACGCGCGCCGGGACCAGGGCTTCGTGCTTTACACACCGCAGTTCGGACCGCGCACGCCGGAAGGCGAGCCGCGTGTCGAGGTCCTGGTCGAGATGAGCAGGCCGGCGGGCGTGGTTCCGCCTCCCGGCGCATCCTGGGGTGTGGTGAAACAGGTGCGCAGCGGGCAGGGCGGCATGGTCATCCTCTTCGGCCACGCCGTGCTCTCCGCAGGGCCGATCTTCGGCTCCTGGCTGCGGGACAACCTGCGGCCAGGCGATCTGGTGGGTCTCTCCATGGAGGTCACCCATCTCGACGCGAGCTGCCGATCGCGTGCGCGACAGGATTGGACCCTGGCTTATGCCAGTATCGGCGGCAGCTTCTACTTCCTCAGGGACGGCCGCCTGCGGGAATTCGACGACCCCGGCGCCACCAGCCGTCACCCGCGCAGCGCAGTGTGCTTCAACGAGGCCTTTATCTACTTCGTGGTCGTCGACGGCCGCGACCCCGGTGTGAGCGAAGGGATGACCATCGGCGAACTGGGGTTGTTCTGCCGGGACAAGCTGGGGGCGAAGTGGGGGCTCAACCAGGATGGCGGCGGCTCGTCCACCATGGTGGTCAACAGCGAGGTGCGCAACGTGCCCTCCGACGGTCATGAGCGGGAGGTCGCCAACGGGCTGATGATGGTGGTCGTCGAGCCGGCATCGAGATCGACAGCCTTCCAGGAGGGGCAGAAGGTGTGGGCGGTCGGGACGGCGGAGCTGCGCTCGGGCCCGGGGCCGGATTCTCCGGTGCTGGCCGTGCTCTCCCGGGGTGCGCAGGGACGCGTGGCCTCCTCCATGAGCCGCGTCCAGGGGATCCTGGCCAAGGGAACATACTGGTGGCTGGTGGCCTTCGGCGAGACTGAAGGCTGGGTGCGCGAAGATTCCCTCGCCGGCGGGAATCCTGGGGGCGTCGGGTTCTCTCCGCGAAACCTCTCGACGAGCCAATGCGCGTGGTCGCAAGCTCTCGGCATCGATGGATGAAGCTTCTACGCCTCTCTCAGAGGCTGTCAGGAACTTTTCGATAGCATCCTGAGAGAGATTTCAAGCCCTGCGCGTGGCACCATGGTCCCGGCCGGCGCAAGCCGCCGTCTGCGGGCGGACGGCTGGGTCCGTGCGTCGGGTGACCAAGGGAGGTGACCATGGATGAGCGAGGGGCCGTGATGAATGATGAGCGGGAAGGCCCTGTGAAAGTGGGCCTGCGCGATCCGCTGCGCGTGACGATGCTCGCGCTGTTGGTAGGACTGGGCGTGGAGGTGCTCTTCCACGGGCACCCGCCGGGGATATCGTTCCCGCTGTGGGCCTCGATCGCCCTGACGGCGCTCTTCGCGGCGGCGCGCCTCGAGCGCGTTCGGCCGGCGGGCGGCGCCTACGCGTTGGCGCTGCTGATCCTGATCCTCGCCAGCCTGATGGCGATGCGCCTGGAACCGATGGGCGTGTTCCTGGCTGTGGCCTCCAGCCTGAGCCTCTTCGGCCTGCTGGTGCGCTCCTTCCGCCGGGGGCGCATCGTCGACTGCGGCTGGCTGGATTTCGGCCTGGCGCTCATCTGGGTTCCGCTGGAGGCGTGGATCCGGCCATGGCTGCCATTGCGCGCAGCCGGACGTCAGTTGTTCGGCGAGCGGGGGACGCGCAGCAAGGCGATGGCCCTGCTGCGGGGCGTGCTGCTCGCCGTCCCTTTCCTGGTCCTCTTCACGGCGCTGCTGGCGTCTGCTGACCTGGTTTTCGGCGATCGAGTCGAAGCGGCCCTGCGGTTCCTGGACCTGGAACGCCTGGCGGATTGGGTCGGCAGGGGCCTGGTGGTGGTCGTGAGCGGCACCTTCGCGCTGGGTGCGATGGCGGTCGCGCTGCGGGAGCGTGAAGCCCGGCGCAGCGCGGAGCACAAGCCCCTCATTGCGCCCTTCCTGGGGGCCATCGAGGCGGCGGTTGTGCTGGCCATGGTAGACCTCCTCTTCGCGGCCTTCGTGATCGTGCAATTCACCTACCTCTTCGGCGGCCGCGCCAACATCCATGCCGCGGGCTATACCTATGCCGAATACGCGCGCCGGGGGTTCGGCGAGCTGGTGGCGGTAGCGGTCCTTTCGCTGGCTTTGATCTACGCGCTGGCGGTGGTGGGGCGGAGCGAAGGGCGCGGCGGGCGGAAGGTCTTCAAGGGGCTGGCCACGCTGCTGGTGTTGCTGATGGGCACCATTCTTGCCTCTTCGCTGAAGCGGTTGCTGCTCTATGAGAGCGCCTATGGTTTCACCCGCCTGCGCACCTACACACACGTGGCCATATTCTGGATGGCAGCCCTCTTTCTTGCCTTTCTGGTGTTGTTGCATGTGGGGCAAATGCGGCGCTTTGCGCTGGCCGTGGCCCTGGTGGCGCTGGGCTTCACGTTGAATCTGAACCTGATGAACGTGGATGCCTTCATCGTGCATCACAACGCGTCGCGGCTGGCTGATGGAGGGGATCTCGACGTGCATTACCTGGCGACTCTATCCGAGGATGCCGTGCCCGCCCTGGTGGAGCTCGCGCGCCGGGCGCCTGCGCCGGTGCAGGACGAACTGCTGCCGCAACTGGCGTGCTGGCGGAGGCAACTGAGAGAACGCGTGGCGCGGTTGAGCTGGCAAGCGACCCATCTTTCCCGCGAGCGGGCGATGGCGGAACTGGACTCGCTTGAAGGGGTGTTGCAGTCCTATTACCCGCGTCGCGATCGACATGGTCTCTGGGAGGTGCTGGTGCAGGGCGAAAGCAGGCTTTGTGATCGTCAGGATTGGCGCGCCGGCCTGGATTGACCTCATCGTTCAAGCACCTTGTCGACTTCATCGGCCCTCGCCATCCTTCGACAGGCTCAGGATGGCGAGGGCTGCAGTGTGCCCTGAGCCTGTCGAAGGGTGGGCTGCGCGATACGCGGCATTCGGCCATGTAATGACGGTTGTACGACAGCGCGGGCTGCACTACCTCCCGGGATGGGAGCCCCGAGGGGTCCAGGACGCGGCGCATGGCGTGGGAGTCACGGGTCACCCTGAGCCCCGCGGAGGACGGCCGGAGAACAGTACGAGATCACCTTGTGGCCTCCGCCAGGGGGCATTTTGTGACCGCGGCACGTCGATGCCCGCAATGTAAGGGGATTGCAAGGCGTCCGGCAGCCTTTCTCCAGGTAGACTGGGTAGGAGTCGAAGCGAGCGCTCGTACGAGATGCTGTTCCGGAGGGCTCGCTGCTGCCCATTTCGTGCCCGTCCGTCGGGAGAGGCTTCGACCACTTGACCTGGCAGTACATTCCCTTCATGGCCCTGGCGATCGCGGTCACCGTGATCGCCTCCACGGTGGTCTTTCTGGCCAGCCGGCGAACGCGCGTCGCGGAAGCGCGCCCGCTTTCGATGCTGGCGGCCGGTGTGGGATTCTGGTCTTTGGCCTACGTCCTGTCCCTGGTGTCGACCGGCCTGAGCCAGAAGCTGTTCTGGTTGCGGATGGCGAATCTGGGGGCTGTTGCCGTACCCACCGTCTGGCTGATCTTCGCCTGGTATCACACCGGCCGCAGAGACCGCCTCACTTGGCGGTGGGCTTTTCTGCTGGCCGTGGAACCTCTCATCACTCTGGCCCTGGTCTGGACCGACGAGGCGCACCATCTGGTATGGTCCGACTTGAAAATCGTGCATCTGCGAGGTGTCGAGTTGCTCGCGGCGGCGCATGGCCCCTGGTTCTGGTTGAACGCGGGCTACTCCTACCTGCTACTGACCTTTGCTTCCTGGATTCTGCTCAAGCACGCCCTTCGGTCGCATGGTGTATACCGGCGGCAGACGCTGACCATATTGGCGGCCTCTCTCGTTCCATGGTTATCCAGCTCGACCTACATCTTCGGCCTGGGGCCTCTGCCCACGGTGGATCTGACGCCCTTCGCCTTCGGCATCAGCGGGATCACCCTCGGATGGGCGATGGTAGGGCTGCGGTATCTTGATCTCGTGCCGGTGCCACAGAACAAGATCATCGAGAACATGCCGGACGTGGTGTTGGTCCTTGACACCAAGGATCGCGTCGTTGCGCTCAGCCGAAGGGCATTGCGATACGCGCACATGCGTCCCTCGCAGGCCATCGGGCGCCCGATCCGCAGCCTCTTTCCTGACTACGTGGAGCTCATCGAGCGCCACTCCACCGCTCGCAAGGTGGATCAGGAGGTGACCATTGATGTCGCGGGAAAGCAAACCCACTTCCACCTTCGGATCTCTCCCCTCAGTGACAGTCAGGGGAGATTGACGGGGAAACTGGTGGTGATGCGGGACATCACGGCCCGCAAGCAGGCGGAGAGTGCGTTGCTCGAGATCCATCGCGACCTGGAAGCGCGCATTCAGCAGCGGACGGCGGAGCTGCGGCAATCCAACGAACAGTTGGAACGCGAGGTCGAGCGGCGGAAGCGTATGGAAGAGCAACTGCTGCACGACGCCCTGCACGACGCGTTGACCGGGCTGCCTAACAGAGTGCTCTTCATGGACCGACTGGGCCAGGCCCTGGCGCGCTCGAAGCGCTTCCCCAGCGCCCGCTTCGCGGTGCTCTTCGTGGACCTGGACCGCTTCAAGGTGGTCAACGACAGCCTGGGCCATGCAAGCGGAGACGCGTTGCTGATCTCCACGGCGCGCAGGTTGGAGCGCAGCCTGCGCGAGGGGGACACGGTGGCCAGGCTGGGTGGGGATGAGTTCGCCGTCCTGTTGACCGATGTCCGTGGAATCTCGGATGCCACCCGCGTCGCCTATCGCATCCAGCGCGATTTGGCGGCGCCTTTCTGTATCGACCTGAACGAGATCTACGTCACGGCCAGCATCGGGGTGGCAATGGGGGGCAGGGAGTATGCCAGCCCCGATGATCTGCTGCGCGATGCCGATACGGCCATGTATCGTGCAAAGGCGCAGGGCCGCGCCTGCTACGCCGTCTTCGATCAGGCTATGCACGAGCAGGCGGTGGCGCGCATGAGCCTGGAGACGGACCTGAGGCGGGCCGTGGAGCGCGGCGAGTTCATGCTCCACTATCAGCCCTTCTTCGCGCTGGGGGCGCGCCTGCTGCAGGGGTTCGAGGCACTCTTGCGCTGGGAACATCCCCGGCAAGGGTTGATCTACCCCGCCGATTTCATCCCTATGACCGAGGAGACCGGGCTGATCGTGCCCCTGGGACGCTGGGTGCTCCTGGAAGCCTGCCGCCAGTTGATGGAATGGCAGGCGGCTTATCCCGGCTGTGAGGAGCTCACGATCAGTGTCAACCTGTCGCCGCGGCAGCTCATCCAGGCCGATCTGGCCGATCAGGTTCGGGGCGTACTCGAGGAGACGGGAGTGCAGGCAGAGCGCCTGACCCTGGAGATCACCGAGGGGGCGGTCATGGGAGACCCGGAAGCGGCGGAGATGGTGCTGCGCGACCTGAAGGCGCTGGGAGTGCGGCTTGCCATCGATGATTTCGGCAAGGGCTATTCCTCGCTGGGTACCTTCTATCGTCTGCCGGTCGACGTGCTCAAGATCGACCGCTCCTTCGTCTCGCCGCGCGGCGGGCAAGGCAAGGAGACGGAGATCATCCGGGCCATCGTGGCGCTAGCTCAGGGATTGACAAAGGTGGTCATCGCCGAGGGGGTGGAGACTGAGGCTCAATTGCGCCAACTGGAAGATTTGGGCTGCGGTCTGGTTCAGGGGTTCCTGACGGGCAGGCCGGTGTCCCCGGCGGAGGTGGGAGAGCTGCTGGCGGCGCGCATGGTTGTGGTCTAGGCCGGATGCCTTCGGCGGCCTGAGGGCAGGCTCCACGGCAAGGCCACATTGGATTGAAGGGAAGCGCGTTCAAGAGGCGCCAACGCGGGTGTATTCCCGCGTTGGCGCCTTCGCGTCTTGGTCGCGGCTTGACGACCGGGAGCGGGCTCAGCCATCAGGGGGCGATGGGATGGTGTGGAGTGGCTGTGGTGCGGGATTGCGGGAACGCCGGCCGGTGGGTGCGGGTTCAGGCGCGCTTCTCACCGATCACCCAGGCCGTGTGGCCTTCGCGATGGATGCGCACCTGCGCGCCCAGACGCTGCAGGCCCTCTGCCAGTCGCTCGGCCGGTTGGAAGTGGCTGCGCATGAGCAGCAGTTTTTCGGCCAGGGCCACCAGCTTGACAGCGGTGCGCCTGATATCGGGTTCTTCGATGACCAGCCGGCCTCCGGGGGCCACAACGCGCCACAATTCGTGCAGGCTGCCGGTTTGATCTCTCAGGTGGTGGAAAGCGTCGACCATGATCACGCGCGCGAAAGCGCCGCCGGGGAGGGGCAGTGCTTCCACCTCACAAGCTACCGGCAGCAGACCTGCCTTGTCGCCGGCCTGGGCGAGCATGGCGCGCGAGGCGTCGGCCACGACCACGGCGCGGGCCATGTGCTTGATCTGCTGGGCGACGCGGCCGGTGCCTCCCCCGGCGTCCAGCAGCAGGCCAGAGGTGGGAAGACCCACCAAGGAAGCGAAGAGCGCCGCGTCGGGCGGCGAGATCAGGCGGTCGTAGAGCGGTGCCAGCAGGTCGAAATGGTCAAGGCGCGGCATGGGTCTTCCAGGGTGCGGCGGATCTCACGGGCCTCTCATGGGATGGTGAACTCCCAGGCGCACCAGAAGGCTTCGGGGTGTGGATCGGGTGGACAGGCGATGCAGCGCGTCTCGATGCGCGGGTCGATGGCCCTGGCGAAGCCGCTGTATTCCACCAGCCCGACGGATTTGCACGCGAAGTCGGGCAGCCCTTTCCGCCGGCGCGTCTCCTGAACGCGGCAACTGTTCATCTCGAAGCGCAGCGTGCGCTCGTCCGGCCGGCGGATGGTCTGCTCATTAATGTGGGCGTAGAGGCGCAGGCGCAGGGCGCTTTCAAGCGCCTCCAGCCCGCCGCCTTGCTGGATGCCGTGGCGGCGCATGATGCGGCGGGCCTCGATCTCTGTGAAGCGTTGCCAGGCCTCGGCGTCCAATTCAATCGCGGCCTGCATGCCGAAGTGCCGCTCGACGGCCTGGAACCACAGCCCGTC
The DNA here is from genome assembly GCA_024277995.1 of Chloroflexota bacterium. Taxonomy (GTDB): domain Bacteria; phylum Chloroflexota; class Anaerolineae; order Anaerolineales; family E44-bin32; genus JAJRUD01. The sequence continues at coordinate 39,237 of JAJRUD010000016.1, forward strand.
GTGGGCCAGCCAGTTCTTGGCGGCGTCCTCGAGCATGCTGATGAGCGTTTCCTTGTCGAACTGGCGCAGAAAATCGCGATCCGGCATGGGGCCTCCTTCGGGAACGCGGCAACAATACCCGCGGCGCGGCCGGAGGGCAAGTGAGCAACGGATAAGGATGGGCAGATGATCCTCCCCTCCGGTCTGGGCTGGGTGCCTGGGGGGCGCGGTGGATACCCTGGGACCGCCTCCCGCTGACCGCAGCGGCCGGTGGGCTGTGCCTCGGGGACGCCGACCTTCTGGCCAGGGGGCGTGAAAGTGAAGGGCGGGGGTAGTGGTGTGAGCGATCAGGCTGAGGATCGGCGGGGTTCGGGCCCTGTGCCCGCATGTGAGGCGGCGCCGCTGCGGATGACGGACCAAGACGGCCCGCTCGTTGCGATTGCGGAATCAGGCCTGTTGACCGAAATGCGAATTTCGCATAGAATGAGCCATCTGACTGCGAAAAGAGCACCAGTGGGGGTGCCCCGTGGATTCGCTGGACCTGGCCATCGTCCGGCACCTGCAGCGGGACGGCCGCAAACCTTATACGGAGATCGCGCAGGACCTGGGCGTGTCGGAAGGCACCGTACGCAACCGTGTGGCGCGTCTGGTCGAGGAGCGCGTACTGCACATCGTGGGCATGGTTGACCCTTATCAGTTGGGGATGGACGCTCCGGCTCTCATCGGCGTCACGCTGCAGCCGGAGGATTGGGATCCGGCCATCGAAACCATCGCAAATTTCGAAGAGGTCAGCTACCTGGTTCTGGTTTCGGGGGAGTTCGACTTGCTGGTCGAGGTCATGTGCCGCGATCGTGATCACCTGGCGGAGTTCCTCAATGCCAAATTGCGCAGGGTGCCCGGCGTGATGGCCACGCGCACTTTCACCATCCTGCGCACCTACAAGATGGCCTACGGCGCGCCGCCCATGCTGGAGTTCCCCGAGCGCTCGCAGGCGTAGGGATGGGCAGGGCGTGGGGCATGTGCAGGTCGGGAGAGGCAGCTCGATGAGTGCCAGCTACGCCGTTGAACTCGTCTCCGTCACCAAACGCTTCGGGGAAGTGGTCGCCGTCCGGGATATGACCTTGCGCATTCCGGATGGCGAGTTCTTTTCGCTGCTCGGCCCGAGCGGCTGCGGCAAGACGACCACCCTGCGCATGATCGGCGGTTTTGAAATGCCCTCCCGAGGCGAGATATTCATCGGTGGGGAGCCGCAGGGCTACCGCCCTCCTTACCAGCGGCCGGTGAACACCGTCTTCCAGAGCTACGCCCTCTTCCCGCACATGACGGTCTACGAGAACGTGGCTTTCGGCCTGGAGATGCGCGGCGTATCCAGGGAGGACATCCGCCGTCGCGTGGCCGAGGCGCTGGATATGGTGCGTCTCGCGGGCATGGAGCGGCGCAGGCCCAGCCAGCTCTCGGGAGGGCAACAGCAGCGTGTGGCGTTGGCCCGGGCGTTGATCAATCGCCCCAAGGTGCTCCTGCTGGACGAGCCCCTGGGTGCGCTGGACCTGAAGCTGCGCAAGGCCATGCAGCTCGAATTGAAGCAGCTACAGCATCGCGTCGGCATCACCTTTGTCTACGTCACCCACGACCAGGAAGAAGCACTCACCATGTCCGATCGCATCGCCGTGATGAACCACGGGCTGGTGCTGCAGGTGGGCACGGCGGAGGAGATCTACGAGCATCCCAACTGCCGCTTCGTGGCCGACTTCATCGGAGAGACGAATTTCCTGCACGGTACCATCGCCGGCCGGCGCCAGGGTGCTCTGGAGGTAACCCTGGACGTCGGCGGGACGGTGCTCGCGCAGGCGGGGCAGGACATCGGCCGCGGACAACCCGTTACGCTGGCCGTGCGCCCCGAGCGCGTGCGCCTGTCCCCCGGCCTGCCGGGCGGCGAGGTGAACGCGCTGAGCGGCACGGTGGAGGATGTGGTGTACACCGGCGTGGCCACGACCTATTGGGTGGCCCTGGGCCAGGGTGAACGCCTGATGGTGCGCCAGCAGAACGAGCAGATCGGGGCCGGCCCGGTGGCGGAGCGCGGCGAAAAGGTGACGGTATCCTGGCCGGTGGACGCGGCCTCGGTCTTCGCTCAGGCCAGCGAAGCGCAGGCTCAGGCCGCGCCGGAGGCAGGCGCATGATCGAGACGCTGCGCCGCCGGCCGGGCTTGCAGGCAGCCCTGCTCATCTTCCCTGCCGCCTCCTTTCTGGTGGTCTTCTTCCTGATGCCGCTCTTCATCGTCGTTGCCTACAGCTTCCTGGAACGCGGCAAGTACGGCGGTGTGGTCTGGTCCTTCACCCTGGAGAACTTGCAGCGGGCCGTCGATCCGCTCTACTTCAACACCTTCCTGCGTTCGGCCCGGATCGCCGGTCTGACGACCGTCATCTGTCTGCTCATCGGCTACCCCCTGGCCTATCTCATCGCCACCCAATCCGACCGCCGGCGCAACTTCCTGCTGCTGGCCCTGATGATCCCCTTCTGGAGTAATTTTCTGGTGCGCACCTACGCCTGGCTGACGCTGCTGCGCACCAACACCGGCCTGATCAACGTCACTTTGATGGGCCTGGGCCTGATCCGCGAGCCGCTGCCCCTCTTCGGCAACGACTTCGCCATCATCCTGGGGCTGGTCTACGGCTGGCTGCCGGACATGGTGCTGCCGTTGTACGCCGCCCTGAGCCGGCTGGACCCCAGCTTGCTGGAGGCCGCCAGCGACCTGTACGCGCCGGGGCGCCGCGTCTTCACGCGCGTCGTCTGGCCGCTCACCCTGCCAGGGGTGGCCGCGGGCTCGATCCTGGTTTTCATCCCCTCGCTGGGTGCCTTCATCACGCCGGCGCTGTTGGGCGGGGGAAAATCGCTCATGATCGGCAACGTGATCAACAACCAGTTCCTGGCCGCCCACGACTGGCCCTTCGGCTCGGCCCTTTCCACCATCATGATCGGCCTCATGCTCCTGGCCACCCTGGCCTACTTCAGGTTGGTGCGGAGGCGCGGCTAGATGAGCAGTTCCCCGTCTGCCCCCGAGGCCAAGCAAAGGCCGCCGCATCGCGACCTTCGGGGGGCGCTGCGCGCCCACCTGGGCGGCATGCTGCTCTCCTCCCACGCCGTACTGCTCTACATCTTCCTCTACCTGCCCATCGTGGTGCTGGTGGTCTTCTCCTTCAACGATTCGCGCTTCCTGGCGAAATGGGGTGGGGCCACTTTCCGCTGGTACGGCGAGCTGGCGGGCGACACCCAGGTGGCCTACGCGCTCTGGAACAGTCTCTTCATCGCCGTCCTATCCACGTTCATCTCCACCGTCATCGGCACGCTGGCGGCCATGGCCATGGAGCGCTACCGCTTCCACGGTCAGCTGGCCATGGACGCGCTGCTCTACCTGCCCATCATCATCCCCGACATCGCCATGGCCATCATGCTGCTCATCTGGTTCAACCTGAGCGGCGTGGGCTTCACGCCCTGGAAGGTGGAGCTCTTCGGCCTGCGGCTGGCGGTCCCCTATTCAGTCATCATCGGCCACGTGTCCTTCAACATCTCCTTCGTGGCGATCGTCGTGCGCGCCCGCCTGGCGGACATGGACCGCGCCCTGGAAGAGGCGGCGCAGGATCTGTACGCCAACAGTTGGCAGACCTTCCGCCGCGTGCTTCTGCCCATGATGATGCCCGGCATCGTGGCCGGTGCGCTGTTGGCCTTCACCCTCTCCATGGACGATTTCGTGATCACCTTCTTCACCAGCGGCGCGGGCTTCAACACGCTCACGGTGTACGTCTTCGGCCTGGTGAAAAAGGGTGTGACGCCCAAGATCAACGCCATTTCCACCTTGATGGTGGTCTTCTCGCTTGCCCTGGTCGGTTTGGCCAGGCTGCTGCAGAAGGGAGGTGAGGGGGCACCGGTCGACGTGGACCTGTTCTGATCGTCCGGCGGCCGTCGCGCCGGCTGCCGGTGCTGCGGCTCGATATTGCTATGGAAGGAGGAGAACATGAGGACGCGTCTCGTGGTCCTGGGCCTGCTCGTGGCCCTGCTGCTGGTCGCCTGTGGCGGCGGGGGTACTGAGACCGCCCCTGCGGAAAGCTCTGCACCCACGACACCGGAACCGGTGGCCGAGGTGGAGCCCGCGCAAGAAATCCAGTTCTTCAACTGGTCGGAGTACATCGACCCGGATATCTACGAGATCTTCGAGGATGAGTACGGCATCCGCGTCGTCGAGAGCAATTTCGCCAGCAATGAGGAGATGCTGGCCAAGCTGCAGGGCGGCGCCACGGGCTACGATCTGATTGTGCCCTCGGACTACACGGTTGCCATCATGATCGAGGAGGGCATGCTGGCCGAGCTGGACCACGCCAACATCCCCAACCTGGAGAACCTGAGCCCGCGCTTCCGCCAGGTGCCTTACGACCCGGGCAACAAGTACTGCGTACCATATCAGTGGGGGACCACCGGCATAGGCTACAACTCGGCATTGATCGACGAGCCCACCAGTTGGGCGGTGCTCTTCGATCCCGACCCCAACGCGCCCTACTACGGCCGGGCGATGATGCTCGATGACCCGCGCGAGGGCATGGCAGCCGCGCTGGTGTACCTGGGCTACGACATCAACACCACCGATGAGGCACAACTGGAAGAGGCCAAGCAGGCCCTGCTGCGCGCCAAGCCGGCTTTGGCGGGCTATGACAGCGATCAGTTCGACGACCTGCTGGCGGCGGGCGAGACGGTGTTGACGCACGGTTGGAACGGCGACATCCTGGTCGCTCAGGAGGAGAACCTGGATGTGGCGTACACCATCCCGCAGGAAGGCGGTGTGGTGTGGATCGACAACGTGTGCATCCCCAATACGGTGACGCCGGAGCGCAAGAAGGCGGCTGAGATCTTCATCAACTTCCTGCTGCGGCAAGACATCGGCGTCCTGCTTTCCGAATTCAACTACTACGCCAGCCCCAACGCTGCGGCGGAGGAGATGCTGGATGAGGAGTTCCTGAGCGATCCGGCCGTCTATCCGCCGCCGCAGGTGCTCGACAAGCTGCAGTACATCGAGCCGCTGGGCGACTTTGAATCCGTCTATCAACGGATTTGGGACGAGGTCAAGGCCGCTCGATAGAATGAGGATCGGGAGGCGGCCCGGTGCTTCTCGGGTTGGAGCCCGGGCCGTCTTTGACCCGAGAGGACATCATGCTGTGGAGGGCGAGATGCAGGGCCTGTTCATTGACGGCAGGTTCGCTCCGGCCCACTCGGGCCAGACGATCGAAGTGATCAACCCGGCGACGGAGGACGTGATCAGCGAGGCCTCGCGCGGCGCCGAAGTCGATGTCGAG
>JAJRUD010000261.1 GCA_024277995.1 Chloroflexota bacterium
ACGCGTCTTCCCTCCACATGAACCCGGGGCTCGCGCCCCGGGTCGCTTGCCAGTAAGGGAGGCCATCGGACCTGCGCGATGGCCTCGCCTGCGTGGACCAGTGTATTCGACTCGGGCAGGCGCCGGTTCGAGCCCTGGGCCGTTCAATATTGATGAAATTGACCCAGGACTTCACGATTCCGTCCTGCCCGCGAGTGTCGGGCAACGGACGGAAATTCTACCACGGCCCCATAGGACCGTCAAGCTTCATGACGATGGATATCCTCAATCACCCTCCAGCCTCAGGAGGATCAGCGCGGCCCCAGATCCAGCAATCCCAGCCCCAGGCGCGGCAGCCGCGTCCGCTCCTCCTGCTTGCCAAAGCGGATGACTTCACCGTTCTCGCCGATAGCCTCCACGGCCAGGCCCAGGCTCTGCAGTTCCTTCACCAGCACGCGGAAGGAGGCCGGGATGCCGGGCTCCTCAATGGATTCGCCCTTCACGATGGCCTCGTAGGTCTTCACCCGGCCCTGGACGTCGTCCGACTTGACGGTGAGCATCTCCTGCAAGGTGTAGGCCGCGCCGTAGGCCTCCAGCGCCCAGACCTCCATCTCGCCGAAGCGCTGGCCGCCGAATTGCGCCTTGCCGCCCAGCGGCTGCTGCGTGACCAACGAGTAGGGACCGGTGGAACGGGCATGAACCTTGTCCTCCACCAGGTGGTGAAGCTTCATCATCATCACCTTGCCTACCGTGACCGGCTGGTCGTAGGCCTCTCCCGTCATGCCGTCGAAGAGCAATTGCTTCCCCAGCGTCGGTATGGGCTGGCCGGTCTCCTTCATGATCTCCTGGGCCGCCTGGCGGACGGCGTCCAGCGTCCAGCGCCGGTCGACCTTGCGCCCGCCGATGGCCTCGCACCACAGCCGCAGGCAGGCCTCGACAGCACGCAGGTCATGGGCATCGCGCTCGCTGATCGGGATATCGTCCTCATCGAAGGCCAGCATGCTCTCGGGGTCGTAATCCTTGTCCCGCAGCCATTCACGCAGCGCGGCCCGGCGGGCGTAGATGGTGTCCGTCGCCAACAGATCAGGGTCATAGCCCCGATCGGCGAGCCAGTGCTCCAGGTAGAGGCGGCGCACTTCGTCGTCGTCCTCGAAGGCCTCTTCCTCGTAATAACCCACTTCCTTAACCCAGGCCCAGGCCGCCTCGCCCACTTCCTTCCAGGCTTCGTCGATCATCCAGGCACGGGCCAATTCGGCTTCGATCTCTTCCTCATCAGCACCGTCGAAGGCCGGCGTGACGGCGCGGAAGCCGAGGCGGTCCGCCGCCCAGCCCAGGTGGGCTTCCAGGATCTGGCCGATGTTCATGCGCCCGGGGACGCCCAGCGGATTGAGGATCAGATCCACGGGCGTGCCGTCCTCCAGGAAGGGCATGTCCTCGATGGGAACCACCTTGCTGATCACGCCCTTATTGCCATGGCGGCCGGCCATCTTGTCGCCCTCGGTGGCCTTGCGCTTCTGGGCCACGGAGACGCGCACCATCTTCTCCACGCCAGCCGGCAGGTCGCGATGCTCCTCGCGCGTGAAGACCTTAACTTCCACCACCTTGCCGCGCTCGCCGTGGGGCATGCGCAGCGAAGTGTCCTTCACCTCGCGCGCCTTCTCGCCGAAAATGGCCCGCAGGAGCTTCTCCTCCGGCGTGAGTTCCTTCTCGCCCTTGGGGGTGATCTTGCCTACCAGGATATCGTTGGGGCCGACCTCGGCACCGACGCGGATGATACCGTCCTCGTTCAGGTCGCGCAGCGCCTCGTCGCCCACGTTGGGGATGTCGTAGGTGATCTCCTCCGGTCCCAGCTTGGTGTCGCGCGCTTCCACCTCGTGCTTCTCGATGTGCACGGAAGTGTAGTAGTCATCGCGCACCAAGCGTTCCGAGATCAAGATGGCATCCTCGAAGTCGCCGCCCTCCCAGGAGATGAAGGCGCACAACACGTTCTGGCCGAGGGCCAGCTCGCCCTGGTCGGTGGATGAGGAATCGGCGATGACGTCGCCCGGGCGCACGCGCTGCCCCTTCACCACCGCCGGTCGCTGGTCGATGCAGGTGCTCTGGTTGGAGCGGTTGTACTTGCGCAGGCGATACACCTTGCGCTGCTTGCCGCTGCGCACCACCACCTGGCTCCCGGTGACGGATTCCACCTCGCCTTCCACCTCGGAGATGATGACCTGCCCCGAGTCGAAGGCCGCATGGCGCTCCATGCCCGTCGATACCAGAGGTACCTCGGGCCGGATGAGCGGCACGGCCTGCGTCTGCATGTTGGAGCCCATCAGGGCGCGGTTGGCGTCGTCGTGCTCCAGGAAGGGGATCAGCGAAGCGCTGACACCGACGATCTGACGCGGCGCGACGTCCATGAAATCGATCTCGCCCGGCCGTGCGAAGAGGAACTCGCCGTGATGGCGACAGGAGGCGCGCGGCCGCACGAATTCGAACCTCTCGTTCAGCGGGGCGTTGGCCTGGGCGATGACGAAACGGTCCTCATCGTCGGCCGTCAGGTAGACAACCTCGTCGGATACGTAGGGCACGATGGGGATCTTGTCCACCAACTTGGCCAGCTTCTTGACCAGGCTCTTGGTGATCTCCACCCCATCTTCGGCCACCACCTGGCCGTTCTTGGGGTTGGTGATCGGCCCGCGCACGCGGCGCCCGATGAGCCGCTCGTCGTCCGGATCCATCTCGCGGATCACCCGGCGGTAAGGGGTCTCGATGAAGCCGAAGCTGTTCACGCGGGCATAGGAGGCCAGCCGTCCGATCAGACCGATGTTGGGCCCCTCCGGCGTCTCGATGGGGCAGATGCGTCCGTAATGGGAATGGTGCACATCGCGCACATCGAAGCCGGCCCGCTCCCGCCGCAGGCCGCCGGGGCCCAGCGCCGAGAGGGTGCGCTTGTGCCGCAACTCCGCCAGCGGGTTGGTCTGATCCATGAACTGCGAGAGCTGGCTCGAGCCGAAGAACTCACGGATGGCCGCCACCACCGGGCGGATGTTGACCAGAGAGACGGGCGAGATCTGGTCCTGGTCGCGGATGGACATACGCTCCAGGATGACGCGTTCCATGCGTCGCAATCCGACCCGCAGTTTGGCCTGGATGAGTTCGCCCACCGTCTTCACACGGCGGTTGCCGAGGTGGTCGATGTCGTCCGGCTCGGCGGCGCCGTTGTTGATCTGGATCAGGCGTTCCACCAGGCGCACCAGGTCCCAGGCCGTGACGCGGCGGTGATCCAGCGGGACGATGTCGTGCAGGTCCAGCTTCTGGTTCAACTTGTAGCGCCCGACGCGCTCCAGGTCGTAGCGGCGCGGGTCGAAGAGCTGGTCATGCAGATATTCGCGCGCGTTGTCCAGGGTCGGCGGATCGCCAGGGCGCATGCGGCGGTAGAACTCGATGAGCGCTTCCTCGGCCAGGGTGCGCCCCTCTTTGATCTCCCAGGTGGGCTCCTGGCGGATGGTGGTCAGGATGTAGGGGTGGTCGGGGTTGTTATCGGCCTCGGCGAAGAGGGCCAGCAGCTCCTCGTCGCTGCCGTCCTTGAGGGGGGAGTTCCCCAGCCCGTCGTCCACGGCGGCCAGCGCCCGCAGCAAGATGGTGACGGGGACGGTGCGCTTGCGGTTGAACTTCAGCGTCAGGTAATCGCTCTTGCGGGTCTCGAACTCCATCCACGCACCGCGGTCGGGGATCAACTTGGCCCCGGCCAGGCGTCGGCCGATGGCCCGGTCTTCGGGCGCCTCGAAGTAGACGCCGGGGCTGCGGATGAGCTGCGAAACCACCACGCGCTCGGTCCCGTTAATAATGAAGGTGCCCTTCTCCGTCATGACGGGGAAGTCGCCCAGGAAGATCTCCTGCTTGATGGGCTCAGGCACCTCGGAGCCGGCGAGCAAGACGGAGACATAGAGCGGTTGAGCGTAGGTCAGGTCCCGCTCCACACACTCCTCGATGTCGTGCTTCGGGTCTTCGAACCAGTACCGCAGGTCAAATTGCTTGGCCTCTGGGCTGGTGCCCGGGAAATAGAGCTTCATCCCACCGTTGTAGGAGACGATGGGCGAGATCTCGTCAAAGAGCTCCGCCAGTCCCTCCGACATCAACCAGCGAAAGGATTCGAGCTGGACGCCGATGAGTTTCGGCAGGGGGAAGGTGTCCGGGATGCGTGAGTACCACTTCTGGCCCAGGGGTGATGCCATGCAAATCGCTCCTCATCAAGTAACGACTGAGGGATGATCCTCGGTTCGGGGAGACGCGTTCAGACGCGCGTCACGGCCCGGCGGTGGACCTGGCCATGAGCGCCCCTCAGCACCTTTTCTGCTATTCGTCTCGTCCGATCTTTGAACCAACCCGCTTGCCAGACTTGCGAAACTTTAGTCTACCATAAACTCTCGGGGAATCAAGGAGATCGCGCCAGCCGGCCCAGGGCAATCGCGTTTTCATAAACGGATCACTTTGAGCAGATAATCCGTATCCATGGCGCAGATTAGTCGCTTGGCCTTCGCCCCGCACTTTCTGCTTTTCTCTTTCCTCAAGACATTGAGCGCGATCTTGCGCATGATCGCCAGGTTCTCAGGGGCATGACCCT
>JAJRUD010000262.1 GCA_024277995.1 Chloroflexota bacterium
CACCAGTATTCCCAGGAGGAGGACGCGCTGCGCCGCGAATTCTTGAAGAGCCTGGGGCTGCGCGTCCTTCGCTTCGACAACCATCAGGTCAACAGCGACATCGATGGCGTCCTCAAGACCATCGAGGAGGTCCTTGCCTCGGCTGAGCGCGTCTTCTCACCGGAAGACGTGCTGCATTACGTCTACGCCGTGCTCTACGCCCCGACCTACCGCGAACAGTACGCCGACTTCCTCAAGATCGATTTCCCGCGGATCCCCTTCACCGCGACTACCGGCTTTTCAGGGACATGGCCGCCCTGGGCCAGCGCCTGATCGCCCTGCATCTGCTGCGCTCGCCCCATTTGGACCCGCCGCGATGCCGCTTCGAGGGCCAGGGCGATGGACGGGTGGCCCGCACGAAGAGCCAGGGGTTTCGCTACGACCCGGCACAGGAGCGGGTCTACATCAACCAAGACCAATACTTCGCTCCAGTGCCCCAGGAGGTCTGGGATTACCAGATCGGCGGCTATCAGGTGCTGCAGAAGTGGCTCAAGGACCGCAAGGAGCGGCGCCTGGGCCTGGAGGACATTCGTGCGTACTGCCGCATCGTCACTGCCCTGCAACGCACCATCGAGATCAAGGAGGAGATCGACGCGCTGTACCCGCAGGTCGAAGCTCAGGTGATCAGCCTGAGTCAGGATTCTCCGACCGAGGCGTGAAGGTTTCGCCTAATCCGATATCGGTCTACAATAACGGGCTACTTATCTGGCGATGTTCCAGAGAACCCACACGCCAGGGGAGGGAGACCGTTATGTTGTCCAGAGCCAGACATCCCGTCACGATCCTGATCGCCCTCTTGGCGGCCGGCAGCATCGCCTGCAGCCTGTTCTCCGTCCTGCAGCAGAAAGCGATGGAGGAGGCGCAGGAGGCCATCAGCGAGAGCGCAGGGTTGCCGGCCCCATTGACAGAACCCGCCGCGGAACCCGAGGCGCCAGCGACCGCGCCGCAGCAAGGCGCAGGTGCACCTGAGACGGGTCCCGAGGCGCCCGGCGTGCCGACCCTGGTCGAGCAGGGCACGCTGGAACTGCAGGGCATCCAGGCCACGCAGGAGGAGATCAGCGGGCCGGTGCTCGCCCTGCAGATCAGCAACCCCACCGACGGCGAAGTGGTGGCCAGCATCCCCTGCGGCTTCATCTTCCTGCCCGCCGACCAGGACGAGCAGCGCATGATGGTCATCCAGCCCATCGACCTGTCTCTGGCGCCAGGGGAGTCTGGCGAGCTGCGACCTTACGTCATCTGCATCGATGGTGACAAGGCCGGCCCCTCGACCGGCTCGACCTACCTGCTCGGCACCATGGCCACCGACGACCTGCTCAAACTGGCCCAGTGCGTCTGCCAGGAGGACCTGACGGCGCTGGAAGAATCGCTGGATCCCTTCAAGGCCATCGGACTGCAGATCGCCGTCTGGATGACCAGCAGTGGAGTCGACAGCCTGGAGGAGATGATGCTCTCGGGCGGCGAGGGCGCCTTCGGGTCCCTGATGGGCGATCAGTTCGGCGACATGGGCGAGGAGATGCAGCAGTTCATCCAGATGCTCTCCTCCATGATCGAGGAACCCGCCCAGGAGTGGCTGCAGCGCTGCGAGATCACCCCGAAGTAGGGAGAATCACGAAGCGCCTCTCAACTCAGCAAGCCCCAACCTCCCGCGGGCGAGGAGCCCACGGGAGGTTCATTCTCTGAAACCGCGCGCCGCTTCCACCGCCCGGGCTCGGATCTCCCGCTCGTCCAGCGTGAGCAACTCCCGCTCGCGCATCACCACCCGCCCCTGAATCACCGCATCCCGCACGTCGCTCCTGCCGGCGGCGTAGACCAGATGGGAGTAGACGTCATAGCGCGGCGTCAGATGGAGCGCGCTCAGGTCCAGCGTGATCAGGTCGGCGCGCTTGCCGGGCGCCAGGGAGCCTATGCGATCTCCGAGGCCCAAGGCCGCGGCCGAGCCCCGCGTCGCCATGTACAGCGCCTGGCGCGCGGGCAGCACGGTGGGGTCCTGGCACACGCCTTTGTGCAGCAGCGCCGCGGTGCGCGTCTCCCCCAGCAGGTCCAGATCGTTGTTGCTGGCCGCGCCGTCGGTGCCCAACCCAACGGTGACCCCGGCCTGCAACATATCCGGCACAGGTGCCACCCCAGAGCCCAGCTTCAGGTTGGATTCGGGGCAGTGCGCCACGGCCGCGCCGCGCTCGGCCAGCAGGGCGATCTCCTCCTCGTTCAGGTGCACCGCGTGGGCGAAGAGCGAACCCGGTCCCAGCAGGCCGAGCGAGTCGAAATAGGCCGGCGGCCGCAGGCCGGTGCGCTCCTGCACCTGGGCCACCTCGGCCTCCGTCTCGGAGAGGTGAGTCACAAAGGGGACGCCATACTCTTGCGCCAGGCCGCCGGTCAACTCCAACAGACGCCGGGGCACGCTGTAGGCGGCGTGGGCCTGCACGCAGGGGTGGATGAGCGGGTCCTCCCGATAGCGCTCCAGGTACTCGCGCGCCAGCGGCTCGCGCGCCTCCGGTTGGATCCCGTCGGGGCCGACGAAGTCGATGAAGCTGGGGCCGGTGACCAGCCGGAAGCCCACCTGCTGCGCCACCTCAGTGGTGGCCCGATAGTGCCAGTACATATCGTGGACCGTCGTGACACCGCCGCGCATCAGCTCAGCGAAGGCCAGCCGGGAGCCCAGGCGCACGTTCTCCTCGGTGGCATGCTCCAGTTCCACCCCCCAGACGGCCGCCAACCAGGGCTCGAGCGGCATGTCGTCGGCCATGCCGCGGAAGAGGGTCATGGCGATGTGCGAATGGGCGTTCACTAGGCCGGGGAGCACGGCGCAGCCCCGGGCGTCGATCACCTGGGCCGCCTCGACCTGCGCCTCGATCTGCTGGCCCGGGCCCACCAGGGCGATCTCACCGCGGCGCACGGCTACCGCTCCCTGGGGATAGAGGTTCCAGTCGTCGTCCATGGTGACCACCAGACCACCGCGTACCAGCAGGTCGACGGGCTTCCTGGGGCCGCCCGGGGCGCCTTCGCTCATGATGCCTCCTGATCGTCATGGGCCGCCCGGTAGCGGTCCCAACGGCCGAAGTGGCGCAGCGAGCGCTCGACGTCTTCCGGCCGCATGCCCTGCGGTTCGACGCCGGCGGCGCGCAGCGTCCAGTAGACCTGGGCCGCCTTATCCACCAGCTCCAGATGGTCCAGCGCGTCGGAGAGTGTCTCGCCGGTGGCGAGGGCGCCGTGCATGTGCCAGAGCACCACCAGGTGCCGGCTGCAGGCCCGCGCCGAGGCCCGTCCCAATTCGACGGAGCCGGGCAGGTGGAAGGGCAGGTGGGCCAGGCCCTCGGGCAGCAGCAGCCGCGCCTCGCTCTGCATGCGCAGGAGCACATCGCTCAGCCGCCGGCCCTCCTGGAACTCGGGCAGGTGGGTGAGGGCGATCAGGTTGGCCGGGTGGCTGTGCAGCACGGCGCGATGCCGGGGGCGGGCATCCAGCAGGGCCTCCTGCACGGCCACGTGGGCGGAGAGCTCGCTGGTGGGCCGCGGGTTGCCCCACAGGGGGGCCAAGGCCTCGCCGCCGGGGAGCACGCGGAAGAGGCCGACGGCAGACTGCAGGTCCTCGGGCGTCTCGCGGGCGCGCGCCCCGGTGCCCGTGAGGAGCAGGTGACGACCGGCCAGGCGCGGCACAGGCAGCGGCAAGGGCAGAGCGGGGCCTTCGGGCAGCGCCGCCACCTGCTCCGGCAGCGCCTCCAGCCGCAGGGAGAGGTTGCCGGAGCCGGCCTCCGACCAGCCCAGCTGCGCCAGCCAGCGGCTGACGCGCGCCATCTCGGCCAACTCGGGGAGAGCGACGGGGAGATCAATCATCAGCAGGACCTTCTCCTCTCGCAGGCGCGGGCCGGGGCCAGGCAGACCTCACCGTCAAGGCCGACCTTCGGCCGGCGGGTGCATCACGAAGCCGGCGCCCTCGCAGGGGCAGGCGCCCAGGGGGGGTGAGCGCAGGGTTTCGATGAAGATGCGCAGCATGGCGGCACGGCGGGCCTCCAGCCCCTGCTCGATTTCCAGCGCGCCCTGGATGCCGGCACCCCAGTTGATGGAGAGCGCCACACCAGCGTAGTGCATACGCAGCTCGCGTGCCAGCACCACCTCGGGCAGGCCCGTCATGCCCACCACGTCGCCGCCCAACTGCGCATACATGCGCACCTCGGCGGCCGATTCGAAGCGCGGCCCATTCGTGCAGACGTAGGTGCCCTGCGGCTGCACGGCGACTCCCCCGGCCGCGGCCAGCTCCAGGAAGCGCGCCCGCAGGGCCGGGCAGTAGGGTTCGGTGACCTCTACATGCACCAGGCCCGCCTCGCCACCCTCGAAGAAAGTCGCCTCCCGACCGTGCGTGAAATCCAGGAACTGATCCAACGCCACCAGGCTGCGCGGCGGGATATCGGGCTGCAGCGAGCCCACGGCGAAGGCCGCCATCACCCGCCGCACGCCCAACAGATGCAGGGCCTTCAGGTTGGCGCGGTAGTTGATGCGATGGGGCGGAAGCGTGTGGTCCGGGCCGTGACGCGGCAGGAAGACCAGATCCTGTGCCTCGCCCAGCCCGAGGAAGACCAGCGCCTCGCCGTACGGGGTTTCAACGACGCGCCGCTCGACTTCCACGCCGGGCAACTGGTAGACGCCCGTGCCGCCGATGATGGCCGTGCGCTGCGTCATGCCCCCTCCTCGCGCCCGCCGAAGTGGTGCGCCAGATCGTAGGGGCTGAGCACGCCCTTCTCGGTGATGACTCCCGCCACCAGGTGGGGCGGGGTGATGTCGAAGGCCGGATAATAAGCATCGATCTCATCCAGGGTGGTGCGCTGGCCGCGGCAGGTGCGCACCTCGGCCGGGTCGCGCTCCTCGACCTCGATGGAGGCCCGGTCGGGCTTGCCCGGATCGGGGCTCATGGAGAAAGCGAAGAAGGGCACGCCGTGGTGGTGGGCGGCCAGGACGTTCTGGAAGGTGCCGATCTTGTTGACCACGTGGCCGTCCAGGGTCACCAAGTCGGCAGCGGTGAAGTACTTCTGGATCTTGCCCTGCGACATGAGGTAGGCGGGCATGTTGTCGGTAATCACCTGCACGGGGATGCCCAGCTCGTGGACGCTGGGGGCGGTGAGGCGGGCACCCTGCAGGTAGGGGCGCGTCTCGGGCGTGTAGACACGGATGCGCTTGCCATCCCGCCAGGCGAAGGACAGGCTGAAGAGGAAGGCCGTCTCGGCGAAGCACATGGTGAGCACCCCATCGCCGTCCTGAATCAAACCGGCGCCGAAGCGACCCATAGCGGCGGCACGTTGGTAGTAGCGATCGCGAAAGCTCTCGAACCATGCCAGGATGGCGGCCTCCGCCGGCTCGCCGGCCCGCAGTGCTTCGTCGGCGACAGACAGCGCGCGGTCCAGCAGGCGCTGAAGCGAGGTGTTGGTGGGGCGCGTGGCGGCCAGCCGGTCGCGCGCCCGCCGCAGGGTCGCCCGTAACTCCTCGGGCGGAGCCTCCCCGGCCTGGCGGGCGGCCATGGCCAGGGCGTAGACCGCGGCCACGGAGGGTCCACCCCCCTGGGTCACCATGTCCTCGATGACGCGCGCCACCGCCTCGACCTCCTCGCAGCGTACGAAGGCGCGCTCGAAGGGATACTTGCGCCGGTCGCAGACCACCACGGCGCCCCCCTCGTAGCGGGCCACGTTCTCGCGGCGGAGCAAGAAAGGTAGATGCTCGTTCAGGTTATCCAAGGGCCCCTCCTGCGGCGCGGGTCTCGCCCGGCGGGCGAAGGCGCAACGCCGTCGGGGGGGATTATTGACGGCCTTGGGGGATGCGTCAAGCGTCTGGGGGTCGATGCAAGAGCGGCACATCTGCCGCCAACTCGCGCTTCGCCGCTGCCGAAGTTCACACCGTCGGCTTTCAGTCAGAGATTACCGGGCGCTGGGATGATAGCCTCATACGCATTTTGGGAGATTTGATCAGCGGTCAAGACGCTGGCAGGGGCCGTCCAGCCCGGCGCCGTCGGATGGAAACACACGATGCCAACAAGGCTGCGCGCCCGCTATAATCCTCCCATGCGAATAGGCCGCCTGCATATCCCCCTGCCTGCCCGCAAAGAGACGACCGCCTGGGCCCTGGTCGCCCTGGCGGCGCACACGGCCTGGGGCTCGTACCCCGTGCTGGCCCGCTACCTGCAGCGAGTGAGCGGCCTGCCCAGCCTCTCGATCCTGTTCTTCGGCAACCTGCTGCTCCTGGGCCCCTTGCTGGCCTACACCCTGCGCCAACACGGGAGAGCCTTCCTGTCGAACAGGCTGCTATGGACCTTTTCCCTGGTGGTGGTGCTGCGCGCCATCACCAACCTGCTGGCGGTGCGCTACACGCTGGCCGTCTACGTGCAACTGATCACGCTCATGACCCCTCTGGTCGTGGTGGCGCTCAGCGCCCTGCTCTTGAAGGAACGCGCCCCGCAGGGCACGGGGCCCGCGCTGGCGCTCTCGCTGACGGGCGCGGCACTCACCCTGGGGGGCAACCTTAGTCAGGGTTCTTTCGCATCGCTGAGCGCGGATGACTGGCTGGGGCTGACGTTGGCCAGCGCCAGCACGCTCTTCCTGGCGCTGTACATGATCCTGGTGCGCCGCTCAGCCCATCGGCGGGTGCCGGGCGACGCGCTGCTCACAACCCAGGTCATGGCGGTGGTGCTCACTTCGGGCGCGGCGAGCCTGCTGCTGGGTGAGGATCTGGGGCGCTGGCTCGCGCTGCGCACGTCGGACTGGCTGGTATTCGTCGCCTACACCGGCGGCGTCCTGGCGGGCGCCAACGTGGGCCAGATCGCCGCCATCCGGCGCCTAGGAGCCCCCACCGTGAGCAGCCTGTTGCCCTGGCGGCTGGTGAGTACGCTGGCCTTCGCCGCGCTGCTGCTGGGAGAGCGCCTGACCTCGCCGCTGCAGATCGGCGGCGCACTGCTGGTGCTGGGCAGCCTCTCCTGGTACCTGTGGCGGACCGCCCGGGCGGTTCCAGCGCCCGCCGTGGGGGAATTCTGAGGCAGGCCGCGGACGGACAGGAGACGGACATGCAAGGGCCACCCCCTAACCTGGAACAGCTCACCCTACCGGGCGCGGGCCTGCGCCTGAACGCGGTGGCAGCCGGCCCATCTCAAGGGCCGCTGGTGCTGCTGCTGCATGGATTCCCCGAGTTCTGGTACGGTTGGCGCAGGCAGATCGGCGCCCTGGCCGCGGCCGGTTGGCGCGTGGTGGCGCTCGACCAGCGCGGCTACAACCTGAGCGACAAGCCACGCCGCGTGGCGGACTATCACATCGACCGCCTGGCAGCGGACGTGACGGCCGTCATCAGCGCCCTGGGCCGCGAGCAGGCCGCGCTGGTGGGACACGACTGGGGCGCGGCGGTAGCCTGGCATGTGGCCGGCACCAACCCCGAACGCGTGTCCCGGCTTGCCATCCTGAACGTGCCTCACCCCCGGGCCATGGCGCAGGCCCTGCGCCGCCAGCCCAGCCAGATGGCCCGCAGCTGGTACATCCTCTTCTTCCAACTGCCATGGCTGCCCGAAGCGCTGATGCGCATGGGGAACTTCGCCGGCATGGCGCGCGCCCTCACCGGCAGCGCCCTCCCCGGGACCTTCAGCGCAGAGGACCTGGCCCTCTATCGGGAGGCCTGGTCCCAGCCCGGCGCACTCAGGGGCATGGTGAACTGGTACCGGGCCGCCTTCCGCCGCGGCTCGCAGGCCTTGGCACTGGGGCGCGTCGCGGTTCCGACGCTCATCCTGTGGGGCGCGCGGGACCGCTTCCTGGGTCGCGAACTTGCCAAGGACAGCCTGTCATGGTGCGAACGGAGTCGGCTGGTGTACTTCGAAGACGCCACCCACTGGGTGCAGCACGAAGAGACAGAGCAGGTGAACGAGGCGCTGATCGGGTTTCTGGGGGAAGAGGGCGGTCAGTGATTAGTGATCAGGGATCAGGAAACAGGCATCGGGGTGATAGCATTGACGAGCGGCCCCAAGGCTCAACCCCCACGCCACGCGCCGGCGACACCCTGAGACTTGCGTCTTGCGTCTTGTGTCTTGAGACTTGCGTCCTGCGTCCTGCGTCCTGTTCCTTGTGTCCGTGCCTCTAGCTTCCCGCCATCCGCTCGCTGGAGTGTCCGGGGAAGACTTTACCGCCGGGCTTGAGGTGGGTGTAGGCGAAATTTACGGCCACCGTCACCTCGCCAAAGCCCACCACGATCAGATTGAGCGGGTCCTGGCCATCCTGCAGGGCTACGTCGCCTGCGGCGTACACGCCGGGCAGGTTGGTCTCCATGCGGCCGTTGACCTTGATGTAGCGCCTGCCGATGGTCTCCAGCCCCCACTCGCGGATGGGCCCCAAATCGGCCTTGAACCCCAGCGCCAGGATGATGGCGTCCACCGGCAGGGTGTCCTCCTCGTCGGTGCGGTTGTTGAAGACCACCGCCCGTTCCACGTGGTCCTCGCCCTGCAGCTCGCGCAGTTCGTGCCAGATGCGCACGTCCACCCCCGACTCCATGAGCGCGTTGACGGAGGCATCGTGGGCGCGGAAGCCCTCGCGGCGGTGGATGAGCGTGACCTGCTCGGCGATGGAGTCCAGGGCCAGGGCCCAGTCCACCGCGCTGTCGCCGCCGCCCACCACCAGCACGCGCTTGCCGGCGTACTCGTTGATGTCGCGCACCATGTAGACCACGCCCTTGCCTTCGAAGCGGTCCACGCTCTCAACGGGCAGTTTGACGGGGCGGAAGGCGCCGATGCCGGCCGCCAGGATGACGGTGCGGCTGTAATGGCGTACCTTGTCGGTCTCCACCACCCAGCACTCCTCGCCGGGTCCGCCGCCGGGCAGGGGTTCGCGAGACAACTCCGCTGCCCGCTCGCCCAGGGCCATGGCCGGGTTCGAGCGGCTCGCCTGTTCCATCAGATTGTCCACCAGGTCCTTGGCCAGGATGGCCGGGAAGCCGGGCACATCATAGATGAGTTTCTCGGGATAGAGGGCGATCAACTGGCCGCCGGGCTGTACCAAGGCGTCGATGACCTTGACCGACAGCTCGCGCAGGCCGGCGTAGAAGGCGCCAAACAGGCCGGTGGGGCCGGCGCCGATGAAGGTAACGTCGAAGACTTCCGGTTGTCTCTCATCGCTCATGGGGTTGATTGAACTCCTATGGGGAAACAGGCCCTCGGGCCAGTCTGGATTATAAGAGCCGCGACGGCAGGTGTCAATTGTGGAGAAATATAATGCGCAATAGAAAAATAGCCGTGATGGGATCAGGACGTGGAGCGGGGGAATGGGGGATGGCTGAACGATAAGAGATGATTAATGACTGAGAGGATGGCTTCATGGAGACAGGCGCAGAAGCGCGGGGTGCGCAGCAGCGGTCAGGCGCTGAAGGGGCTGGAGACGGCCAACAGTGCCAGCAGACCCAACGCCGCGGCGGCCAGGATGGCGCGCGGCCAGACCTCGCGCCACGGGCGCTGGTCGCGCGCCCGATAGTGCTCGGGGTCGAGCCACTCCACGACGTAGTGCGGGCCCATGAACCACGCCAGGGCCAGGCCCGCCAGCAGCCCGCCCATATGACCCCAGTTGTCGATGCCCGGCATCAGGCCCAGCCCCAGGTTCAGCAACGCTACCAGGACGATCTGCCGCAGTTGCACTCGCCCCAGCCGGCCGAAGAGGGCGCGGTGACGGTAGAGGAAGGCCCCCAGCGCACCCAGCAAGCCGAAAATGGCCCCCGACGCGCCGATGGAGGGGTATGGGCTGAGCGCCAAGCTGAGGATCACGCCTCCCACGCCCGAGAGCAGATAGAGGGCCAGCGTGCGGCGCGCCCCGTAGAACCGCTCCACCGCCGGGCCGATGGCATAGAGCGAGTACATGTTGACGAAGATATGCCCCACACCCCCGTGCACGAAAAGGGGCGTCAGCAGACGCCACCACTCCCCGGCGGCGATGGCCTCGTTGACCTTGGCGCCGTAGATCAGAATCAGATCCACCCCCAGCAGTTGGTCGGAAAGCAACTGGCCGAGGAAGACCAGTATGGTGAAGCCCATCAGGCCATAGGTTGTTGGGAAACGGGCGGCCTGCTCACGCAGGCTCGAGGGACGCGGGCGCGGCGGAGAGGCGGAAGACGCCGCGGGGGTGGCAGGAGGGGCAACTTCGCTCATAGCGTCACCACCCGTGGGCGTGTGCGGTGATGTTCGGCGTGGATGATGGCCAGGATAGTGTCCACCGTATCGTCCAGGCGCAGGTCGGCGTTGACGACGTAGTAATCGAACATGTCAACGCGTTTGAGCTCCTGGCGGGCAGTGGCGATGCGCAGCTTCAGGCCCTCGCGGGACTCCGTCTTGCGGGCCTTGAGGCGCTCCACCAGCTCCTCCTCCGTGCGCGTCGAGAGGAAGATCAGCAGCGCATCCGGACAGAGATCGCGGATGGTCTCTGCGCCCTGCACATCGATGCGCATGACCACGTCCTTGCCGCTGGCCAGGGCGTCGCGCACCTGCTGTTTGGGGATGCCTTTGTAGTCATTGTAAACGATGGCATACTCCAGCAGCTCACCCTTCTCGATCATCTCGGCGAACTGATCGTGGGTGACGAAGAAGTAGTCCACGCCGTCCACCTCGCCGGGGCGTTTGGGCCGCGTGGTGGCTGTGACCACGAAGTGGAAAGGTAAGCCGCGCTCTTTCATGCGCTGCAGGACGCTGTCCTTGCCCACGCCCGAGGGGCCAGAGATGACGATGAGCAGGGGTTGTCGCTGTCGTTCGAGCAAGTCCGGTTGCACGCGTTGAAACCTCCTGGCGGGCTCAGTATAATCGATTCCACGGAGGTTGTTATGCCCACCTACGAATATCGATGCCTGGATTGCAGCAAGCGTGTTTCCATCTACCAGAGCTACGAGGACTACGGCGTGATCCCCGTCCAGTGCCCGTTGTGTGGGGGTGATAACCTGCAGCGCCTGATCTCACGCGTGCGCTTCGCCCGATCCGAGGAATCGCGCCTGGAGGACCTGGCCGATCCTGGCAATTGGGGCGATATCGACGAGGAGGATCCGCGCGCGCTGGCGCGCATGATGCGCAAGATGGGGGAGGAACTGGGCGAGGAGATGCCGCCGGAGTTCGACGAGGTGGTGGAACGCCTGGAAGCCGGCGAGGACCCGGAGCAGATCGAGAAGAGCCTGCCGGAACTGGGCGACGGCGGCGGGGAGACGGATTTCGAGATCTAGAGCATTGACCGCGGTGCAGGCAAGGCGAGGCAGCCGGCAAGACCCGAGCGAAGAGCTTTGCCCGCGTCAACGAGGCGCGCCTGCATAGCGGCCAGCGCGTAGACAGACCATAGCGCGGCCTCAACTCCGG
>JAJRUD010000263.1 GCA_024277995.1 Chloroflexota bacterium
ATGTCACTGGTGACGCCTGAGACCATCGAAGAGGTGAGGGGTGCCTTTTGCAGCAAGGTCCATTTCTTCAGTTCACCTGAGGCGGCATCGAAGTGGCTTCGTGACAATCCTGAGGCTGTTGTCCTTCCCGTGGCTGAAGCGCACAAGCTTGCGCGCCTGCTTGCAGGACAAATCTCGTCAGAAGATCACTAGCTCAACGAGGAGTCGCCGAATGTTCTCTGCATCTGACCCACCCCTCAGGGGGCGGCTGAGCCTGGTCGATGAGTGCCAGGATGGTGGGGGGCCGCCCCCCGGGCGAGGGCCAATGGTCTGGCTCGCCAGCGCGCTGGTGTTGCTTGTGCTGGCCTCGGGCGCCTGCAGTCCACAGCCAGTGGCAATTCTCAAACCGACGCAACAGGTAACGCCCGCCGACAGTGAACCCGCCCCGCGCTCGACGCAGAGCGCCACAAGCGCTGCGCAGGCATCGCCCAGCCCCAGCGCTGCCAGGCTGGGTTTCGAAGTGCGAGGCTGGACGTGAGGCAGCTGCGTCGCGGTCACCATCGCGAGCGTCCGACTGTTGCCGGGAATCAGAGAAGTCACAGGGGACCTGGAAACACGCACCTTGATCGTGACCTACGACCCGGCATCCGTAAAACCGGCAGAGATCGCCCAGGCGGTCCAAAACGTGGGCTTCGACATCATAAGGGCCTTTGAGCCATGAAGACCAGATCAGGACCCACCATCTCCACCCTGGCGGCAACATTGAGCGCCAGTTGCTGCGTTCTCCTCGTGGCGCTGTTGGTGCTGGGCTTCACCAGCCCCGGCCCCTTCGCTTTCCTCATGCGCTATCGCCCCCTCCCGCTCATTCTCGGCTTCCTGCTGCTGGGAGCCGCCTTCTACGCCGTTTGCAGGCCCCTGGCTGAGGCCGTCTGCGCGCAAGGTCTCTGCTCGCCGCGCGCGCTGTGCCGTCAGCGGCGGATCGTGTGGGTTTCAGCCGCCCTGATGGTCTTGTTCGCCTTGCTCGGATCTCTGCCCATCACCATTGGCCTGGCCGGCCTGGCCGGCGCGCAGAAAAGGAGAAGCGCCATGGACGCCACCTGGCACAAGCTCAAGGGTTGGTTCGCTGGGATCACTGCCTTCGTCACCTGCCCCTGCCACCTGCCCCTCACCCTGCCTCTGCTCATAGACCCCATGAGCGGCACGGCCCTGGGCGCGTGGCTGGCGCGCAACACGATCCTGATCTACGCTCTTGCCACGGCCTACTTCCTGGCTGCGCTGCCCCTGGCCATCCGATGGATGAACCGGGCATCCGGGAATGAGAGGATGTCCTCCGCACTGCCCGCCAAGAACCCTTAGGAGCACGACGATGACCCAAAGCGAGTCCAAGACGATGACCACCTACCTCGAGCCCGAACTGGTGGAGAACCTGCAGGCGCGCCTGAGCCGTATCGAGGGCCACGTACGGGGGGTCAAGCGCATGCTGCAGGAGCAGGAAGACTGCAACGATATCCTGATCCAGCTGACGGCGGTCAAAGCCGCCCTCAACCAGGTCACCATCAAGCTGCTCGAAGGACACATGCGGACCTGCGTCACGGCCTGTGCGCTCTCCGGCGACATGCAGGCCCTGGAGCACCTGAACCGGGCTTTGGCTCTGGCGTTGAAGGGAAGCTAGGGGCTTTCCGCTAGCGCTCCCGTCGGTGCGGCGGGCGCAGCCGGCTCAACAGGCTGCTCGCCAGCGGGAGGGTCTGGCGGCCTCCAGCGCCGGAGTGAAGATCGGCTGTTGAGCGATAGCGAGGGGCGATGCCGCCCCGAGAAAGGGCTTACCCATGAAGCACTACGATCTGGCTGTCATCGGCGCTGGGCAGGGCGGCCTGCCCGCAGCCCACATGGCTGCCCGCCTGGGCGCCAATGTGGCGCTCATCGAGATGGACGAGGTGGGCGGCACCTGAGTGAACGAGGGTGCATCCCCACCAAGACCTTGTTAAGGTCTGCCGAAGTCATGCACCTGGTACAGCACCGCGCCGCCGAGTTCGGCGTGCGCGGTGTCGACCCGCAGGCGGTTCGCATGAATCTGGGCGCGGCGGTGGCCCGCAAGGACACCATCGTCTCCGGAATCCATCAGGGCATCTATCAGGCCCTGGAATACAATCAGGCCATCACCTTCATCCATGGTCACGCCGAGTTCACCTCACCGCATGACCTGCGCGTCGACGGACGGCAGTTGCAGGTGGAGAAAGTCATCCTGGCGATCGGCGCCCGGCCGGCTCCTGTCCCCATCGATGGCCTGGAACAGGCCGGCTACCTCACGAACAAGGAGGCGCTGCGCCTGACGGAAGTCCCCGCCTCGATGATCGTCATCGGCGGCGGCTACGTCGGAGTGGAGTTCGCTCAGATGTACGCGCGCTTCGGGACGCAGGTCACCCTGCTTGGTCGCGCGCCGCGCCTGATGCGCAAGGAAGAGCCCGAGCTCTCCGAGCTGCTGGCGGAGATCCTGCGCGCCGAGGGCATCACGGTCCACACCGGCGCCGAGGTCCTGCGGGCCGGTCGTGCGGTCGAAGGCCGCTTCGTGGAGGCGCGTGTTGGGGATGAGAGGCAGCGCTTCGAAGCCGAGGTGCTGCTGCTGGCCGCGGGGCGCACGGCGCGCCTCGACGGCCTGGGCCTGGAGCAGGCCGGCGTCGAGCCAGCCGGGGGATACATCCAGGCCGACGAGCAATTGCGCACAACAGCCCCCAACATCTGGTCCCTGGGCGATGCCAACGGCGGCCTCATGTTCACACACCGCGCCACTTACGATGGCCCCATCGCGGCGCTGAACGCCGTCAAGGACCTTGGTCGATCGGTGGATTACCGCGTCGTGCCGCGCGCCGTGTTCACCGAGCCGACCCTGGCCAGCGTGGGACTGACGGAGGCCGAGGCTCGCGCCCGGGGCCACGAGGTCAAGGTCGGCGTGGCGCGCTTCGCCCACTCAGGGCGCGCCAAGGCCATCGGTCAGACGGAGGGGATGATAAAGCTGGTGGCGCGGGCCGGGAGCGGCGAGCTGCTCGGTGGCCACATCCTGGGGCCGCACGCCGACATCCTGATCCACGAGGTGGTGGTCGCCATGTACGACCGCGGCACGAGCCAATCTCTCGCCAGGTCCATCCACATCCATCCGACACTGAGCGAGGTGGTCAAGGCCGCCGCCAAGGCGCTGCGCTGAGGCGGATTGCGCTCTGACCCGGCGCACCCATAGAGGGGCGCCGACACATTTGCACGGAACCCCCTTGACATCGGCAATCACTTGGTATAGAGTTCTCTATACTATAGAGTTCTCTAGATTAAATCGGGAACGGCGAGGAGGGATCGACCATGAAGGTGTCGCGCGAAGAGGCGCAGCAATCACTGGAGGCAATCCAGCAGGTCAGCGCGCAGATGCGGCGCACCGTGGCCAGCGGCGCGGACTACCTCATCCTTTGGGGAAGCATCTGGTTCGTCGGTTTCCTGGGCAACCATTTCTCTCCCGGCGCCACCTCGGGCCTGCTCTGGCTGGTTCTGACCCTGATGGGCGGATTCGGATCCTACATGCTCGGCCGTCGCACCGGCCGCCGCGTGCGCACCCGCAGCGGCCTGCGCCTGGCCCTCTTCTGGCTGGCCTTGACCAGCTACAGCCTGCTCTGGATCTGGATCGCCCGCCCCTCCGACCAGAATCAGCTCTCGCTGCTCATCGTCACCTTCGCCATGTTCGGATACGTCGTCATGGGGCTGTGGATCGGCAGGACGGTGGCCTGGATCGGGCTGGGCGTCACCGCTCTGGCGCTCGTCGGCTACCTGCTGACCCCCACCATCTTCAACCTGTGGATGGCCGTGCTCGGGGGCGGCACCCTGATGTGCAGCGGCATATTCGTCCGGCGGGCCTGGGGGTGAGCCATGGCCCGTCTGGACCAGATCATCCATCAACCCGTCCGCCTGCGCCTCATGGCCGCCCTGGTCGCCCTGGATCCCGATAGCCAGGTCGACTTCACCTATCTGCGCGACCTGCTTGACCTGACCGACGGCAACCTCGGCGCGCACCTGCGCAAGCTGGAGCAGGCGGGCTACGTCAAGCTGGAAAAGACCTTCGTGGCCCGCAAACCGCGCACCTACGTCTCCGCCACAGCCAAGGGGCGCCGCGCCTTCGCCGAGCACGTGTCGGCACTGGAAGAGATCATCCGATCCCAAGAGGGATGAGTCAAGAGGATGGAGACAGATCGAAATGGAAGCCACGGTCACGGTCCA
The DNA here is from genome assembly GCA_024277995.1 of Chloroflexota bacterium. GTDB lineage: Bacteria > Chloroflexota > Anaerolineae > Anaerolineales > E44-bin32 > JAJRUD01. The sequence continues at coordinate 4,234 of JAJRUD010000263.1, forward strand.
ACAGATTCACAAGAGCTACGGCCAGACGGTGGCCGTCCAGGGTGTGTCCTTCGACGTGCACCCGGGCGAGATCTTCGGCATGGTTGGTCCCAACGGGGCCGGCAAGACCACCACCATCGAGTGTGTGGAAGGCCTGCGCAGACCCGACTCCGGTCACATTCGCGTCCTGGGCATGGATCCCTGGAGAGAGCGGCGCAGCCTGATGGCCCGCGTCGGCATCCAACTCCAGGAATCGGGGTTGCCGCCGCGCCTCAGGGTAGGAGAGGCGATGGACCTCTTCGCTTCCTTCTACCCCCGCACTGTCCCCTGGAAGCCCCTGCTGGAGCAATTCGGCCTGGCCGAGAAGCGCCGCACATCTTTCGCCGACCTCTCGGGCGGTCAGAAGCAGCGCCTGTTCATCGCCCTGGCGCTGCTCAACGATCCGCAGGTGGTCTTCTTGGACGAACTCACCACCGGGCTGGACCCTCAGGCGCGCCGCGCCATGTGGGACCTGGTGCGCGATATCGCCCGGCGGGGCAAGACGGTCTTCCTCACCACACACTTCATGGAAGAGGCCGAGCGCCTGTGCGACAGGGTGGCCATCATGGATCACGGTCGCATCATCGCCCTGGACGCTCCCGAGGCACTCATCCGCGGCATGGGTTTGGGCAAGCGGGTTGTCTTCACCATGCCCAACGGCCAATTGGCCCAGGCCGAAAGCCTGCTGCGGGCATTCCCCGAGGTCGAAGGGGTCGAGACCGCCGGCGAGCGCCTCATCGTCTTCGGCCGCGGAACGCACTTCGCCAGTGTCGTGGTGAGGGCGCTCGAGCAGGCCGACCTTCCCTTCCAGGACCTGCGAACCGAGCAGCCCAGCCTGGAGGACGTTTTCCTGACCCTGACCGGGCGGCAGATGCGTGAATGACCCTGCATGAGCGGAGGTAACCGATGCGCAGCCTATGGAAGTTGACCTTCACGCAGGCCAAGCTCTACCTGCGCGAGCCCATGGCCGCTTTCTTCACCATCATCTATGCGCCGATGATGCTGGTGCTCTTCGGCATGATCTACGGCAATGACCCCTCGCCCCTCTTCGGCGGCCTGGGCCCGATGGATGTCTCCGTCCCGGCCTACACCGCGCTGATCATCGTCACCGTCGGCCTGATCAGCGTGCCCATCGCCACCTCATCGGCGCGCGAATCCGGGACGCTGCGCCGCTATCGGGCCACGCCATTGAGCCCGCTCACCTACCTGAGCGCAGAGACTTTCGTCTACTTCGCGATGACCCTGCTCGGGGTCATGCTGCTGGTAGTGGTGGGCAAGCTGGCTTTCGACGTGCGATTCGAGGGCAACCTGATCAGTGTGCTGGGCGGCTTCTCTCTGGGCGCCCTTTCCTTCTTCGCTCTGGGCTTCTTCATCGCCGGGATCGCACCCACCGCCCGCGTCGCTCAGACCGTAGGGATGGTGGCTGCTTTCCCGATGATGTTCCTCTCCGGCGCCGCCATTCCCCTGGAAACGTTGCCCGCCTCCGTGCGGGACTTCGCGCGCTACATCCCCCTGACCCACGTGGTGACGCTCCTGCGCGGCGTGTGGTTTGGCGATCCCTGGCGCCAGCATTTGACGGAAGCGTCCGTGCTGGCAGGCATGCTGCTGGTTTGCTCGATGCTCGGCGCGCGAACGTTCCGTTGGGAATAGCAGGACGAGGGCGCCGTGCTCGACCCGTCCATATGGGTCCGACCTTCGACAGGGATTGGCCGACTCCCCAAGAATCAAGGCGCTATGACCATCCCCTCGGGGATGACCGCGTTCTTGGGCACCACCACGATCCCGTCCCGCACCACCCAGTTCTCCTCCTCGAGCTCGGTCCCCGGCGCAAAGGGCTCGATGTGCACCCCGGGGCCGATGCGCGCGTTCTTGTCGATGATGGCGCCGCGCACGCGCGCGCCGCGACCGATCCCGATGGGCGGAGCCTGTGCCGGCCGCTCGCGCTCCTGGCCGTCGTAATAATCGGCCCCCATCACGATCGTGTTCTCGATCAACACGCCTTCGCCGATGACGCTGCGCACGCCGATGACCGCATTGCGGATCTCGGCCCCATCCACCACGCACCCGTCGGCCAGCAGCACCTGGTCAAGGCGAGCGTTGTGGACACGCGATCCGGGCAGGAAGCGCGGGCGGGTGTAGATGGGAGCCTCGGGATCATGAAAGTTGAAAGCCGGCTCCGGCCGGGTCAAGGCCAGATTGGCCTCGTAGAAGGCGCGCATGGTGCCAATGTCCTGCCAATAGCCATCGAAGACATAGCCGTAGACGCGATGTGATCGGATGGCGACCGGGATGACGTCGCCTCCGAAGTCGTCGTAATCCGAGTCGAGCAGTTCGCGCAGCACCTCCGAGCGGAAGAGGTAAATGCCCATGGAGCCCAGATAGGGCTGCTCCTGCCCACCGCCTCTGGAGAAAGGCTTCAACGCTTGAGGGTCTTTGGGCTTCTCGGCGAAGTCCGTGATGCGATGGTCGGAATCCATCTTGAGTACGCCGAAACGGGAGGCGTCCTCGGCGGCGATGGGCTGCACGGCGACGACGACATCGGCGTCCCTTTCCCAATGCAGCGCCGCCAGACGGCGATAATCCATGCGGTAGAGATGGTCGCCGGCCAGGATGAGCACGTGCTGCGCGCCGGTGACCTCGATCTCGAAGAGCTGTTTGCGCACGGCGTCCGCCGTGCCCTGATACCAGTCAGCGCTGGTGTAGGTTTGCTCGGCGGCCAGGATCTGGACCCAGCCGTGATGGAAGAAATCGAAGTGGTAAGTGCGCACGATGTGGCGGTGCAGCGAGACGGAGTTGAACTGGGTCAGGATGGCGATGCGGCTGATCTCGGAGTTGAGGCAGTTACTGACCGGGATGTCAATGAGGCGGTATTTGCCCGCCAGCGGCACGGCCGGCTTGGCACGCAGTTTGGTGAGCGGCCACAATCGCGCGCCCCGCCCACCACCCAGAATCACCCCCAAGATGTCATCCATGGACATGAGCAGCTCCCTCCTCGTGCTTCGCCCCTCCACACCATTGTATGCCCGACATCCCAGGGAGCGAAGCGGGATGCGGAGAATGACCGCAGAGAACGCGGAGAGCGCCGAGCAGAGCAGACAGTTCTCTGCGCTCTCCGCGAACTCCGCGGTGTTTCCTCAGCATTCGTGTCTTCGGGCCTTGGTGGTTGCTATCGCGGTGGACGGACCTAGCCGACGGCCAGCGCGGCCCACAGCGCCATGCTCAACGCCGCGCCCACGACCGTGGCCAGGAAATTGACCAGGTCGTTCCCCACCCATGGCAGACCGCGCAGCAGCGCCGTCTCCGCCCCACAGGTGTGACGTGGATAGCGTTCGGTCTCCTTCCCGCAGGCCGGACAGCGATAGATGGCCTGCAGGGTGGCGCCGAGCAGGCTGTCCGCCAGCGCACCTATCAGGCCCGCTGGCGCGACTGCCCAGAACAACGCCCAGCCCCCTCCTAGCACCCCCGCCGAAGCCGCGATGAGCGCCGACCCCGCCAGGGCCGCCAGCGTCCCCTCGGGCGTCACGCCGCCGGAAGTCCCCGGCGGAACGCGCGCGCCGGTGGTGATCAGGCGCGTGCTGCGTCGCGCCAGCACGCCCAACTCTGTGGACCAGGTGTCGGCGGTGGCTGCCGCCAGCGCCCCCGCCATCCCCGCCAGCCACAACACTGAGCCACTCAGGCCGAAGGCCGTCGCCAGCAGGGCCGCCAGCCCGCCGTTCGCCAGCACCTGCCCCAGGTCGCGGCGCTCGCCCTTGGCGAACGCGGCTTTGAACTGCTCCTTACGGCCGGGAGCCAGGCGGGAGAGAGCGCTGGACGAGAGGAAGAAGAGCAGCAGCAGGACGACCGGGGGCAGCCCTCCCAGGCCGAAGGTCAGCGTTCCTACCAGCGAGGCCCCGATGGCGCCGGAGAGCGAGAGCGCACCGGCGCGATAAGCCGCCGCGGCGACGAGCAGGGCCAGGGCCATCCCTAGGGCCAGGGCAGTTGAGCTCACAGGTTTCTCCCCAATCGGCTGTGGAAAAACAGGGGGAAAGCTGTGGAAAGGCGCCGCCACCCTGTGGACAAGCACAGCTGATTCACGCCGCGGCCAGCAAGTGCAGCGCAGCCCCCCACAGCAAGGCGCCGCTGAGCAGCGCTGTTCCCCACAAGGCATAAGCCAATGGGCGATCCCGCTCGGAGGCATACATCCACGCGCCGAGCACCAGATCGACGAACCAGGTGAGGCCGCCGATGAGCGGCAGGAGCAGCAGTCGGCCGGGCGGTGCCAGGGCGCCCGGACGCCCGCTGACGTCGAATCCGAAAGGGATCATCGGCGGCAGGCTGGGGGCGCGCAGCGCCAGATAGCCCAGCAGCGCCAGCGACAGCCCCAATCCGGCCAGCAGCAGACCGAGCGCCGCTCGATCGGCCCACAAGCGCGCCACCAGGAAATCGGGGCGGCGCGAGACGGCCGGGATGGGCTCCAATGAGCCCATGCGGGTGGCCGCGACGAAGGCCTGCTCGAATGCTTCTGGGTCGGCCGGTGAGATGACCAGGGTCCGGTCCCGTGCACGCAGCAAGACCAGTCCTTCCGGACTTCGCGTGGCGAAAAACTCCAGCACCCCCAGCTCCGGATCTTTTCCCTTCCCTACCATACACCCCGGCCACCACAGCCCGAAGGACGGCCGCAGGCGCAAGTCGCCCACGGGAACGCGTGTGACTTGCGTGATATCGGAGAGCGGCACCTGGTCGAAGGCGAGACCCCAGGTGAGGGAGAAGCCATCGCGATCCAGGTGATAGCGGGCGGTGAGCAGGCCATACAAGCGATAGCCCACAGCAAGGAGCATAGGCAGGCTCAGCAGCGGCATGGTCACCCATAACAGGAGCCAGGGGCTGACTTCCGCGGCCGCCAGGCGCTGCACGCCCAGGCCGAGGGCGGCCAAGAGCAGCGCGGTCAGCGCTGCACCAAGCGTCATGCCGAGCGTTCTGGGAGGGGCGAAGTCCATAGGGAAGCGAAGGGGGCGTGACCCAGCGCGGGCACGCCCCACCAGGAGCCGTTTCTCAGCGGCAGCTAAGGGGTGGCCGCTTCCTTCACGTAGACCGGTTCGTTCCAGTGACGATACTTGCTGATCTTGCCGCGCACCAGGTCATCGTACAGCCGGCGCAGTTCGGCGGTGATCGGCCCCATGACGCCCTCGCCCACAGGTCGATGGTCCACCTTGGTGATGGCGGTCACCTGGGCGGCGGTGCCGGTCATGAAGAGTTCGTCACAGATGTAGATCTCGGTGCGGTCGATGGGCCGTTCCAAGACCTCCAGGCCCATCTCCTCGCGCGCCAGATGCATGATGGTGCGGCGGGTGATGCCCTCCAGGATGTTCTCGGTGACGGGCGGTGTGATGAGCACACCGTCTCGCACCATGAACAGGTTCTCGGCGCTGCCCTCGGACAGGTGGCCGTCATCCGTCAACACCAAGGCCTCATCGAAGCCGGCCCGCAGGGCGTCGGTCTTGATAAAGGCCGAATTGACGTAGGCGCCGGTGATCTTTCCACGCGCCGGAATGGTGTTGTCGTCGATGCGGCGCCAGGAGGAGACGGTGACGTGGGCGCCTTCGTCGTTCTCCACATAGCGGGTGAAGGGGATAGTGAAAATGGTGATCTCGTCGGTCAGGTCGTGCAACCGGACGCCGATGACCTCGTCGGCCTTGTAGATCAAGGGGCGGATGTAGCAGTCCTCGCGCAGCCCTTCCTTGCGCAGCAACTCGAGGGTCACATCGCGCAAAGACTCGGGAGTGTGGTCCAGTTCAGCGCAAAGCATCCTGGCCGAATTGAGCAGGCGCTTGAAATGATCCAGGGGACGAAAGACGTAGAGCTGTTCCTCATCGGCGTTCCAATACCCGCGCACGCCGCCAAAGGCCCCGGTGCCATAATTCAGCGCGTGGGTCATCACGCCCACCTTGGCCTCGCTGTAGGGGACGATCTTACCCTTGAAGTAGGCGTACTTCGGGAGTGTCACGGTGTTCACCTCCTGCCTTGCGGGGGGACAAGGCCGCGCCCCGAGCCGCGTCTTGTGCGAGCGCGCCGGGCGCGACGATCGACGATCCCATTATAGAACGCGCCGGAAGGGCTGACAAGGAAAAGGCCCTTCCGGCGCGCCAGCAAACACGTCGTGACGACGGATCAGGACGAGCGGTCCACCACGTGCCTGACCCCTTCCACGCTGCGCACCACTTCGATCACCTGCTGGCGATCGACTCCTTCGGGCAGATGCCCGAAGAGCGTCACGACGCCGAAGATGCTGTGGATGGTGATCGCTCCCGGGGGGATCTGGCGCGTGCGGGGGTCACTGGCCAAAGCCTGGGCCACCGCCAACTCCAGGTCCGGGTCGGCCACCAGGTGGTCTTCCACTTCGCGTACTCCCGGCACCGACCGCATGGTGCGCAACACGCCCTCCTTGATGAAGCGCGAGCGCACGTGACCGTGCAGCTCAACCACCCCATCCGGCCGCACCCGCGTTTCAATGGGATAGCGGGCCGTGCGCACGGGCTCGTAGGACCACAGGGCCTCTTCGACGGCCCCCCGCAGGTCTTCCAGCGTTATGGCTTGCGATTCTGCAACTGCTTCCATCCAGACCTCCCATATGGGGTGGCCGAGTGCCCGCGCACGATCAGGCCTCGCGGAACTCGCCCTCCACCACGTCGCCTTCCTCTTCGCCCTCGGCAGGCCCGCCCGCGCTGGCAGTCTGCTGCGCGTAGAGCTGCTGACTGAGCGCATAGCTGGCTTGCTGCACCTCTTCCGTCAGGCGGCGGATCTCGCCGATGTCATCACCCTTGATGGCCTCGCGCAGCCTGTTGACTTTCTCCTCGATCTGCTGGCGATCCTCCGCCGGCACCTTGTCGCCCAGTTCGCGCAGGGTCTTCTCGGCCTGGTAAGCCAGCGAATCGGCGGTGTTGCGAGCCTCGGCCAGTTCACGCCGGCGGCGGTCCTCCGCTTCGTGCGCTTTGGCCTCCTGAACCATGCGCTCGATGTCGCTCGGGTTCAGGTTGGTGGAGGCGGTGATGGTCACCTGCTGCTGCTTGCCGGTCGCCTTGTCGCGCGCCGTGACGTTGAGGATGCCGTTGGCGTCGATATCGAAGGTGACCTCGATCTGTGGCACACCGCGCGGCGCGGGCGGGATGCCCTCCAGGCGGAAGCGCCCGAGGGTCATGTTGTCGGCCGCCATGGGGCGCTCGCCTTGCAGCACGTGGATGTCCACCGCGGTCTGATTGTCCTCAGCCGTGGAAAAGACCTCCGTCTTCTTCACCGGAATGGTGGTGTTGCGCGAGATGAGTACCGTCATCACGCCGCCCAGCGTCTCCACACCCAGCGAGAGGGGCGTGACATCCAGCAGCAGCACGTCCTTCACCTCGCCGGCCAGCACGCCGCCCTGGATGGCCGCACCCACGGCCACCACCTCGTCGGGGTTGACGCCCTTGTGGGGTTCCTTGCCGGTGAGCGAGCGCACCAGGTCCTGCACCATGGGCATGCGCGTAGCCCCGCCCACCAGCACCACCTCGTCGATGTCGGAGGCCTTGATGCCGGCGTCCCCCAGCACGGCGTTGAAGGGCCCCCGCAGGCGTTCAACTAGGTCCTCGGTGAGCTGCTTGAATTTGGATCGGGTGAGCTTCATCTGCAGGTGCTTGGGCCCTGAGGCGTCGGCGGGGACGAAGAGTAGGTTGAGCTCCGTCGCGCGGACGGGGGAGAGCCCCACCTTGGCCTTCTAGGCGGCCTCGCGCAGCCGCTGCAGCGCCTGGCGATCCTCGCGCAGGTCGATACCCTGATCCTTCTTGAACTCATCGGCAAC
>JAJRUD010000264.1 GCA_024277995.1 Chloroflexota bacterium
CCAGTCGCCCTCAGGATCGGTCAGCGAAGGCGCCGTGTTGGAGGGCGAGATCAGCACCATCCCGGCGTCAGAGGCGATCTTGGACGCGGGCACACCGGCGCTGGAGCAGTTGGTCCCGATCACGCCGATCAGGCTTGGGTCGGAAGCCAGCTTGGTGAGCGCGGTCTGGCCGCCCTCGGCTGAGCATCCGGCATCCTCGCCCACCAGCTCGATGGGGTGACCCAGTACTTCGCCCTTGTCGTCGATTGCGATTTCGACACCACGGCGGGAGTCCACCCCCAGTGATTCGTTCGGCCCGCTGATGACGAGCGCGTAGCCGATGCGGATGGGTTCGCCCGGTGGGATATCGACACAGCCGATTTCGTCTTCGCAGACGAAAGCGGATTCTTGTGCTCCACCGCAAGCTGCAAGCAGCATGGTCGCGATGATGAGCAAGGAGAGCACGGAAAATAGGCGTTTCATGCTTCTTCCTCCTCCCTAAAAGAGGTTTCGCAGGCGCTTAACATAAACGGAGACAATCACGCTATCGCTCGAACCTTCTTGTGAGTCGCAGGCTGGCAGTCCTCCTTTCTCCCTGAACGGGAAGGCGTGGGGGGTATCCGAAGCACAACATTTCCGCAGGCCCCCCCAGGACTCCGGCGTTTATGACCGAGCTTTCCCCCTTTGAAGCGCTATTCTATCCTGAAAGGGGTGGATGTCAACCATCATTCTTTGCTTGCTTTCGGACGTCCGGAATAGAGCAGCTCATCCCGGATCATCATATCGGCGCTGCGGATCTTGGTGGCAAGGTCCACCGCCAGATTGCGCATCAGCAGGTAGCCCAGCTTCGGGTCCTCTTCGCACAGCTTCATGAGCGCCCGGCGCGGGATGACCAGCAACTGAGTGGCGGCGCTGGCGCTGCGGGCTGTGGCGGAGCGCAACCCTTGATCGACCAGGGCGATCTCTCCGAAGGATTGACCCCGGCGCAACGTGGCGATGGTGGTCGGCTGCGAAGGCCGACCGGGGTCTCCGCTCACCAACGACGGGTCAACCAGGATGTCCACCTCACCGCGCGCAATGACGTACAGCTCATCGCTGGCGGAGTTCTCCTCGAAGATGATCTGCGCCAGGCCGAATTGCTCGACGCGGCACAAGGAGGCGATTCGTTCCAGTTGTTCCGCAGCGAATTCGTAGAAGATGTCAGCTTGCCTGAGGACGGCGATGATACCCGTCATGGTGTGGTCCAGTCTCCGACAGTCTAACACCGGGTCGGGCCCCGGGCCTCGCGCTCCGGTGCACTTCGGCCGCCTGCGCACGCGTCAGGCCGCCCGGCAGGGATTGGACCCTCGTTCAGTCTAGCATAAGTGTGGGCGTTGTCAAAAAACGCGGCTTGACCTGACAGGTTTGTGGCACTAGGATAGTTCCGAGGCTGGAGGAGATTAGAGCATGCGCATCGGAATGATGGCCGACGTTTACAAACCGCATGTGAGCGGGATCACCCATCACATCAGCCTGAACAAACGCGTGATGGAGCAGGCCGGCCACAAAGTTTTCGTGTTCACCTTCGGCGACCTGGACTATGAGGACGAGGAACTGCGCGTGGTACGCTCTCCGGGCGTGCCGCTGGCCGATACCGGATACTACTTCGCCTTCCGCTATACGCGCGTCGCCCGCCGAAAGCTGCAGTCCATGGACGTGGTCCACGTGCATCATCCCTTTCTGAGCGGGCGATTGGCGCTGCGCTATTGTCGGCCGCATCGCATCCCGGTGGTGTTCACAAACCACACGCGCTACGACCTGTACGCCCAGGCCTACCTGCCCATGCTCCCCGACCAGGTGGGCCATACCTTCCTGCTGACTTACCTGCCTTCATTCGCCGAGGAGGTCGACCTGGTCATTGCTCCCTCGGAGGGCGTCAAGCGCGTGATGCGCGATCTGGGGGTCGAAGCGCACATTGAGGTCATCCCCAACGGCGTGGACCTGGCCCCTTTTCGGGAGAAGGCCGAGCCCGTGCCGCGCTCATCGTTGGGCCTTTCATCTGATGACGTGGTGCTCGTCTACACCGGCCGTCTGGGGCCGGAGAAGAACCTGACCTTCCTGCTGCGCGCCTTCGCCGGCGCCCGCTCTGCCTATCCCAAGGCTGCTCTCCTGCTGCTCGGCGACGGGCCCGAGCGCGACAATCTGCAGCATTTGGCGGAGAAAGAGGGCATCGGCGACCGCGTGATCTTCACCGGCATGGTGCCCTACGATACCCTGCCAAGCTACCTGGCCACGGCCGACCTATTCGTGACCGCTTCGGTGACAGAGGTGCACCCGCTTTCCCTGATCGAGGCGCTGGCCGCCGGGCTGCCGGTGCTCGGCATCGATTCGCCAGGGGTGGGGGACACGGTGGAGGACGGCCAAAATGGGCTGCTCAGCCCGCATGATCTGGCCGCCTATACCGCAAAGCTCACACGCCTGCTGGCGGAGCCCGCACTGCGCCGCGAACTGGCGAGCATGGCGCGCCGATCGGCGGAGAAGTACGACATCCACCGCACCAGCGCCTTGCTGCTGGAACAGTACCAGCGCCTGGTGGCCTCCCCGCCGCGCCGCGAGGGGCGCCCGCTGCAGTATTTCTGGCAGCGCCTGGTGGATCGGCTGACATGAGCCGCAAGGCCCTGGGCCGCTGGGGGGAGTCCATCGCCGCCCGTCACCTGCAGAGGCTTGGTTATCACATCGTCGAGCGCAATTGGCACACCCGCCAGGGCGAACTGGATTTGATCACGCGGCTGGGCGACGAATGGGTTTTCGTAGAGGTGAAGACGCGCGCCAGCGAACGCTTCGGCCCGCCGGAGGAAGCCATCACGCGAACCAAGGCCCGCCGCTTGCTGCGCGCCGCCTGGGCCTACCTCGAGGCGCATGACCTGCTGCAGGCTGAATGGCGGCTGGACGTCATCGCCGTGGAAGGTGATCCAGCGCACGGCCTGCGCCGGCTGGCTCATTACGAGCGGGCGATCGCGGGCGATCTGGAGCCATGACTGACCGCATCCCCGTGGTGGTCATTCTGGGTCCCACCGCTGTGGGCAAGACTGATGTCTCCCTGCGTCTGGCGCCGGCCCTGGACGGAGAGATCGTCTCGGCGGATTCGCGCCTGCTCTACCGGGGCATGGATGTCGGAACGTCCAAGCCCACGCCGGAGCAGCGCCGGCTCGTCCCCCATCACCTGATCGACGTGGCTGCCCCACGCCATCCCTGGAGCATGGCGCGCTTCCGGCGCGAGGCGCTGCGCGTCGTGGCAGACATCCACCGCCGCGGGCGATTGCCCTTCGTGGTCGGAGGGACCGGGCAGTATCTGACCGCGCTGTTGGAGGGTTGGGAGCCGCCGCCGCGCGCCGTTGACGCAAGTCTACGGCGTGAGCTGGAGAGCTTCGCTGCCGAACACGGCGCTGAAGCCCTGCACCGCCGCCTGGTTGAGGTGGACCCTGAGCGGGCGGCGCAGATCGACCCGCGCAATGTGCGCCGCGTCGTGCGCGCGCTGGAGATCTATCGCCTCACCGGAGAGCCCCCCAGCCGCATTCGCCGCAGGCATCCACCGCCCTGGGATGTGCTGCGACTGGGCTTGTCCCTGCCGCGGGCCGAGCTCTACTCCCGCATCGACGCCAGGGTGGAGGCCATGTTGCAGTCGGGCCTGATCGAGGAGGTGCGGCGGCTGTTGCAGGCAGGCGTGCCGATTGATTCGGGGCCCATGTCGGCCATCGGCTACCGTCAGATAGCGGCCTATCTTCAAGGGGACCAGTCGTTGGAGGAGGCCCTGACGGCCATCCGGCGAGCGACGCGCATCCTGGTGCGGCGTCAGGCCAACTGGTTCAGGCGCGATGCCCAGGGAATTCATTGGTTCGAGTCCCGGCCGGGAGTCGAGGCGGCGATGGAAAGGGTGATCCGATCCTGGCTTGAGGGGCGTCGCTCGACGAGGCCGGCCTGAGCCCTCGCGCAGACGGGGCAGCCGGTGTGGCCGCGATCCACAAGCTCCCTGAAGCAGGTTGTGAGAGAGCGTCCGGCGCTCCGGGTCAGAAGCTGCGCATAACCAGGAGCGTCAGCGCGGCCACGCCGGCGGTGGCGGGGATGGTCAGGGCCCAGGCCACCGCCATGTCGCGCAGGATCATCCAGCGCACTTTGCTCAGGCGCTCGGCCGCGCCGGCGCCCATGATGGTCGAACTGAGCACCTGCGTCGTGCTCACCGGCCCGCCCACCAGCGCCGCGCCCAGGATCACGGCCGCACCCGCCACCTGAGAGGTCAGCCCATGGATGGGGCGGATGCGGAAGATGCGGCCGCCCAGGGTCCGGATGAGCCGCCAGCCGCCCAGGGATGTGCCCAGGGCGATGGCGCCGGCGCTGATGGTGATCACCCAAAGGGGGACTTGGAAGGTTTCCAGGTAGCCCAAGGAGACCAGGCCGAGGGTGATGATGCCCATGGTCTTCTGGGCGTCGTTGGTGCCGTGGCTCAGGCCGAGGCTGATGAGCGTGATCACCTGCAGCCGGCGGAAGACCGAATTGACCTTCGGGCTTGCGCCGCGCACGAGCCACAAGGTGAGGCGCATCACCAGGAAGCCGGCCAGCAGCCCCAGCGGCGGGGACAGCAGCAGGGCCAGCAGGATCTTGACCAGGCCCGGGATCTGGACCACGCCCAGGCCATGTTCCAGAATGCCTGCCCCCAGCATCCCACCCACCAAGGCGTGGGACGAGGATGAAGGGATGCCCAGGTACCATGTGAGCAGGTTCCATAAGACCGCCGCAATCAAGGCGGCGATGATGACCTGGATGCCCAGCACCTCGCCGTGCAGCAGGTCCTCGCCGATGGTCTTGGCCACCGCCACGCCGAAGAGGAAGGGGCCGCTGAACTCGGCGATGGCGGCCAGGATCAAGGCCACGCGCGGGCGCAGGGCGCGCGAGGAAATCACGGTGGCCACGATGTTGGAACTGTCGTGGAACCCGTTCAGGAAGTCGAAGGCCAGTGCCAGGATCAGCAGGGTGATGAGGGATGGATCGAACACGGCGGTGTCCTCCGCAATGAGGACCCAGGATACCAGCCGCGACCAGAGGCGTCAACCGCGGCTGCATGAGGTCCGTGCTCCACGCGTTCCGCCTTGCAGCGCACAAGACGCACCTCTTCCAGGTCAGGGGCCGGGAAGTAGGTCCGCCGCCGCAGCTCCTGAAGCCCCTGCCACCACGCCGTCTCATGCGGCATCGTGGGGCCGAGCCGTGTGTCGAGGCCCTGATAGGGGATGGCGCTCCTCCTGGTCCTTCGACAGGTTCGGTATGGCGGAGGGGAGCGATCCTGGGCAGGCTCACAATGAGCCCTTCGACTGCGCTCACCGGTGTCGCGGCTCGCTCCGCTCAGGGCGCGGGTGCGCGCTCGCTGGGTTGCCCTGAGCGGAGGGCGGAGCGCAGCGCAGCCCGCAGTCGAAGGGCGGGTTCCTGCGACGGGCTCAGGACAGTCCCTTCGGCATGTGCAGGACGGCGCAGGCCGCTGTCTGAGCAGACGGCGGCCTGCGAGTCCCTCGTAGCCCCCACCATCGCCCTTGTGCAATGCTGCGCCAGGCTGGGATCAGGCTCAAGACGTCGGACAGGGGGGCACCGTCTAGCGCCTCGGGCGATACGGCTATCAGCGATGCCGGGGTTCTCAAGGAGCCACGGCATCTTGTTTCCGGGCGATAGGTCTCAGGATGCGTATTGGCCTCGATGGTCGCCCCCCTCGCCAGGCACGCGGCACTGTAGGGGCCGACCCGTGTGTCGGCCCGGACGGAGGGAGATACGGCTATTACAGGCTCTGGGGACCTCTAAGGAAGCCTGGAGCGTTCTTGCCAGTGTGGCGGGGGTATGGATGGGGGGTCCTACCCTCTCGCCAGCACCATCGCTCCCACCAGGCCGGCCTCGTCGCCCAGCAGCGCGGGGACCAACCGCAGCCCATCTCCGTAGACCGGGTACATCAGGCCGGCGCGCAGTGCGCGCTCCATGGGCTCGAAGAAGGGCGCCCCGATGCGTGACACTCCACCGCCGATGACGAAGATCTCGGGGTTGAAGGCATGCGCCAGTCCGGCCAGATGGCGCCCGATGAGTCCCGCCGCCTCGGCTACCACCTCACGTGCCAGCGCGTCTCCCTCCTGCGCCGCGCGCCCCACATGCCGGGCGTCGATCTCCTCCTCCAGCCTGGCCAGCGTCGAGACGCGCCCCAGGGCCAGCAGTTCCCTCGCCCGCCGGGCGAGGGCTGGGCCGGCAGCCACGGCCTCCAGGTGGCCGCGTTGGCCGCAGCCGCACAGGGGGCCGTCGGGGACCACCGTCATATGGCCCAGCTCCGCTGCCAGGCCGCGTGCGCCCAGCAGCAGTTCGCCATCCACGATCACCCCGCCGCCGATGCCCGTGCTCACCGTCAGGTAGATCAGATGCCGCGTGCCCCGGCCGGCGCCGTGTCGCCACTCGCCCAGTGCCGCCAGGTTGGCGTCGTTGCCCAGGGCCACCGGGCAGCCGAAGTGGTCCGCCAACCGGTCTCGCAGCGGGATGCGCTCCCATCCGGGGAGGTTGGGCGCCTCCAGCACAACGCCGGCGAAGGGGTCCAACGGGCCAGGCGCGCCCACGCCGATGCGCAGGCCCTGGTGGTCGGCCGGCGCCACGGCTTCGATGGCCGCGATCATGCGGGCGATGACCGCATCGGGCCCCTCTTCGGCGAGCGTGGGCACCTTCTCCAGCCGCGTCGCCTCCGGTGCGTCTTCGGTGAAAAGTGCGGCGCGCAAATTGGTGCCGCCAAGGTCTACAGCGATCACAGGAGCGCTCATACCGGCGAGTATAGCACGAGGGCTTGTCCTTTCCCCCTGGGCGCTTTAGAATGCGGAAGCCATGAGCAAGAAGGACAAGGTCAGTCCCGTCCGCCAGCAATATCTCGAGATCAAGCGTCAATATCCCGACGCGATCCTATTCTTCCGCCTGGGTGACTTCTACGAGACCTTCGACGACGACGCGGAGATCGCGGCGCGTGAACTGGACATCGTGCTCACCTCGCGCAACGTGGCCAAGGGCGTGCGCGTGCCCATGGCGGGCATTCCGCACCATGCCCTGGAGAACTACCTGGCGCGTCTGATCGAGAAGGGCTACCACGTAGCCATCTGCGAGCAGGTGGGCGATGGGCCGGTGAAGGGTCTCTTCCAGCGCCGGGTGGTGCGGGTGGTCACCCCCGGCACCGTGGTCGAGCCCGGGCTGCTGCCCGGCGACCACAACAACTACCTGGCAGCCCTGGTGATCGAGGATGACCGCGTGGGGCTGGCCTACGCCGACATCAGCACCGGCGAGTTCGCCGCCATGCAGCGCTCGGGGGTCTCGCCTCACGCCGTCGCCCGCCAGGAGCTGCTGCGCCTGCGCCCGGCGGAGGTTTTGCTCCCGGAGGGGCTCGAGCTGCCGGGAAACTCCATCGGGCACGAGACGCGCCTGCCGGCCTGGCGCTTCGCCGAGGATCGAGCCCGGGAGAAGCTGCAGGGGCATTTCGGCACGGTCACTCTGGACGGCTTTGGTCTGTCGGAGCAGCCATTTGCCGTGCGGGCGGCAGGGGCCATCGTGGAATATCTGGGGGACACACAGCCGGCCGCGTTGAGCCTGCTCACCGGTCTCTCCACCTATTCGCTGGACGAATTCATGGCCCTCGACGCCGCCACCCGGCGCAACCTGGAACTCACCGAGACCATCCGCAGCGGCGAGGTACGCGGTTCGCTGCTGGGTGCCCTGGACCTGACGGTGACCCCCATGGGCCGGCGGGATCTGCGCCGGTGGATCGGAAAACCGCTGCTCGATAAGGAGGCGATCGATCGGCGCCTGGACCAGGTGCAGGCCTTCTTCGAACATGGCTTGCTGCGCGCCGAGCTGCGCGAGGCTCTGCACGGCATCGGTGACCTGGAACGCCTGACCAACCGCGTCGCAGCCGGCATAGCCGGCCCACGCGACCTGGCCGCCTTGCGTGCACTGCTGGGGAAGCTGCCC
>JAJRUD010000265.1 GCA_024277995.1 Chloroflexota bacterium
CGCAGCGGGAAGCGATGCCGCCTGAGGTCCGTCGCCCATCCCCGCGGGCCCATGGCAGGCGGCGCATTTCTCGGTGTATATCGCCGCTCCAGCCTGCGGGTCAGGCGCGCCGTCGGGAGGTGAGAGGTCAACGGGCGTCGCCGTCGGGAGAGACTCCTGGTGAGGCGAGGCCTGGGAAGTGGCCAGGGCCGGCGGAGGCGTGACGTCGCCGGCCAGGTTGCAGCCGGCAATCAACAGGGCGGTCAAAGCGAACAGCAATAGGCGCCGGTTCATCATGCCCTCTCCTCCGCCCCCGATTGCAGGGGGTTGCCGCAATGGATACAAAAACGGTCACCAGCCGCGGCTGGTTTTCCACACTGCGGGCAGAAACCGGCCGGCGCCTCACCGCCGGACTGCCCCTTCCGCAGGCGGGCCACGGCGGCTTCGATCTCCGTCTCCGGGTCCTGCAGCGGCGCTGCCGCCGCGCCAGCGGGCGCGCCGCGCAGCGCATCCATTTCCTTGAGGATCGCCGCGCCCTCGGCCACCAGGGCCGCCCGCTGGGCTTGGTAATGCTCACTCTCGATCTTCCCTGTGGCCATATCCATTTCCAGCTCCTGCAGCATCGAGAGCACCCGATCGCGCTCGGCAGCCAGCGCCGAGAGGCGCCGGTCCTCCAGCGTGACCCGTCTGCCCTGATGCTGGATGATGGGCCGGGCGATGTAGGCCACCGTGATCAGTGCGATGGCCAGCACGACAAGCAGCGAACCGATGTCCATGATTAAGCCTTTTCAACTACACTGGACTTCGCAGCGCCTGAGGGGGCCTGCGAGCGAAGTCCTGCGCGTCCCTTATTGCTCAAGAGCGTCTTCCACCGTGGCGCTGATCTCCGCCAAGCTCTCATAGGGCCCGATGCGCACCGCCACCAGCTCGCCGTCGGGGCCGACCACGTAGGTCTCGGGGACGCCGCGAATGCGGAAAGCCTGCGAGATGCGCGTGCCCAGATCCGGGCCATTGGGATAGGTGATCCCAAAGCGCTGCATATAGGCCCGGGCTTCGGTCTCAGTGTCCACGTAGTTCACGCCCAGAAAGACCACGCCCTGGTCCTTGTACATGCGATAGGCCTGCTCCAGCTCGGCGGCCTCCTGCTCGCAAGGTCTACACCAGGAGGCCCAGAAGTTGATCACCACCACCTGACCGCGCAGGTCGCGCACCGCGATCTCCCGGCCGTCGAAGGTGGTCAGGGTGAAATCGGGCACCTGCGTGCCTACGCCGATGGGCCCCTGCTGGGAGCGGACCAGGCCGACGCCCAGCACGGCCAGCAGGCCGATCACGAAGGCCCAGGCCAGGATCGCGCCCCAACGCGGGCGGCGCTCCGTCTCGGCGGCTGATGTGGATTCTTCGTTCATCGACTGTATCTCTCCCTCGGGAGCCCCCCGGGGCTCAAGGCCCTCAACTTTCACGCCGCCGCAACTCCTCCTCGAGACGCGCCACGTAGGGATCCTCTGCCGGTGAGGGCGGCGCAGCGGCTGCCTGGGTCGGCGATCGCCGCCAGCCGCGGTAGGCACGCAGCAGGATGTAAGCTCCCGCCAGAATGGCCAGCGGCGGAAGCACGTACACCAACCAGTTCAGACCGGTGGGCGGCGGGGTGGCCAGGACGCGCGCGCCGTACTGATCCACGAAATACTGCTTGATCTGGTCTTCCGTCCAACCCTCGGCCAGCTTCTCGCGGATGGTCTCGCGCCACTGAGCGCAGGCCTGGGTGGGGCATACGTCCAGCGGCACATTCTCGCACACCGGGCAGTAGAGCTGCTTGGCGATGACGTTGACATCGTCGTCGCTGGGCGTACCCACCGGGCCCTGTGCGCCCGCCGGCGACCAGGCCCACAGAGCAGCCACCGCCACCAGGACGAACAACGGAGCTGTCCAGAACAGGGTTCGTCTCATGCCGGCCTCCCCTCAGGCCCCGGCCGGCGCGGCCCACCGGGATCGCGCCGCGGGCTCGCTCTCGCGCTCCGGCCAGGCGGCCACCATGGTTCCCAGTATGAACACCAAACCGCCCAGCCATACGAAGTTCACCAGCGGATTGTGGTAGACCTTGAAGGTAGTCCCCTGCTCGGCGATGGGCTCCCAGCCCACCAGCAGGACATAGAAGTCGTCCCCCATCGTCGAGCGCACACCGGGGATGGTCATCGGTTGTTGGGCGGCGAAATAGAAATCGCGCCGCGGGTAGAGCGTGCCCACGTACTTCCCGTCGAGGTACACGGAGACCGTGGCGCGCGCCACGTTGCGCCCGTCCGGCGTGTCGAACTGGGCCAGGGATTCGTAGATCATGGTATAGCGGCCCAACGTGAGCTGCTGGCCGCGGGCCAGCGTGGCCTGCGTTTCGGTCTGGAACACTTCGATGCCGATGATGCCGAAGGCCATCAGCACCACGCCCAGGTGGATCACGTAGCCGCCGTAGCGTCGGCGGTTGCGGCCGGCCAGCTTCCACAGGGCCACCGGCAGGCTCTCGCCGTGGCGCCTGCTGCGCGCCCGCGCGCCGCGCCAGAACTCCATCAGGGTGACCAGGATCACCAGCGTCGCCACCCAGTAGCCGACGATGGCTCCGGCGATGGTGATGCCGCGCACGACCAGCACCACTGGCACCAGCAGCGACAGGGCGAAGGGCTTCCACAGGACGCGGCCCAGATTCCTCCAGGAGCGACTGCCGTAGGCCGAAAGCGGCGCCACGCCCATCAGCAGCAGCAGGGCCGCCCACAGCGGACCGGTAGCGCGCTCATAGAAAGGCGGGCCCACGGTGACCTTCTGGCCGGTGAAAAGCTCGCTGATGAGTGGGAAGATCACGCCCCAGAAGCAGATCACCAGAATGCCCATGAAGAGCAGGTTGTTGAGCAGGAAGAGCGACTCGCGCGAGATCAGAGAGTCCATCTGGTTCTCGCCGCGCAGCTGATTCCAATGCTGCACCAGCATTGAGAGCGAAAAGACCAGCGTGATGCCGATGAAGCCGAAGAACATGGGCCCGATGGCGGACTGGGCGAAGGCATGCACCGAGGAGAGCACGCCGGAGCGGGTGAGGAAGGTGCCGAAGATCACCAACACGTAAGTGAGGATGATGAGCAGCATGTTCCAGTGCTTGAGCATGCCGCGCTTTTCCTGGATCATCACCGAATGCAGGAAGGCCGTGCCGGTCAGCCAGGGCATGAAGGCCGCGATCTCCACCGGGTCCCAGCCCCAATAGCCGCCC
>JAJRUD010000266.1 GCA_024277995.1 Chloroflexota bacterium
CCCCCAACCTTGGGGGGAAGGCTCCGCCAGCCAAGCGTTGCCCAGCCAAGCCCCCCCCAGGATTGGGGGCCGGGAGGCCGACCCTACCGTTCGTCCTTCGTCTCTCACCTACCTCTGGCGCGCGGCCTTTCTCCTGCTGCTGATCGGGAGCCTGGCCTACCCGCTCTTCGGGACGCCGGCCCGGCTGAAGCAGCGGCTCTTTGGCTGGCAGCCGCCCTTCGGCGCCCTGAACGGCCAGGCGTACATGGAGCAGGGCGTCTACACCTGGCCGGATGAGAGCAATCTGATCGAGTTGCGCTATGATTGGGAGGCCATCCGCTGGCTGCTGGAGAACGCGCGCGGCAATCCGGTGATCGTGGAGAGCTCCGAACTGGACTACTACCGGGCCGGCGGCACGCGCATCGCCAGCCACACGGGGATCAGCGGCCTGAACGGCATGCACGAGAGTGAGCAGCGCTATGGTGACCAAGTGGGCCAGCGTAGCGCGCTACACAACGAGTTCTGGTCCACGCCCGATATGGAGCGCACCCGCCAGATCATGGACGAACTGGGCGTCAATCTGATCTACGCCGGCCAACTGGAGCAGCAGGTGAACCCGGATGGCGTGGCCAAGCTGGCGCAGATGGCCGCGGACGGCCTGCTGACGCCCATCTACACCAACGACCGGGTCATCATCTACCTGGTGAACGACACCATGGTCCAGGACGAAAAAGGAGTTTGGACGCCCCAATGACCGCACTGATCGCCACGTTTTTGGGTTGGTATCTGATGGTGCAGGTGGTGGCGCTGGTCGCGCTGCCGTTGACCCTGCGCGTCTTCGCCAACCTGCCCGACCGGGGCTACGCCTTCGCCAAATCCCTGGGCGTCCTGCTGGTGAGCGTCATCCTCTGGCTGGGGACCAGCTACGGCCTGCTGCGCAACGAGGCCGGCGGCGCGTGGCTGGCCCTGCTCCTGCTGGGCGGGATCAGCGTGGCCGCGGGGCTGCCTGGCCTCATGCGCAACCGGGACGCGGGCCGGCATCGGCTCTCCTGGCGCTACGTGCTCGTGGCCGAGCTTTTGTTTTTTCTTGCGTTCGCTGCCTGGGCCTGGGTGCGGGCCAACGACCCGGCGGCCAACCACACCGAGCAGCCCATGGATCTCATGTTCATGAACAGCATCTGGGCCAGCCCCACCTACCCGCCCCATGACGCCTGGCTTTCCGGCTACGCCATCAGCTACTACTACCTGGGCTACTGGATGCTCACCACCCTGGGCCACCTGACCGGCCAGCCGCCCCAGATCGCGTACAACGTAGGCCAGGCGAGCTGGTTCGGGTTGTTGCTCCTGGGCAGCTTCGGCGTGGTCTACAACCTGGCCACGCGCCGGGAGTCGGATGAAGAGAACAGTCCGGCGGACAGCGCGGTGGCTCATGACGATCCCCCTGTGCACGCGCTGCTGGGCGGCCTCCTGGGCGCGGTGGCTGTGGGCGTCAGCGGCAACATGCAGGCGATCCTGGAGTGGCTCCACGCCAACGGGGTCGACATGACTGGGCTGGCCAACTGGTTCCGGGTGGCCGGCTTTCCGCCTGGCCCGGCCGGCGAAGGCCCGTGGTTCATCGATTCCGGCTGGTGGTGGTGGCGTTCCAGCCGGGTCATCGAAGACCTGGATCTCCTGGGCCGGCACATCGAGGTCATCGACGAGTTCCCCATCTTCAGCTACATCCTGGGCGACAACCATCCCCATGTGCTGGCCATGCCCTTCGCGATCCTGGTCGTCGGCCTGGCCCTCAATCTTTTCTACCAGCCCCGCGTGCAATTCATGGCCGGCTCCTTCCTGACCCGCCTGCGCGGTCTCTTTCCCCTGGGCTGGGGCGGTTTGGGACTGGCGGTTGTGGCCACGGGCGCGCTGGTCTTCCTCAATACCTGGGATTTCCCGCCCTACTGGCTGTTGATGATGGCGGTGGCGTTTGTGGTAGTGTGGCGCGGGGGGACGAAGGACGAAGGACGAACGACGAACGACGAACAGATTGGGGAGATTGAGGAGATTGGAGAGCGGGGGCGTGGCGCGTTTTGGGGGGCGCTGGGGACCGCGGTGGCGGTGGGCGCGATCATTGTGGTTGGGGCGGTGATCGTTTATTTGCCCTATTTTCTGAGCGCGCAGAGCCAGGCCGGGGGCTTTGCGCCCAACTTGTTCAACCCCACCCGGCTGCCCCAGTTCTTGTTGATGTTTGCGCCCGCGATCCTGGCGCTGTTGGCGCTGCTGGGCCTGGGCTGGCGGCTGGGCCGGCCGGGGCTGGGCAAGCTGATCACCGCGGCCCTGCTGGTCTTTGGCGCGCCGATCGCCTTCCTGGTCGCGTCCACGCTCCTGGCCATCCGCACCGAGATCGGACAGGCCCTCCTCAGCCGCATGGCTCTGTCCGAGGGCGCAAGCGAATACATGCCCTTCATCATCCAGCGCTGGACCGGCCAGCCCTTCACCTTCCTGCTGGTGGGCGCGCTGCTGACCGGGGTCGCGGCCCTGATCTGGCAACTGCTGGCCGACGACCGTCGCACCGCCGCGCCCGTCCTCTTCGCCCTGCTCCTGGCCGGGATCGGGCTGTTGCTGGTCTACGCGCCCGAGTTCGTCTACCTGCGCGACAACTTTGGCACGCGCATGAACACGGTCTTCAAGTTCTACTACCAGGCCTGGCTCCTCTTCGGCCTCAGCGGGGCCTACGCCATCAGCCAGGCCCTGCGCGCGGTCAACTGGCGGCGGGGCGCGTCGGGCCTGCTGGCTGCCGCGCCCGCAGCCCTGGCCCTGCTCCTGATCCTGGGCGGCCTTATCTTCCCCGTGGCCGGGGCCTACAGCAAGACCGGCGGTTTCGCCTCTGCGGACCCCACCTTCGACGCCACGGCCTATATCCGCGAGCAGAGCCCCAACGAAGCCGCGGCCATGGACTGGATCCGGGAAAACACGGCCCCGGGCGCGGTGGTGCTGGAGGGTAAAGGTTCCAGCTACCGGGCCGACACCGCCCGCGTCAGCGCCACCACCGGCCGCCAGACACTCCTGGGCTGGGACGGTCACGAAGCCCAGTGGCGGGGCGAGGCCTACGGCGAGATGGCTGCGGGCCGCCCCGAGGCCATCGAACTCATCTACCGCGCCGGCTCGCCCCTCCAGGTGGACGAAGCCTTGGCCGCGTGGGGGATCGACTACGTCTACCTGGGCCCGGCCGAACGGGGCCAGTACGGCGTCGATCCGGCGCGGGAGGAGATGCTGGGGTTGTTGATGGAGGTGGTCTTCCAGGCCGGGGATGTACGGGTGTATCGGCGGCGGGGCGCGGGGGCGCGGTGACGCAGGCTAACAGGTTTTAACATTTTTCGTGTAGCAGGCGTCGGATTCATTCGACGCTAGCTAGGCTGGCGTGGGTTCATAGCGCTGCACATCGATCTTGTCCACTCGCACTTGGGCCAGATCATAGGCGACCTGCAGGCGCAGCCACATCTCCGGCGTGCTGCCAAACGCTTTCGACAGCCGCACGGCCATTTCAGGCGAAATCCCCGCACGGCTATTGATCACCCTCGACAACGTCGGGCGGGTGACGCCCAGTATCCTGGCCGCGTCGGTGACGGACAGCCCCAGGTCATCTATGCAGTCTTTTACAATGCCGCCCGGATGGGGCGGATTTTTCATGGGCATGGTTTGATACTCCTGATCATAGCCTATTGTAACATGATGACCAGAGTGCGTCCCACGCCCAGCGGGGTTGGCGCGGTTGCGGAGTTGTCTGCGGGCGTGAAACGCACTCCTCTGCCACGCGAGTGCGTCCCACGTCATCCGCCGATTTCGTCAACCAGTCACGTTCCATGGCGTGGGATGGACTGGCTGCTTGCCGATCATTCTTCCTCATTCCAGTTCCCGCCACTCCCGCGTGTACGGAATCCCAGCATCCTCCAGCCAGTCGATCGCAATCTCCTCGATAGCGGCGTCTCGATACGCGTACCACTCTTCGGTCATGCCGCGGTATTGGATCGCGTGCTTGAAGCGTCGGAAAGCGCCGGACCCCTGGATTTGGTAGAGCAACTCTTCCCGCAACTCCCGGTGAGGCACGGAATAGCAGAAGTCGCGCATGCCGCGTCTTTATCCCCAATCCCCCGTCAACTGGTCAGCAACCCCCATCCCTGCTATAATTCGAACGCTTTCTGTAAACGCGTCTACTTGTCTTTATGGTCAACTTGTTGAGTGCTCGGTCGCGACAATGAACTCTCTCTACACCTGCCGAGGGGGTCCGAACTCCCCGGCAGATGACATACGGCTTCAACTGATGACGGACTCTTTTTCGACGAGACAGGTGGCGGCATGACGGCTTCCACCTTCCATGTCGCCACGCGCCCACTGGCCCGCACACTCCTTTCCTGGGAAGGAGCCATTTACGCGGGCGCGCTTGCCCTGGCCGCGGGCCTGCGCTTTTTCGACCTGGGCGCGCAGCCCCTGGCCCCCCTGGAGGCGGCCCAAAGTTGGCCCGCCTGGCTGTCGGCCATGGGGTTGACCACGCCCGGCGCGCCCGCGCCCGCCAGCCCACTTCTTTTCTCGCTGCAAACCGCGCTTTTCTGGATCACCCAAGGCGGTGACGTCGCGGCCCGCTTCTTGCCCGCGCTCGCGGGGACCGCCATGGTCCTGATCCCCTGGCTTCTGCGCCCGTGGTTGGGCCGGCCGGCTGCGTTGGTGCTGGCCGTGCTGCTGGCGCTGGACCCCTGGCTGATCGCGTTCAGCCGTCTGGCCGACAGTGCGATCCTCTCCGCAGCCCTGGCCCTCTTGGCTTTAGCCGCGCTGGCCCGCGTCAGCCTGCCCGGGGCCACCGAGGAGAGCCGGGCGCGCTGGCTGGCCTGGGCCGCGGTCGCGGGCGGCCTGCTGCTGGTGAGCGGTCCCCTGGCCTGGAGTTTTATGCCCATGGTGCTCCTCTTTGTGGTCCTCTTCACCCTGCCCGCGATGGGGGCGGAGGGCATGGCCCAGGCCCGCAAGCGCACCGGGGTGCTGATCGCGCTCTTCGCCGGCGCAGTCCTGCTGGGGTCCACGGCCTGGCTGGCCCGCCCCCAGGGAATCGGCGCCCTTTCCCGCAGCCTGGACATCTGGCTGGCCCAGTTCGAACCCGGCGACTACTCGCTCCTCTGGGCCGGGCTTCGTCTGCTGGCGGATCAGCCCTTCGCCCTGGTTTTTGGCCTGATCGGGCTGGTCCTCCTCTGGCGGGGACGCAGGCGACTGCCCCGGCACCCCGGGCGCTCGTGGCCCCTGTTCGTGACGCTTTGGCTGCTCTGGGGGGGTATCTGGTTGTTGCTGCCAGGACGCACGCCCCAGGGCTTGCTTGTGCTGGGCATGCCCCTCCTCCTGGCCGCGGCCCACGGCGGCGCGGCCCTGATCGAGAACGCGCCCGAGCATGTGGATTGGCGCGAGGCCGGCATCCTGCTGGCCCTGTTGACTGTGCTCCTGATCTCCGGGCGTATCTGGCTCAACACCCTGGCGGCCAGCCCCGCGTTCGACGTCAACCTGGCCCTGATTAGCGTGCTGATCCTCCTGGCCGCGGTGCTGCTGGTCTCTGCGCTGGCCGCGTGGGGCGACTGGGTGCGAGTGCGCTGGTTCGTGGGCGCCTTCGTGGTCGTCTGGCTGCTGATCGCTACCCTGGGCAGCGGTTGGCGGCTTGCCCAGGGTAGTGATCCGGAACATCCCGCCGGGCTCCTGGCTGAGGTTGCGCATCCGACGCTGCATCTGTTTACGGGTGATGTGGAGACCCTCAGCGCTCACCGTAGCGGCGATCCGTATGTCCTGCCGGTTCAGGTGCAGATGATCCCGGAGCCGGACCCGCTGCTGGGTTGGCAGTTGCGCAAGATGAACCGTCTGGCCTGGGTTCTCGCGCCTCAGGTGATGGCGGACGCATCGCCCATGCCCCTGGTCATCATGAGTCAGGCGGCTGTTTCGGACGATTTGACCGCTCAACCGGAACAACCGGCCCTGCCCGCGGGTTATATCGGCAGTGACTATGCAGTGCGCTATCGCTGGTCGCCTGAGGATCTCTATGCTGGGCCGGCGGGTGTGGAATCTTTGCCAGAGGATATGGGGTGGCGGGCCAAAGTGGAGCAAAAGCTGGACGTGGCCTGGCGGGGCTGGATGCGCCCTGGTCTGCGCTGGATGCTCTATCGGGAGGCGGGTGCATCGCCGCAGAGCGAGGGCGTGGTGTTGTGGACGATGCAGGAATAATGAAAAATAATCAATGGTGAATGGTGAATGATCAATGGTCGTCGGCCTATATTCATTCACCATTCGCAGTTCACCATTAATTATTTCTTCGGGTTCGTGAGGAGATCAGTATCGTTATGGGTGACGAAGCGTTGACGAGTGAAGACATAAAACGTGGAGAAGTGCTGTTTGAGGACGCGGGCGCAGGGGAGTGGTCGGCGACGGACTGGCTGCGACGCAACTGGGAGTTGGTGGCGTGGGTGCTGTTGATGGTGCTGGCGTTCGTGACCCGGTTTTACAATCTGGGTGTGCGGGCCATGAGCCATGACGAGAGTCTCCATGCGCTCTATTCCTACTATCTCTACGACGCCGGCAACTACGAGCACAATCCCATGATGCATGGGCCGTTCCTCTTCCATTTCAACGCCTTTTTCTACACCCTGTTTGGCGCCACCGACGCCACCGCCCGCTTCGGACCAGCCTTGACCGGCGTGGGCGTGGTGGGCATGACCTACTTCTTCCGCCGCTACATCGGCCGCACCGGCGCGCTCATGGCTGGACTGCTCATCACCATCAGCCCCAGCCTGCTCTTTCACTCCCGCTACATCCGCAACGACATCTATATCATCCTCTACACCCTGATCTGGATCTATGGCGCCTTCCGCTATCTGGACACGCGGCGGTTGCGTTGGGTGACGCTCATGGTCGTGGGCATGGCCCTTGGTTTCATTACCAAGGAGAACCAGTTCATGAACGGGGCGATTCTGGGCGGATTCTTCGTCGGCCTGGCCCTCTGGCAGGTGATGGATCGGGCGTTGTTGGGCGTGGCCGCGCCCCTGATCTTCGCCGGTGGCCTCTCCTATTATTTCCGCGAGATGGGGAACAACACCTACGCGCTGATCGCCATCGGCGTGGGCGCGCTCCTCGCCCTTGTTCTCTCCATCTGGTACGTGCGCGGCAAGCCGTGGCGGGCCTTACGCCACAACGACGCCGCCGATCTGGCCGTGTTGATGTTGACCCTGGTCCTGCCCTTCACCGCGCCCTTCGGCCACCTGGTCCTGGGCTGGGACGCGATGGCCTATGCCAGTAACGCCGACCTCATGCGCTCGGCGCTGCTGGTGGGCGTGATGACTGCTCTGTCCGCGGGCATCGCCTTCTTCTGGTTCGGGATGCGGAGCAGGAAGGAGGACGGCATCACCTTCGTGGCCTGGGCTAAGATGATGGGCCTTTTCTGGATCATCCAGATCGTCTTCTTCACCACCTTTTTCACCAACATCCGCGATGGTCTGGCCACCGGTATCGTGGGCAGCCTGGGCTATTGGCTCGCCCAGCAGGAGGTGGCCCGGGGCGGCCAGCCCCAATACTACTACCTGATGCTCGGCTCCCTCTACGAGTTCCTGCCCATGATCCTTAGCGCCCTGGGCGTAGTCGTGGTGGTCTGGCAACTGTGGCGGGATCAGGATTGGGATCCGGTTGCGGTGGGGGATTTGCCGCGGGAAGTTGAGGAGATTGAAGAGATTAAGGAGATTGGGGCGGCTGAGGAACCTGAAGAAGAAATTGGGGAGATTGAAGGGCCTGGCGAGCGGCTGAGGCGGAACCGGGTGATCTTTGCGGTCTTTAGCATCTGGTGGATCGTGGCTGCGTGGGGTGCGTACACCATCGCCGGCGAGAAGATGCCATGGCTGATGACCCACATGACCCTGCCCATGACCATCCTCGGCGGCTGGTGGCTGGGGCGCGTGCTGCGTCGCATTGATTGGCGACAGGCCCGTAAGAGCGGCGCGGTCTGGCTAGTCGGCGCCGCGCCGGCCGCACTCTTTTTGCTGGTCATCCTGCTGCGCAGTCAGCCGACCCTGGGCCGCACCCTGCCCGCGCTGGCAGGCTCCACCCAGTGGCTGCTGGCCCTGGTCCTACTCCTGGGGTTAGGCTATCTGATCTGGCGTTGGATTTGGGCCGTGGGCGGCTGGATGGGCGCGCGCCTGCTGGGGGTGGGGCTGGTGGCCCTGCTCTTCCTGCTCACCATCCGCTTCAGCTATATGCTCACCTACGTCAACTACGATCTGGCCACCGAATACCTGGTCTATGCCCACGCCACGCCGGACATCAAGCGTATGCTCAGCGAACTGGACGAAATCAGCGAGCGCACTGTGGGCGACCGCAATATTTTCGTCACCTACGACGACGACACTTCCTGGCCCTTGAGCTGGTATATGCGCAACTACCCTAACTCGCGCTTTTACGGTTCTGCACCCAATGCTGACGTCATGTCCGCCCCGGTGATCATCGTCGGCTCAGCCAATTACGACAAAGTCCATCCCTATGTGGTGCGCGACTACGTCAAACGGCCCTATCGCCTGGTTTGGTGGCCGGATCAGAGCTACTTCAACCTGACCTGGCAACGCATCAAAGAGACCTTCACCGACCCCCAGAAGCGGGAGAATCTCTGGCAGATCGTCTTCTATCGCCGTTATCCCAGCGACGAGAACCCCGGCGAATATCGGGACCTGACCAAATGGCCCAACCGCCACGAGTTCGAGATGTGGGTGCGCCGGGATCTGGCCAACGAAATCTGGGACCTGAACGTCGCGCCCCTGGCTGGTTCGCCGGCTGATACGGCGGCCCAGCTTCAGGCCAGCGAAATCGATCTCTCCGCCACCGCCATCTACAACGGCGTCTATGATGGGGCGCCCCTGAACGCGCCCCGCACCTTGGCCGTGGGTGAGGACGGGACCCGTTACATCGCCGACAGCGGCAACAATCGTATCGTCGTGTTGGATGCGAATGGCGATCTGGCGCTCGCCTTCGGCGGCCAGTGCAACCTGGCCGAAGGCGAGGCCAGCGGCTGCGTCGACCCCGATGGCGCTGGTCCTCTCCAACTTGGCGACGGCCAGTTCTTTGAGCCGTGGGGCGTGGCCGCAGATGTGGCGGGGAACATCTACGTGGCCGACACCTGGAACGGGCGCATCCAGGTCTTCAATGCTGAGGGCGAGTTCCTGCGCAAATGGGGCGTCTTCAACGTCATTTCTGAGATGCCCGGCGATCCCTATGCGCTTTTCGGTCCCCGTGGCATTGCTATCGATCTGGACGGCAACCTTCTGGTCGCGGACACCGGCAATAAGCGCATCCTCAAATACGCGCCCGACGGCGTCTTGATCCAGCAGGTTGGCGGCGGCGGCGTGGTCGGAGGCCGTTTCGAAGAACCCACCGATGTGGCCGTGGACCCCACCGACGGCAGCGTCTTCGTGGCCGATGCCTGGAACCGACGCATCCAGAAGCTCACGCCCGATCTGGCGTTCGTAGAAGAATGGCCGGTTCCCTCCTGGGAGAGCCAGGATCGCTTCCACAAGCCCTATTTGGCCGTGGATACGAGTGGGCGCGTCTTCGCCACCGATCCGGCCATGTACCGGGTCTTCGTCTTCGACCGTGAGGGGACGATCACGGCTACGTTCGGCGCCTATGGCGTGGATA
>JAJRUD010000267.1 GCA_024277995.1 Chloroflexota bacterium
GAGACTCATGAAGGGCAGAATACTGATCGCCCTGAGCCTCATCGCCCTCCTGATGCTGCCCACCGGCCTGGTGCTGGCGGACAACGGACCTCATGGGGGCTACACCGCCACGACCGACGCCTGTGCCGGGTGCCATCGCGCTCACACCGCCGCCGCGCCCTCGCTGCTCGTGCAGGCCGTGCCCAACCTGTGCACATCCTGCCACGGCAGCAGCGCCACCGGCGCCGATACCAACGTCATCGACGGGGTCTATCCGGATGACGACTCCCAGACCGAATCCCCCGCCGAAGGCGTCAGCAACCGCGGCCTGAAGGCCGGCGGCTTCGTCAACGCGCTCATCGACACGGACTGGGACCTGGCGGCCACGACCGCCCCGGTCACCTCGAGCCACACCTATGACGGAGGGACCGGCACGGCCTGGGCCAACGGCGCCATCAACTCCGGCGCCGGCGCGACCGGCTTCAGCCTGTCCTGCGTCTCCTGCCACGACCCGCACGGGGGCGCCAGCACCACCGGCGGCCCCACCTACCGCATCCTGCGGGCCATCCCGCAGAACTCCGGCGCCGGGTCCGGCGTGGACGTCACCGACGAGTCCTCGAAGACCTATACCGTGTCCAACGGCGACAACCAGTACTTTGGTGAGAACTACGGCAGCCGCGCGCAGCAGCTCTCGAACTGGTGCGGCCAATGCCACACGCGCCTGCTGGCGCCCTCCGGCAGCGGCCACACCTACTCCGGAGACCCCATCTACGCCTACCGGCACATGACCGCCGGGGCGAGCGTGGGCTGCGTCAACTGCCACGTGGCACACGGCACTTCGGCCGCCATGGGCCCCTACTCGGGAAGCGTGGCCTGGCCGGACGGCACGACCACGCCCAGCGGGGACGCGCGCAGTTCGCTGCTGCGCGTCGACAGCCGCGGGGTGTGCCAACTCTGCCACAACAAGTGACCCGCGGCGCGCCTGGAAGGCCGTCGCATCCACGGCTCTCGCCGGGCATCACGCACCTGAGCGATGCCCGGCGGGGGCCACGGGGGATGAGCATCACAATGAAGGGACCGCGCACCGCCAAACCGCTCTCCACCACCCTGGCCGCCGCAGCGCTGGCGATCGTCCTGGCGCTGCTGATCCCGCTCGGCGCGGCGCACGCCAACAACGGGCCGCACGGGAACTACAGCGCCACCACCGACGCCTGCGCCGGCTGTCATCGCGCCCACTCGGCGGCCGCCGAGGGCCTGCTCATCGAGGCCGTCCCCAACCTGTGCCTGTCCTGCCACGGCGCCGCGGCCAGCGGCGCCCAGACCGACGTCGAGAGCGGCGCGTACAACGGGGCCGGCGGCGGCGACCTGCTCGGCGGGGGATTCGTCTCCTACCAGGGCGTCGCCGTGACCTCCAGCCACAGCATCGATGGCTCCTGGCAGAACGCCTGGGGCAGCGGCACGACCTGGAACAGTACCTGGGACTGCCTGGGCTGCCACAGCGACGAATCCGGCCTGCCCTGGCCGGGGGCCCCCGAATGGCTGAAGAGCCCCAACGCCCTGCCCCAACCTTACAGCGGCCAGAACGTGATGATGCCGCTCACCTGCACCAGCTGCCACGAGCCCCACGGCGGGCGCAACTACCGCCTGCTGCAGCAGCGCATGCACCCGCCCACCATGCAGCAGGAGGACCCGCCGGGCTACGTGCTGGTGACCTCCAACGAGACCGGCGGCCAGAACCCCGACCAGGCCGGCTACGTCCCCGACTACACCACGCCGCGCTACCGCCTGGGGCTGGGGGACTGGTGCACGGGCTGCCATTTCACCTATCAACAGGAGGTGTCCGTCAAGCCCTTCAACGCCGAGGACGGCAAGGGGGCCATAATCCGCTATCGGCACAAGATGAACACTGCGCTGGGCGCCATCAGCACCGGGCTGCCGCTCGAACAGAAGGATGGCTATTCGAGCACCCAGCAGGCGACCGATCAGCTCTTCTGCGGCACCTGCCACTACGCCCACGGCAGCACGGCCGTCGTCAGCGGCCTGGCGGCCAACGTCGCGCCGACCAACGACAGCGCGCTGCTGCGCCTGGACAACCGCGGCGTGTGTCAGGACTGCCACCAGAAGTGATGCAATACGATAGATGGGGAATCGTGCCAGATATTGTTTCGTTATAGGTTATAGGTAGAAGAGGGCCATGCCGCCGACGGTAGAAGACCCAACGGGCGCACAAGACTTCACGCGCTGGGCCATCCCCCTGGTCTCAGCCCTCATCGTGCTCGCTCTCGTCACGGCGGCGTTCCTGGCCTTTGAGCTCTACGGGCGACCCTGGCTCGAAGGACCCGACGACGACATTGCGGGCCCCGCTCAGCCGACGACCGCCGTTCCCACACCGGTGTGGCGAGCGGCGACGCCCACCGCCGGAGGGTACGACCTGCCGGAGGCGCTCACGCCGACGCCCCCGGCCCCAATCCTGGCCACCTCCACGCAGGCGCCGGCCG
Source organism: Chloroflexota bacterium (assembly GCA_024277995.1). GTDB lineage: Bacteria > Chloroflexota > Anaerolineae > Anaerolineales > E44-bin32 > JAJRUD01. The sequence continues at coordinate 2,478 of JAJRUD010000267.1, forward strand.
CCGAAGGCGTCGCCACGCTTGAGAGGCACCCGACCTACAGCCCCAGCGACAAGCCGTGCGGGGACTGTCACCAGGAAATCCGACGCGGAGGCTGAGAGAACCGGATGCACGTCGTCAAGAGCACCAAGCCGGACAATCCGCACAGGTCCCTGCCCTCCACCGGTCGCAGGGCGATCCCGCCACTCGCTCTGGTCGTCGGCTTGGCCGTCGCCCTCGCGGTCTCGTTCGTGGTGACGGCCAATGCGCGCGCCGGCAGCGGTCCCCACGGCAACTACACCGCCACCACCGACGCCTGCGCCTCCTGCCACCGCCTGCACACCGCCCCCGGCGAGCGACTGCTCTTCACCTCGGCCACCGGCGACGCCTTCTGCTTCGCCTGCCACGACGGCACGGGCGCCCCCGTGCCCCCCATCGTATCCCGGCACAGCAACGTGGACTTCGGCGGCGTGGAAGCGGCCTTTCAGGTGTCGTGTCAGCAGTGCCATGACCCCCACGGCAGCAGCAACCTCTTCAGCGTGCGCGTCGACATCATCCTGCAGCTCAGTCCCACCGTCACCACCGGGCCGGTCACCTTCACCGCCACCACCGGGACCAACTCCTACGATGACGGGGCCAGCCCCTCCTACAGCCGCATCTGCGTCACCTGCCACGCCAATTCCTCCAACTCCGGCTACCCCATGACCAGCCACGACGGCGGCGCGGGCCACGCCGGCGGATACAACTTCGAGGCACAGGACTGCACCTCCTGCCACCCCCACAGCGCCGACAGCGACCAGAACACCATCGACGGCTTCATGCCCTCCGCCGGCTGCACCGTCTGCCACGCTTCGCCACAGGGCAGCCGACGGCAGATCGTGGGCGCGGGCGGCGACTTCAGCCTCAATTCGCACCACGTCAACGGCACGCCGGTGGACACCGACTGCAAGACCTGCCACTACATCGGCGACCACCTCTCCGGCCAGGTCAAGCTCTACGACGTGGACAACCGCAGCACCATCATCACCCTCACGGGCAACCCGGATACCGACCCGGCCGAGGCTCGCAAGCTGGAGCCCTTCTGCCTGGCCTGCCACGACGCGGACGGCGCCGGCGGCGTGGCCCCCTTCACCGATAACCAGATGCCGCCCGTCATCGACGCCACCGCCTGGTCCAGCGCTTCCCACGACAGCACAACCGGCACCTGCTACGACTGCCACAGCAACGGCCACGGCTCGGTGAAGCGCAAGCTGCTCGCCCCCTGGAACGCCACCTCGGATCCCTCGCTGCCCGGCGACCCGCTGCGCGAGGAGGAGGGCCTGTGCTACATATGTCATGACGCCGACGGACCGGCCAGCAGCGACGTGCAGGCAGCCTTCGAGCGCACCTCCCACCACAACGTCAGCTCGCTGGATCAGGGCGACGGCTCCAAGGTGGAGTGCATCAACTGCCACAACCCGCACCAGGTGCGCAGCAGCGCCAGGCTCTCCAATCCCGACAACACCGACAGCCTGTGGACGGGCTCCGACAGGGATTTCTGCCTGGTCTGCCACGACGGTAGCCCACCGGCGACGGTCTCCTTCCCGCCCACCGCCTCCGGCACCGGCTACGACAAATCGGCCTACAACAGCACGACCCACGACAGCAACCTGGGAGCCTGGGGCTGCCGCCACTGCCACGAGCCGCACGGGACGAATTACGTCTCGCTGCTGCCCGAGCAGTACGTCGTCACGGACTACAACAATTACAGCGCCGGCGACTACCAGATGTGCTGGCGCTGCCACGATGAGGACACCATCGTCTGGCAGAACAATGCCTTCCGCCGCCTGCACCGGGAACACGTAAGCGGCGAGGACACCCCCTGCGTCGCGTGCCACGACGCCCACGCCCCCTTCGACAGCGGCGAATTGGGGCTGATCAGTTTCGTGTTCGCCTTCCGGAACGGCTTCGACATCCAGTACATCGACGGCTACGACGCCAGCACCGCCTTCTGGCTCAACTCGAGCCAGAGCCGCGGCTACTGCTACATCGGCTGCCACAACACGAACCACACCCCCAAGAGCTACCGCCGCAGCATGGACCTAGCCTCTACCACAGACTGCACCACCTGCCACCCCGGCGGCGCGCCGGTGGCAGCCAACCAGCTGCTGGCCGCGGCCGCCAGCGCCCCCACCGCCACACCGACGGATACGGCCACGCCGCCGCCACCGACGGCCACCTTCACGCCCACGCCCACACCGACCGTCCCGACCCCCACGCCGCCGCCACCCACGGCTACCTTCACCCCCACCCCAACGCCGCCGCCGACGGCCACCTTCACGCCGACTACGACCTCGACCTTCACCCCGACGGCGACCGCCACCTCCACGCCGACGGACACCGCGACGCCCACGCCCACACCGACCGGCCCGACCCCCACGCCGACGGCCACACCAACACCCATCCCGTGATGAACACCACCCCTGCCCATCGTCCAGGCCCCTGCCCCACTGCCCGCCGCGCCGCTGCCCAGCAGCACGCTCCGGGGACTCCGCCGGAGGAGAGACGCTCGCCTGACTCAGGAGGTACACAGCAACCCCCGTCACACATCAATCACTTCCTGAGGACAATGGACCTATGAACGTTGCCCACCAACGAATCCGCCAGAGCCACCCCCGCCGATTGGCGTTCGGCCTGCTGCTCGTCTGGCTGCTCTCGGCCTGCGCGCCCGCCCTCTCCCCGGGAGCACCGCCGGCCGAGGACAACAACCCGGGAGCGGAAACGCAGCAGGCAGAACCCGAGGCGGTGCCTGACGTCGTGCAGGACCTGCAGGAGGGGCCGGCGCGCGGCTGCCTGGATGCAGCATGCCATGCCTCCATGGTGACCGACCTGGGCCCCGAGGTGCACTCCCCCTTCGCCGAAGGTTCCTGCGATTCCTGCCACCGCGGGATGCAGGACGATCACGCCGAGCGGGCTTCGGCCCACCAGTCCTCCCTGGAAGACATCGAGGTATGCAAGCCGTGCCACCCCTCGGCGGAGCTCGGCACCAGCCATCCCGTTGACCAGGGCCTCATCGATCCGCGGACCGGCGGCCTGCTCACCTGTACGAGCACCTGCCATGATCCCCACAGCGCTCCCTATCCCTTCCTGCTGCGTTTCCCGCGAGGCGGAGCGCTTTGTCTGACCTGTCACAGGGAGTCATTGCCATGAAATCGGTACCCCGCCAACGCCGTCGTCGCTATTTTCTCCCCAACACCAGCCAGCCCGCTCTGCTCATCACGGCGCAGATCATCCTGCTGGGGCTGATGTTGATTACCAGCGTGGTCTTCCTGCTGGTGGTCAATCGCGACCTGACCGAGAGCTACTTCTCCGCCCACATTGCCGTCAAGAACGTGCGCGATCTGCTCCTGCCGACGCTGATCCTGGTGAACCTGGCAGGGCTCCTGCTGGGGAGCCTCTTGCTGATCTTCTACACCCATCGCGTGGCCGGACCCGCATTCAACCTCGCCCGCGTCATGCAAAAGGTCTCGGAAGGCGACCTCAGCCAACGCGTCTTCTTTCGCAAGAAGGATCAGCTCAAAGAGCTTTCCTCTGCGGCCAATCACATGATCGAAGAATTGAATTCGAGGCTGCGCCGCATTCACCAAGATGTGGGAGAGCTGGAGAACCTCTGGCAGGGACTTCAGGCCGAGCTCCCTGCAACCGGCGCTCGCGAGGAAATGGCCGCCACCCTGCGTAAGCTGAAAGAGGAGGTTGAAGGCTTCAAGCTCGACTGAGGCTGCCTCGTGCAGGGGGCACTCTGGACTTCGGAAGCCCCGGGGGGGCTTCCGAAGTCCACCTCTTTAAGCAGAGAGGTAATAGCCCATGCCAGGTAGCATCCCGCCCAACCGGGTAGTTGGCTCTCGCCCTGAAGCGGGAAGCGAATCTACCCGATGGTGTGTTCCCCCCACCCGGACATTGTGATAATCTTCACTAGAAGGGAGGCGCGCCAGTACCTCCGGAGCCCGGGGCCTCGCCTGTCGTGCGCTTTGGCCGGTCCCAGGGTTTTTCACATTCAAGTGGAAAGGAGGGATACAACCACCACATCCACTCCGTCCAGACCATACCCCCGAATTCGAGGAGAATACGGCATGCGCACTAAAGATATACCTGCGACTCTATTGTTGCTCGGCACGGCCCTCGTGCTGGCTGCCTGTGCGCCAAGCGAAACACCGACCCCGGTGGTCATCAAAGAAACCGTTGAGGTGCCTGTACCAGCCGAGGCACCCCCGGAACCCGGTGTGGATATCCCTTTCTTGGGGGCCTGGGAGTCCTCGGGCCACGCCGACAGCCAAGCAGAGGCCTTCAACCACTGGAACGATGAGGATCCACCCGCCATCCCCACCTACTGCGCAAAATGTCACAGCACCCCCGGCTTCCAGGACTTCCTGGGCCTGGACGGCACGGCGGCGGGGGTTGTCGACAACGAAGCCCCCATCGGCACGGTGATCACCTGCGTGGCCTGTCACAACGAGGCCACCATGGACATGGACAGCGTGGTCATGCCCTCCGGGATCGAGATCACCGGCCTGGGTGCTGAGGCGCGCTGCATGCAATGTCACCAGGGGCGCGAGTCAACCGCCAGCGTCAACGAAGCCATCGCCGTTGCGGGCGTGGAGCAGGACGAGGTCAGCGAGGACCTCTCCTTCCTCAACATCCATTACTTCGCCGCCGCAGCCACCAAGTACGGCACGCTGGCCAAGGGCGGCTACGAATATGAGGGCAAATCCTACGACGGCGAGTTCACCCACGTCGAACCCTACGACACCTGCATCGAGTGTCACGATTCGCACACCCTGGAGTTGAAACTGGAGGCATGCGCCGCGTGCCACCCCGGTGTGGCCAGCGTCGAAGATCTGCGCGACATCCGTACGCCCGGCTCGCTGGTGGACTACGACGGCGACGGTGATATGCAGGAGGGCATCGCCTCCGAGATCGCCGGCCTGCAGGAGAAGCTGTACGCCGCCATCCAGAGCTACGCCAGCCAGGTGGCGGGCACACCCGTCGTATACGCCCCCCAGAGCTACCCCTACTTCTTCATCGACGGCAACGACAACGGCCAGGTGGACGAGGGCGAGGCGGCCTATCCCAACAAGTACGCCAGTTGGACACCGCGCCTGCTGAAAGCAGCCTTCAACTACCAGGTCTCCCAGAAGGATCCCGGCGGCTACGCCCACGGCGGCAAGTACATCATCGAGCTTCTGTGGGACTCCATCGAGGACCTGAACGGCGCCCTGGCCCAGCCGGTGGACATGACGGGAACGCAGCGCATCGACCACGGACACTTCGCCGGCTCCGAGCAGGCCTTCCGCCACTGGGATGAGGAGGGCGCCGTGCCCGCCAGTTGCAGCCGCTGCCACTCGGCCCAGGGCCTGCCGCTGTACCTGACGGAAGGCGTCGCCATCACTCAGCCCGTCAGCAACGGCCTCACCTGCGCCACCTGCCACAACGACCTGGAGAGCTGGACCCGCTATGAGGCGACCGAGGTGACCTTCCCCAGCGGCGCCGTCATCGACAGCGGCGACGCCAACATGAACCTGTGCATGACCTGCCACCAGGGCCGCTCCTCGACCAAGACCGTCGATGACGCGCTGGCAGGCCTGCCTGACGACACCGCATCGGAGAACATCCGCTTCATCAACATCCACTACTTCTCTGCCGGAGCCACCATCTTCGGCACCGAGGTCCAGGGCGGTTATGAGTACCCCGGCCGGTCCTACGCGGGTCGCAACGAGCACGTACAGGACTTCAACACCTGTACCGCCTGCCACGACACCCACACGCAGGAAGTGGATGTCCAGGCCTGCTCAGGCTGCCACAAGGGCGTGGAGGGCGCTGAGGACCTGGAGACCATCCGCATGTCCAAGGTGGATTACGACGGCGACGGCGATGTCGACGAGGGGATTGCGGGTGAGATCGAGACCATGCGCGAGAAGTTGTACGAGGCCATCCAGGCCTATGCGGCCGAGCGCCTGGGCGCGCCCATCGTCTACGCCCCCACCGCCTATCCGTACTTCTTCGCCGACGACGGCAACGGCGTGGTCGATCCGGGCGAGGCCATCTACCCTAATCGCTTTCAGAGCTGGTCGCCGCGCCTGCTGCGCGCCGCGTACAACTACCAGTACGCCGCCAAGGACCCGGGGGCCTTCGCCCACAACGGCGAGTACACGCTGCAACTCTTGTACGACAGCCTGCGGGATCTGGCCGGCATTGTGAGCGGGATGACCCGACCGTAACAAGTCGACGGATTGGGCCTCGCAACACAAACCTCACGGGCCTCCCGGCAAGGCGGGAGGCCCGTGAACTTTCCACAGACTTGGCAGGCCCAGCCCGGCGGCGAAGCGCTCCCTCAGTCCGCCCCAACGGTCACCCAGTCACGCCGCTCACCCTCAGCCGTGCGGGGCCGCGCGGCATGCCTCACCACACCGAGGTAGCGCACACCCAGGGTGAAGGCCAGCAAGCCATAGGCGATTATCCCCGCGCTGCTCAGCACCTCGATCAACGAGGGGACGTAATGGGCATAGCGCGGCACCACATCGTGCGGCAGGTAAGTGAGCACCACCATCTGTCCGACCAGGTTCAAGTTCCAGCGATAGACCACCACGCCTGCGACCACGTTCGCCAGCGCCGCCAGCCGAAGAATCCGATTGCGGCGCAGCCCCTCGCGGAGCAGCACAATGGCCGGCAGGAACGCCCCCAGCAGAATCTCGCCAAACCAGAAGTTGAAGGCCAACGGTCCCTTGACGAGCAACGCCATCCCCTCGCTGCGACCCGGCAGATAGGTGTAGCTCATGGACAGCGCGTCCCAGAAGCGGAGGTAGAGATAGCCCACCAGCACCCAGCCCACGGATTTCGCCGTCCGATCCAGCAGGCGATCATCGACGTGCACGCGATGGCTCAGCCAGGCGGCGAGCATGGAGGCCAGCACGACCAGGGCGAGCCCGCCCGCGGCAGCCGAGACGACGAATATGACGGAGAGCCCGGGCCGGAACCAGATGGGGCGCGCCTTGAGCACGCCGTAGGTCGCGCCCAGCGAGGACTGGTGTAGCAGGGAAAGCCCCAGTCCGAGGAGAGCCAGCAGTGGTGCGTAGCGGTGCACGAGGCGCAGGCGCCCGGACAGCTTCGGCCAGCGGCGCCGCAGCCAGGTGGCCTCCCCCACGATGGGAGCCGTCTCCAGCGCCAGCACCGACAGGTAGAGGGTGATGCACATCGTGACTTCCCAGAGCACCGAGTGGGGGTTCCAGTAGACCAGCGGATGCCAGAAGCGATCCGGCCGACCGATGTCCAGCAGCAGCGTGAACACCGCCATGCTGTAGCCGATCAGACCGATGAAGACCGCCGTTCGCGCCAAAGGCCGATACTCCCGCAGTCCAAAGATGTGGACGGCCGCGCTGAACAGGAAGGCCCTGCGCTCAGAGCGATGCAGGAGAGGTCCAGGGTGATCCACAACCCCCAGGGCACCAAATCCGTCAGATTGGTGACCACCAGCCCGCGGGCGAAGACGACCGCAGCGGCGGCCAACCCGACCAGGATCAAGGCCGTCAGCAGAGCGAGCCATATCTGATAGGCACCCCAGCGGGCTCTCGAGCTCACGATGCACCCTCTCCGCGCGCCGGCAGGTAATAGACGGAAGGCTCGGTGCCCAGGTCTTCGCGCAGGCGATAGCAGGGGTTCTCCGCCAGCAGGCCGTTGACGGCGGAGGCGGGGTCGTTCAGGTCGCCGAAGAAGCGCGCGCCGACGGGGCAGGCCACGACGCAGGCCGGCGTGGCCTGCGGGTCCTCCCCGGGCCGCAATCCCTCCTTCAGGCCGCGGTCGATGCGCTGCACGCAGAAGGAGCACTTCTCCGCCACGCCGCGCGGCCGCCGCGGCACCTCGGGCTGGCCCCATTCGGGGACGGCCGGGTTGGGACCGGTGAAAGCCTTCCAGTTGAAGGCGCGCGCCAGATAGGGACAGGCCACCTCGCAATAGCGGCAGCCGATGCAGCGGTCGTAGTCCATCATCACGATCCCGTCGGCCCGCATGTAACTGGCGCCGACCGGGCAAACCTCGATGCAGGGAGCATGCTGGCAATGCATGCAGGGGCGCGGCAGGTAGACTCTTTCCTCGCCGTGCTCCGCAATGGGGACCACCTTGTTCCAGGAGATCCACGGCGGCACGTCGTTGTGCGCCCGGCAGGCCAGAGTGCAGTAGCCGCAGCCAGTGCACTTGGCAAGATCGATCACCATCGCCCAACGGTGAGGGCTGGCGCCGGCGCGCTCACCGGCCGCGGCCCGGCGCACCGCGCGCAGGCTGACGATGCCAGCGATGCCCGCCGCGGTGGCGATGAGAAAACCCCGTCGACCGACTGTTTCCTCATCCATGGCGAGACCCTCACTCGTTCTCATCGCGCAACCGACGGTACCAACGCTCCAACCAGGGAGCCAGGATCATCCCCGTTGCCATGCCCACCAGACCGGCCAGGGTAGCGAACCCTACAGGACTCACCGGACTCGGCTCGGCACTGAGCCCGGATGCCTCGGCGGAGGCCAGGTCCATGACCTGGGCCGTGCGCTCCAATCCCGCCTGGCCCTGAGCAGGGTTGTGCATCTGGTAAACATGGCACGTATTGCAGGTGCTCAAGCGCACGTTGAAACTGTGGTCGCGCTGCGCGTGCCCTTCCCCCGGCCCGCTATCCGTGGGGCCCAGATGGCAGTCGCCACAGCTCAACCCCTGCTGGGAATGGGCTGAGTGCGCGAAACTCGAAGCCCGTTCGCGGTGACACTTGGCGCATAAGTCCGAAGCGGTCTCCGCCCGCAATGCTGTGGCGTGCGGGTCATGGCAACCGATGCAAGCCAGCTCCACCTGGCGATGTTTGCTGACCTGCCACTCGAAGCGGGTTTCAATATGGCAGGAGCCGCACAGGTCCACCGAGCGATCCGTCGGCATGGGCTCGACCGGGTGCTCATCAGCGATGGGGCCGTGGCAGGCCTCGCAGCGGACGCCATCGCCCAGCCACATGCCGGTAGCCGGATCATATCCGGTGGTATGGCAGCCCATGCAGGTGGAGGGCCTTCCCTGAGCCTCCCAGGCCTCACGGAAGGCCGGGTCCTGCCCAGCCCTGCCATGAGCGCCCTGGGACCAGGCCTCGACGAAGGCCGCGTGGCAAGTCTCACACTGCGGTTGACCGTCGCTCTGAGCCTGCGGCGATCTTGTGGCCCGCGCTAACATCATCGGAAACGCAGCCACTGGCAGTGCGAACAGCACAGCCATCGCAACGCGCCGCAATAGCCGTCGCAGCATGTCGCCTCCCTCATGGCCTAGTTGGGATCACGCTGCCACAGGCATCGGGGCAGCAAGGAAGACCTGGCAGCTCAGGCATTTCTGCTGCAGGCGCCCGTCCGGGTCGCGAAGCAACTCCCAGCAGGGCGTCTCGCTCTGCTGATAGGCCGGGCAGGCCTCGCGCAACGCGGCGGGGCAATCGCGTATCTGCCAGCAGGGAATGCTGAGTAGATCTTCTTCGCTGGCCTTCGCCGCTGGCCGCAGCATCTGGCCCTCACGCTGCCATTGGGTGTCCAGCCGGCGCAGGACCCACCCCAGCAGCATGGTCACGCCAAGCGGGATCCCCAGCCGCAGGAGAAAGCCGAACAGAATGGCACCGATGTGGAAAAGCGTCTCCATCATTCGCCCCTCATGCCTCGCTCGTGCTCCGCCCGTCGCTCAGCAGAGAACTGATCAATAGGAGCAGCGCAAGCGGGAGCAGCAGCCGGACCAGTGTCAGGACCATCAGAGCCAGTGTCGTGGTCATCGCACCAATCCTATCCGTCCTCTCGTCTCTCCATCTATAGCCTAGAGAAACGGGCGCCTGCTGTAAATCGGGTGCTCGCCGCATTTTTCCCGTGGGATGGATAGAAGAGGCTAGCTGCGAACGAGGAGCGTCGCTGGTGCGAGCGTGGGACTGCAAAAACCGTGGGTATAGGGTGTTCTCCTACAGGCAGAGGCGCCTTCGATGGGGTGGTTATGGTATCGGGGGGAACGAAAAGACCCATGGCCTGGGGTCCTGTGCGCATTGGACAGAGTGGTGGTCTCCCAGCAGAACAGGCCAACGCTCCTCCGGCCTGGGGGTTTGGCCTGGGGACGGCGCGCAGCGCCGCCCCCTGCGTTCGGGCACGATGTGAGCGTACTGAGGCGCTCCGGTCGCGCTCGAGAGGCGGTCCGCGGCTCCCTCACGGCTCGATGATCCCCTTGCGGATGGCGTACTTGACCAGCTCCGTGCGCGAGTGCAGGTTGAGCTTGCGCATGATATTCTCGCGGTGGCGGGCCACCGTCTTGGGGCTGATGCCCAGCGTCTCGGCGATCTCGACGTTGGTGGCTCCATCGGCCAGGTGCGCCAGCACCTCCTGCTCCCGCTCCGTCAGGCCGTCCAGCGTGCGCGAGGGGCGCGCCGGGCCTTCCTGTGCCAGGTAATCCTTCACCAGCAACTTTGCCATGGAAGGATAGAGGTAGACCTCACCATGGGCTGCAGCGCGGATGGCGGTGAGCAACTCCTCGGGCGCGGCCCGCTTGGGCACGTAGCCGCTCGCGCCAGCGTCGAGCATCTTGAAAAAGTATTCTTTATCTTCGTGAATGGTGAGCGCCACGATGGCAGTCGCCGGCCGTTGAGCCTTGATGCGCCGCGCCGCCTCTATGCCCGAGAGGTCCGGCAGGCCGATGTCCATGAGAACCACGTCCGGCTGCAGGCACTCCACAGCCTGCAGCGCCTCCTGCGCTGTGCCCGCTTCGCCTACGATCTCGACATCGGCCTCGTTCTCGAGCAGCATTCGCAGACCGGAGCGCACAACGGCGTGATCATCCACCAACAGCAAGCGTATCGTCATCGTCCCGGCCTTTCCCATCCCGATACGGGATGACAACTTCCACCCGGGTGCCCTGCCCGGGCACGGAGTCCAGGTTCAGCCGTCCGCCGAGCAGCGTGGCGCGCTCCTCCATGCCCAGCAAACCCCAGGTGGGGCGATCGATGTTCTGGATCATCCCCAGGTCGAATCCCACGCCATCGTCTGTCACGCGCAGGCTCACTTCGCCTTCGTCAAAGATCAGGGTTACCGTCGCGTTGTCCGCACATGCATGCTTGACCACATTGGTCAGGGCCTCCTGAGCAATGCGGAAAAGGGCCGTCTTCACCGGCGAGGGGATGGGGCGCGGCTCACCGATCACATCCACGCGCACCCTCAGCGGAGTCCTTTCCATCAGTTCGCTGCAGTACCAACGCAGCGCGGCCGGCAGGCCCAGGTCGTCCAGGTGCGCGGGACGCAGGTCGGCGATCACGCGCTGCAATTCATCCAGCGAACGCGCCACCAGGCTCTCCAGGTGACGTAGTTGGCGCGCCGCCTTGTCCACGTCTTGGAGCAGGGAGGTCTCCGCCCCGCGCAGGCCGAGTCCGATGGCCGTCAGGGCCTGGCCCGTCTCGTCGTGCAATTCACGCGCGATGCGCTGCCGCTCGGCCTCCTGTGCAGTCACTACGCGCCTCAACAGCTCGCGCCGCAACACCTCTCGCCGCTCAGCCTCCCTCAAACGCGCCGCCTGCAGCTTGGCGATCTGCCGTTGACGCTCCACTTCGAAGGATCGCAGGGTGCGGATGATGAAGACGGCCGCCACCAGGGCGGCGGTGGCGCGCAAGAACTGCACCGGGAAGCCGAAGAAACGCAGGAAGAGGTCCTGGTTGACCACCGTCGAAGGCCACAGCCAGCTTGGGTGGACGAACACCTGGCCCACCACACCATACCAGGCAAAGGCCACCGCCGCCCACAGGCTGTCGCGGCCGAAGCGCTCCAGGCCGGCCCGGCGAAAAACCCGCTGCTGCGTCACCAGGCCAGCGGAAGCCAACAGCGCCGCCGGAACAGCCAGCGTGTAGCGCGACCACACGTCGGCCACAACCCATAATTCCGACGCGCCTGGCACGCGGCCGCGGAGCGTCAGCAGGCCAAATCCCCACAGTGCAGCCTGGGCCACCGGGGCCAGCAGGCTGATGCGACGCGCACGTTCATCGGGTGCCAAGAGCGAGACCCCGAAAGCGCTCAGCGAGAGAAAGGACCAGGCCAGCACAGCGATGCGCAAGGCCAGCATTGCGTCCGGGAAGGGCCTATCGGGTGACAATACGCCGAGCAACTCGAACATCTCGAGCCACTCATGAGCGCCGTGCAGGAAGCCGAAGGTCGCCAGCGGACGCAGGGCATGCCGCATTCGCTGATCAGAGGCGCGGCCGATCTCCAACACGATGGCCAGACCCATGCTGAAGAAGGGCAGGCCATAGAGAAAGAAGATCAGCGTGATGAAGGGATGTTCCATATCTTCCCCCCGGCCCATCCCTCGCCCTCAGACGACACGGGGCGATAGGCCACGCGACCCCCTGCACTTCTCGCTCCCCCTCACCTCCCGCCACGGGCGCCCCCCTTCCAGAGAGACGCCGGCCGGTTCACTCCCTCAGCGGCGCAGCTTGGCGCCGCAATTGCGGCAGTAGCGATCCGCCTCCCCAACCCGAGCGCCGCACTGATGGCAATAGCGCGCCGGGCCTTCCACCCGCGGTTCAGAGGCCGTGCTCTCCAGACTATCCTCTGCCGCGCGCGGCCGGCGTCGCCGCCGCCGGCTGCTCGACACCGTCGGCTCGCGGCCCAGCCGCCAGTAGAGCACACCTCCCACAACGAGCAGCAACAGTCCAAAGCCCCCCAGCAGCCACGGCAGCATTTCCATCAGGTCCGGAGTGCGCCCCTGAGTGGCCGCAGGGCTGCTCAAGGGCGGGATGCTCTGCAGCAGCTCGGCCGTGAGGCGGCTCTCCGAGCGCGAGTACGTGAAGGTGATGTCGAGCTGCTGGGCGGACTCCAGGGCGCCCAAATCAGCGCTGTAATAGAGGAGTCCATCCGGCCCGGTGACTTCGCCCTGCGGAGGCGGCGATATCTCCAGCGAGCCGGCGGCATACGGCTGCTGAATCTCATAGGCCACCGAGTCCACCGCCACGCCGCCCGGCCAGCGGAAGGTATAGCTGCGGCGATCGCCGTCGAGCTGCAGGTCCTGATAGAACTCCAGCTGCACTTCGGGACTGGTGCTCTCAATGGTGATCGTGGCCCACTCACCCTGCACATCGCGCGTATAGGGAGCCACCAGCAAGGAACCATCTTCACCGCGCATGGCCACGGCGTGGGGATCACCCACCTTGGCGGGAATCGGCACACTGACCTTGACCGGCATGGAAGGCGGGGAGGACAACCGCATGCGATAGATGACCAACACGGCTGGGCGGTCATACTCCGGCCACATCGAGATCTCCAGGCTTCGGATCTGTGCCGGGGCCTGGGCCCCCGCAGGCGCTGAGCCAAGGCCCGCCGCCATCAGCAGGGCCAGGAACACAAGCAAGGATCGGCGCATTACATCTCCTCTATGCACGACGATAATGAGCGACCACCCATCCCATCACCGGGAGCGCCAAGAACGCCGGGGGCACCTGGCGCTCAATGGACCCTGTGGAGCGACCGCAGGCATCGCACCCTGCTCCGCAGGACATAGGCCCTTGGGCAGACTGTGCCTCTGCGATCCCACCCCGGGCCAATCAGGCCGTCGTCGTCCAGCGTCCAAAGGGCCTTCCTCCCGCCCGGGACATCCTGGGCGCCGGTTCAGACGAGTGTACCCTGTATGCGGTTGCCGGGGAAGCTCGGCGGGCGGGCTCCGACGCGCCCCCGGCCGTCCAGCCATTGCACGCAGTACAAAGCACCATGCGGCCGCCCGCTGCCAGGCGGTCAGAACCGTCATCGACCCGGGCATCATCCTGCGCCGGGCCGCCGGCGCGCAGCCGCCGCGCGGGTCACTACGATTCTAAGGGCAGCCCCCCTGGGGGCAAAGTGACAATACTCCCTAGTTCCCGGGGCCACCCGGAAGGTCCGCGCCCGGGGGCGCGGGCGGTCTCTTGCACCGCGCGCGAGCCGGGCTCGCGCCCCCGGGGTATAATGGCGCCATGCCTGACGTCAACATGCCCCCTCCCATCCTGGTCGAAAGCGACTCGGACCTGAAGGCCCTGGCCCAGGACTTGGCGAGGCACAGCCGGGTGGCCTTCGACACCGAGTCCAACAGCCTCTACGCCTATCAGGAGCAGGTGTGTCTGATCCAGTGTTCCACAGAGGATGCCGACTACATCATCGACTCGCTGGCTATCGCTGACCTTTCTCCTCTGGCACCCATCCTGGCGGATGCGGCCATCGAGAAGGTTCTCCACGGAGCGGAATACGACCTGGTCGTGCTCAAGCGTGACTTCGGCTTCCAGGTCCACAACCTCTTCGACACGCGCGTCGCCGCCCGCACGTTGGGGATGGAGCGCACCGGGCTGGGCAACCTGCTGGAGGAGGCCTTCGGCGCGCGGCTGGACAAGCGCCTGCAGCGCGCCAACTGGGGTCGGCGCCCCCTGCCCGCAGACCTGCTGGACTACGCGCGATTGGACACGCGCTACCTGCTGCCTCTGCGCGACCGCCTAGCGCGGGCTCTGCGCGAGGCAGGTCGTTGGCAGGAGGCGCTCGAGTTCTGCGAGTACCTGACGCGCCTGGAACCGACCGAGAACGATTTCGACCCGAAAGGATTCTGGCGCATCGCCGGCGCGCATCGATTGAGCCCGCGCCAGCGCGCCATCCTCAAGGAGCTCTACCTGTTCCGCGAGCAGGCTGCCAGCCGCATGGACCGCCCGCCCTTCAAGGTGATGAATGACGGCACGCTGCTGGCCATCGCGCAGGCCGAACCACGCGACCTGACCGCGCTGCGCGATCTACCCGGGATGACCACCGGCCAGGTGCGCCGCTACGGCCAAAGGGTGTTGGAGGCTGTGGCGCGCGGCCGCAGCGCCCTCCCTCCCCAGCGACCCGCCCGCGCCGCGCGCGATGAAGCGGTGCAGGAACGATACGAGCGTCTGCGGCAGTGGCGCAAGAAGAAAGCACGCCAGCATGGTGTCGAGTCCGATTTGATCCTGCCGCGCGAATTGCTCATCTCCATGGCCCGTCGCCCGCCGCGAGACATGGATAGCCTGCGCCAGTACATGGCCCCCCTGGAATGGCGCTTCCAGACCTACGGCCCAGAATTGCTCAAGCTGTTGAGGACCTGATTCTCCAATCCATCGCGAGGTAGAGATGAACATCACATTCCACGGCGCGGCGCAGACCGTGACCGGTTCGCGTCACCTGCTCAGCATCAACGGCCACCGGTTGCTGCTCGACTGCGGCCTCTACCAGGGAAGGCGCAAGGAAACCTACCAGCGCAACCTCAACTTCCCCTTCGATCCCACGCGCATCAATGGCGTGATCCTGTCCCACGCCCACATCGACCACAGCGGCAACCTGCCCAATCTGGTGCGCCAGGAGTTCGAGGGACCCATCCACGCCACCCACGCCACCGCCCACCTTTCGGACATCATGCTGCGCGATTCTGGACACATC
>JAJRUD010000268.1 GCA_024277995.1 Chloroflexota bacterium
GCGAGCCCTCTTACCTCTGGCGCGCCGGGCAGGCGCGCCGCCTGGCCATGATCCTGCAGGCCGCCGGCGAGCGCGCCCTGGGGCAGGTTCTCGACAACGGTTGCGGAGTGGGGGCTTACCTGGAGCGCCTATCCGCCCGGGCGGCGGGGGCCTACGGCCTGGAGTTCGACGTCGAGCGCGCTGTGGAAGCCAGCCGGCGCGGCCTGCAGGTCGTGCGCGCCGCCGGCGAGGCGCTGCCCTTCCCTTCCGATCGCTTCGATCTGGTGCTCTCGCATGAGGTGCTGGAGCACGTGGCCAACGACCGGCGCGCCGTGGAGGAGATCGTGCGCACCCTGCGCCCGGGAGGGCGATTGGTCCTCTTCGTCCCCAATCGGGGCTATCCCTTCGAGACTCATGGCATCTATTGGCGCGGCCGCTACCGCTTCGGCAACATCCCCCTGATCAACTACCTGCCGCGTCCCCTGCGCGACCGCCTGGCGCCCCACGTGCGGGTCTACACGGCGCGCGACATCGAACGCCTCTTCGCCGGCCTGCCGATACGGGTGGTGCGTCGCAGCGTGATCTTCGGCGCCTACGACAACCTCATTCAGCGCTGGCCGCGTCTTGGCCGCGCCCTGCGCTCCTTGCTGCACACCCTGGAAGCCACACCGCTGCGGGCCTTCGGTCTCTCCCATCTCTGGGTGGTGGAGCGGAGGTGACGAAAAGCTCCCGGAGCCTGCAAAGCCCCGGGAGCCTGCAGTCTCACCTTACACCATTCTCCCGGAAGTTGGCAGCTTCCGGGAAGGCGCCGGCTTCAATGCGCCTCGAACTCCCCCATCTGCTGCACGTCCACGGGCACACCCTCGATCTCCTGAGGAACCAGATCACCCTCGGCCAGTTGGGCGCGCGGCACCTTGCGGCTCACCATGACCACGAGCGCCACCTCGCCCGTGTCCTCTCCCCCTCGCTGGCGCAGGCCCACGCCCACCCCCACCACGTTGGCCTTGCCGAGCAGTTCATCCCTATGGGCCTGCAGCACCTGCCTGGCCCGCTCGATCGCCCGCTGGCGCCCCTCGTCGCTCACAGCACAACCTCCAGCGCGTCCAGGACGCGTTGAATGGGATTGAATATGGTGGCTTCCTCGGAACCGGCGAAGAGCAGCCCGACGGCCAGCAGGCCGTTCCCCGCCACCAGCAGCGAGCCCGAGTCGCCCGGGCTGGACATGGGCGTCGTGACGATCTGGCCCTCGAAACGCGCCAGCCTGCCGTCGTAGCCCACCTCCAGGATGGCATCCAGCACGCGCACGGTGCCCGTGGTGAAGCCCGTCGAGCGCCCCGACTTGCGCACCCCCATCCCCAGGGTCGCCGGCGCCGTGCCTCCCACCACGCCGATGTCCAGGATCTCGTCCAGGACCACGCCCTCCTCCACGGGGCGTGCCACCGCGGCGTCCACCCAGTTGGAGGCCCCGGGGTCGCTGCGGTATGCCTGCAGGCGATGCCTGGAACCCAACAATCGGGCCAGCAGGTTGACCAGGTCGGTGAAGGCCTGCGCCGTGCGGCAGGTGGCCGGCTCGCGCTTGAAGCGAATGGGGATGAAGCGCGCCAGCCTGGCGATGGTGTCCTGCTCCCGCCGGCCGCCGTCCACCGCGCCCGGCTGCAGGATGGCGTCACCCGGCTGCGCCTGGTTGCTGTTGGCCAGCACGTGATTGTTGGAGAGGATCAGGCGCTCGCCGCTGGCCCGATCGCGCACCACCACCCCGAAGGTCCCCGCCGTGACGCGATAATGTCCCAGGCTGACTCCGCCCGGCGCGGGCCGCCAACGGCCGGTGCGCGATGCCTGGGCCCGCAGCCGGCCCACCTGAATGACGTCCGTGCGCACGCCCTCCACCCTGCTGGGCACCATCGACTTCGGCGTGAGCGCCGACCGGGGGATCTTACGGCGCACCAACGCCATCAGGCACAGCTCATCGGTCACCTTGCCGCGCGTCTCACGGTAGCCGGTGCCTATGCCCACCACGTTGGGCTTCGCCAGCAACTCCTCCTTATAGCGCTCCTTGACGGCGGCCACGTCCTTCGGCTGCGCCATGCTATCCTCCTCTCCGCCTGCGGCTCCCCCGCACATGAGTTCTGCGCCGCGCAGGTCCCGCGATCCCAGCGCTGGTGCGAACCAACGGCCGCGGCCGGACCGCCAACGCGCCTTTCGCAGGCGTAGGGACGCGGTGATGCCATCGCCTCACGGCGCCCCCGCCAAGCGCGAACTCACCCTGTTGCCGGTCACTCACATGTGAATGGCGTGGCCCTCCGCGGCGTGCGCCGCCTCCATGAGCACCTCGCTCAAGGTGGGATGCGCGTGCACGTTGCGGCCGATCTCGGCCGGGGTGAGCTCCATCATCTGTGCCAGCGTCAATTCCGGCAGCAGTTCCGTCACCTCCGGCCCGACCATGTGCGCGCCCAGGATCTCGCCGTAGCGGGCGTCCACCACCAGCTTGACCCAGCCCGCGTAGTCGCCCAGACCCAGTGCCTTTCCGTTGGCCTGGAAGGGGAAGCGCCCGACCTTGACCTCCAGGCCCCGTTCTTTGGCCTGGGCCTCGGTGAGACCAAAGGAGGCCACCTGGGGCTGGCTGTAAGTGGCGCGCGGCATCATCTCGTATTCCAGTTTCACCGTCTCGACGCCGGCGATGTGCTCGGCGCAGACGACACCCATGGCCGAGGCCACGTGGGCCAGCATCAGCTTGCCCGTCACGTCGCCGATGGCCCACACGCCCGGGACGTTGGTGGCCATACGGTCGTCGATGACCACGCGGCCGTGCTCGTCCAGCGCCACGCCCGCCGCCTCCAGCCCCAGGCCCTCCGTGTTGGGCTTGAAACCGATGGCGACCAGCACCTGCTCGGCCTCCAGCCTCTGCTCGCCATCCTCTCCCGACACCTTCACTTTGACCTTGGTCTTGAGGACCTCGACCTCTTCGACGCGCGTTCCCGTGAGGACCTTGATGCCGCGCTTGGAGAAGGCCTTGGCCAGCTCCTTGCCGATCTCCTCGTCCTCCAGGGGCGCCAGGCGCGGCAGCATCTCCACGATGGTGACCTGCGAGCCATAGGCGTCCCACACCGTGGCGAACTCCAGCCCGATGGCACCGGCGCCCACGATGATCACCGATTTGGGCAGCCTGTCCTGCAGGATGGCCTGGCGATAGGTGAGCACGCGCTCGCCGTCGGACTCGACCCCCGGGAGCATCATCGGCTTGGCGCCGGTGGCGATGACGACGTCCTTGGCCTGGATCTCCATCACGCTCCCGTCCTCGGCCGTCACCTGCAGGCTGTGCGGGCCGGTGAACCGCGCCCTGCCCATGTGGACATCGATCTTGTTCTTCTTCATCAAGAAGCCCACGCCCTTCACCAGGCGATTGGCCACCTGACGGCTGCGCTTGACGGCGGCGGCATAGTCCAGTTTGAGGCCCTCCACCTGGAAGCCAAACTCCTTTCCCCGCTCGCGCAGGGTGTGCGCAACTTCGGCGTTCTTGAGCAGCGCCTTGGAGGGGATGCAGCCCACGTTGAGGCATACGCCGCCCAGCCACTCACGGTCAATTACGGCCGTCTTCTTTCCCAACTGCGCGGCACGGATGGCGCATACGTAGCCGCCCGGTCCGGCGCCGATCACCACGACGTCATATTCCGGCATGGATGGATCCTCCTTGATGAGCCGGCCCCTCGTAGGCCGGCGAAGTTCATTGCGCTATCGACGGAGCGTACCTCGTGGCCATCACTCTCAGCCCAGGGCGGCGAGTGCAGCCATACAACTTCGATCTCTCAGGCCCAGCTTTCCAGGCGCATCACCACCAGCCCCAGGAATTGATCCGCCACCGCGCCGTCCAGGATTCGGTGGTCGAAGGTCAGGGTGAGGTAGACCATGGGGCGGATGGCGATGAGGTCCTGCGTCCCGCCATCGCCCTCGGAGCTTTCGATGACCACAACTCGCTTCTGGATCTTGCCCACTCCCAGGATAGCACACTGCGGTTGGTTGATGATGGGCGTGGCGAAGAGCGAACCGCCCACGCCGTGGTTGGTGATGGTGAAGGTCCCACCCTGCACCTCCGCGGGGCTCAGTTGGCCGCTGCGGGCGCGAGTGGACAGATCCTGAACGGCGCGCGCCAGGCCGCGCAGGGACATCTGATCGGCCTCTTTGATCACGGGGACGATCAGTCCCCGCTCGCCAAGCGAGACGGCCACGCCCACGTTCACCGCCCCATGCAGCACGATGCCTTCGTCGCTCCAGGACGAATTGGCCATGGGCACGGCGCGCAGAGCTTCAGCGGCTGCGGCCACGAAGTAGGGCGTGTAGGTCAGGTTGATCCCCTCGTGAGCGAAGTCCTCCTTGTGGTTGCGGCGATGAGCCATCACCCGGCTCATGTCCGCCTCCATGATGGTGGAGACGTGGGGGCTGATTCGCTTGGAGCGCACCATGTGCTCGGCGATGGACCGGCGCACGACGTCCAGCGGCTGCACCGTGCCGGGGAGGGCGCGCGCCTCGGCCTCCGGCTGCGAGGCGGGAGGCCTGGCCCCGCCGAAGACCTCCTCGCTGGGGCGGAACAATTCGCCGCTGCCCGGCTGCTCCCAGGCGGGAGCCGCCGGCGCTGGCCCCGCCGGGCGTGATTCGAGATAGGCCAGCATGTCCTTCTTGGTGATGCGCCCGCCGCGGCCGGTGCCCCGGACCTGGGTCAGGTCCACTTTGTGCTCGGCGGCGATGCGCGCCACCACCGGGGAGATGAACCCCAGGTCCGCCTGGCGTCCGGGCCTGGGAGGGGACGGCGCGACGGATGAGACGGGCGTCGCTTCGACCGCGGCCGGTGCGCTCACCGGCATCGTTGCCCCGGCGACCTCGGGGGCCTCGGGGATCTCCTCTCCCGGCTCACCGATCACCGCCAGCAGTGTCCCGGCCTGCACCGTCTGCCCTTCGCCCACGTACACCTTGAGCAGCGTGCCGGCGGCCGGTGAGGGCACCTCGGTGTCCACCTTGTCGGTGTTGATCTCCAGCAGCGGCTCGAATTCCTCGACCTGCTCGCCCTCTCGCTTGAGCCATTTGGTGACCGTGCCTTCGACCACCGATTCGCCCAGGCGTGGCATGATGACCTTCGTCGTCATGGAGCCCTATCCTCCCTCACAGGACGGGGAACCAGGCTTGGGGGCGGAAGAAGGTGGACCCAGCCCCCGTCTCTCCCATCCTCCGTCCCCTGTCTCCCGTCAATCAATACGCATCCAGTTCGCGAATGGCCGCGGCGATCTTTTCCGCGTTCGGCATGAACCAATCCTGCAGCGGGCGGCTGTAGGGCACCGCCGGGACATCCGGTCCAGCCAGTCGACGGACAGGCGCATCCAGGTCGGTAAAGGCCTGCTCGGCCAGCAGGGCAGCGATTTCCGCGCCGTAGCCGCCCGTCAGGTTGTCCTCGTAGACGATGAGCGCTTTCCCCGTCTTGCGCACCGAGCCCAGCACAGTTTCCCTGTCCAGCGGGTTCAACGTGCGCAGATCCACCACTTCCACCTCGATGCCCTCGGCGGCCACCTGCTGCGCGGCCTGCAAGGAGTAATGGTGCATCATTCCGTAGGCGAACAGGCTCAGGTCGCGTCCCTCCCTGGAGACGCGCGCCTTGCCGATGGGCACCAGCACCTCCTCGTCCTCGGGCACGGCGCCGCGGATGAGACGATAGCCCTTCTTCGGCTCCAGGTAGAGCACGGGGTTCGGATCGCGCACGGCGGCTTTCAGCAGCCCCTTGGCATCGTAGGGATTGGAGGGCACCACCACCTTCAGGCCGGGCACGTGCGCGAAGAAGGCTTCCACCGACTGCGAGTGATACAGGCCGCCGCCGATGCCGCCGCCGTAGGGCGCCCGGATGACCATGGGGGCCGTCCATTCGCCGTTGGACCTGTAGCACATTTTGGCGGCCTCGTTGACGATCTGGTTGAAGGCCGGGTGGATGAAGTCGGCGAACTGGATCTCACAGATGGGCCGCATGCCGTAGAGCGCGGCGCCGATGCCCACACCCACGATGGAGAGCTCGGCCAGCGGCGAGTCGATGACACGCTCGGGGCCGTATTTCTCGTAGAGACCCTGGGTGGCGCGGAAGACGCCGCCGCGCCGCCCCACGTCCTCGCCCACGATGAACACACGCTCGTCGCGCGCCAGTTCTTCATCCATGGCCTGGCGGATGCCTTCGATGAGCGTGATCTCAGGCATGATGGACATCCTCTACATAGACCGGATGGGCGGCCTCAGAGACCTCGGGGTAGGGCGCGGCCTCGGCGAAGGCCACCGCCTGCTCCACCTGCTGTTTGGCTTGCGCCTCCATCTCCGCTACGACCTCCGCGCTGAGAACGGATTGAGAGCGCAGGAATTCGCGAAAGCTGCCGAGCGGGTCGCGGGCCTTCATCGCCTCCACATCCTCACGCGTGCGGTAGGTGCGATCGTCGTCGTCCGATGAGTGGGGAGTCATGCGAAAGACCCTGGCCTCGACCAGCGTCGGGCCCTCGCCGGCCCGGGCACGGGCAGCGGCGGCGGCGACCGCCTGGTACACCTGCAGCGGATCCAGCCCATCCACCGTGACGCCCGGCAAACCCAGGCCGGCGGCCTTGTCGGCCGCGTTCTCCACCGCCATCTGATGCTCCTGCGGCACAGATATGGCGAAGCGATTGTTCTCCACGAAGAAGATCACCGGCAGTCTGTGCACTGCCGCCCAGTTTACGCCCTCGTACCACTCCCCCTGAGAGGTGGACCCCTCGCCGACGCTGGTCAGTACCACTGCATCATCGCCGCGCATCTTGATCGCCAGGCCGATCCCCGCCGCGTGGGAGGTCTGGGTGGCGACTGGCGAGGAATGGCTGACCACGTTGGCGCGCCGCAGGCTCCAGTGGCTGGGCATCTGGCGCCCGCCCGAGGAGGGTTCGCCTTTCTTGCCCATGAGCCCCAGGGCGAACTCGCGCGCTGTGAGCCCCAGCGCCAGCGTCATGGCCAGGTCGCGGTAATAGGGCAGGACCCAATCATGGCCGCGGCGCAGCGCGAAGGCCGCCCCCACCTGGGCCGCCTCATGCCCGATGCCTGAGATGTGGAAGGCGATTTTTCCCTGGCGGTGCAGCACCCAGGCGCGTTCGTCCAGTCGACGCGCCAGCAGCATGATCCAGTAAATCTCGCGCAGGGTCTCCTTCTTGAGTTTCGCTTCGGTACCTGTCACAACCATCCAGGGGTCTCCTTGCGGAATCCGCTTCATCGGGCTCGTCCGAGAGGTAGGACTATCCCTCCTGCCGCTCCCAAAGCTCGAACAGCTTCCTGTAGTGCTCCGGATAATCACCTGTGTAGCGCAGAAAGCGCGGCACTGGGTAGCGCACGCCTCCCCTGTGGGTGCCCTCCAGCCCCTCCAGGATCATTGCTACCTTGGAGGCCGGGATGGTGAAGGCCATTTCGTCGTCCCCCGCCTGCCCGAATACCCGATCGCCGTAGCAGGGCAGGATCACCTGACATTCGTCGTGCTTCATGGTGGTGATGACCGCGTCGGCACAATCGACCCGCCCGGATAAGGAAGAGGCAATCCGTCCGCCGGTGGCCCACAGGCGCGCCGTCACCAGCCGCATGACTTGAGCGCTGTTGGCGTAGATCAGAATGATATGCGGGGCGAAGGCCGTTCGATGGAGCGGCGCGACCTCCACTCCCGCCCATTGGCCATATTCCCAGCAATCCGTCTGCGCCTCCGTGACCGCTCCTTCGCGGGCCGTTCGGGTGTACATCCCGGCGCAGAGTCTGCCCTCCAGGACGTAATCCAGCATAGGCTTGAAGCCCCACACGGCCAGGGCAGGCGGGCAGGCGATATCCTCCGCCTGCATCCCCACCGCCCAACCGTAGTGACGCGCGATGGCGAACCCCTGGCAGATGGCGACCTGCTGGCCCAGGTCCCGCCTGGGGCGCTTAGTCCGCTCGGAAAAGGATTCCCCCTCGGCCAGCATGCGGACAGCGAGGGGGAAAGTGGACAGTCGAAGGTGTTTTGCCAGCGCCTCATCGAGGCCGGCCAGGTCGAGGCTCATCGCACTTCTCCATGGGCGTTCGGGCTTGCCGGAGCAGACCACTCTAATCTTATCGAAGTAGGCCGGATTATTCAAACCGATCCACCTACAGTACAGTGTACCGCCTCCGGGGGCGGATTTCGCGTGCTATAATTCGCGTGCCGCTTGGATCGGGCCACGACCGAGACGGCAGGATGATGAAGTTCTACCCCTGCCCACCTGGCCCGGTGGGTCTTTTCATCTCGGGCCATTGGGCGTCTCACTCGAAGGAGGAGATAGCCGTGTCCGCAACCCCCATTATGACCAAGGACCGCAAGAAGGTCACCACCCTGGCCCTGCGCCGCAAGAAAGCGCGCGGCGAGCCCATCAGCATGCTCACCGCCTACGACTACGGCACCGCATTGGCCATCGACCGGGCGGGGATCGACTCCATCCTGGTGGGCGACTCGCTGGGAATGGTGGTGCTGGGCTATGAGAACACGCTGCCCGTCACCATGCAGGACATGATCCACCACTGCAAAGCGGTGGCGCGCGGGGCGCGCTACGCCCTGTTGGTGGGGGACATGCCCTTCCTCTCCTACCAGGTCTCCGTTGAAGAGGCCGTGCGCAACGCCGGGCGTTTCCTGCAGGAGGGCGGCATGGACGCCGTCAAGCTGGAGGGCGGACGCGAGCGGCTGCCGGCCATCGAGGCCATCATCGGCGCCGGCATCCCCGTCATGGGGCACCTGGGATTGACACCGCAGTCGGTGCACCTGCTGGGCGGATTCCGGACGCAGGGCAAGACCGCCGCCGCCGCGCAGCGCCTGCTGGAAGATGCCCTGATCCTGCAGGAGGCGGGCTGCTTCGCGTTGGTGCTGGAAGCCGTCCCGGCGCAACTGGCGCTCTTGATCTCTGAACGCCTGGAGATCCCCACCATCGGCATCGGCGCCGGAGCCGGCTGCGACGGCCAGGTGCTGGTCACGCACGACCTGCTGGGCCTCTTCGACCGCTTCACACCTCGTTTCGTCAAGAAGTACGCCGACCTGCATGACGAGATGGCGCGCGCCTTCCAGGCCTACAAGGCCGAGGTGGAAACGCGCGCCTTTCCCGCGCCCGAGCACAGCGTGCAGATGGATCAGGAGGAGTGGGAGGCCTTGCTGCGCAAGTTTAGATGGGCCGAAGATGATGGGCGATCAGCAGGAAGTGATTAGTAAGGAGTGATCAGTTGGAAGTGATCAGGAAGAAGCGATCCTCGGGATGCCATCGGCTGGAAACCACGAGAATACTCCCGCTGATCCCTGATCGCTGATGGCCGACTGCTGATAACTGATTGCTGTATCCCGCGAGGCAACCTCCATGCCCCACCCACCCATCCTGATCGTCGGCACAGGCGCCATGGCCTGCCTCTTCGCCGCCCGGCTGGCGCCACACACCCGGGTGACCATGCTGGGAAGCTGGCCCGAGGGGCTGCGCGCCCTGCGCGAGCGGGGCGTCACCCTGGTGGAAGGCGATGGCCAGCCGATGGCGCATGCCGTCGAAGTGGCAGGGACGGCGGCCCGCTGCCGCGGCGCCCGATACGCGCTGGTGCTGGTCAAGTCCTGGCAGACAGCCAGCGCCGCGGCGCGCCTGGCGGCGTGCCTGGCCGAGGAGGGCGTGGCGCTCACCCTGCAGAACGGCCTGGGCAATCTGGAGATCTTGCAACAGGCGCTGGGCCGTGAGCGTGCCGCGCTGGGCGTGACCACATGCGGGGCCACCCTGCTCGGCCCCGGCCATGCCCGCCTGGGCGGCTCCGGCCCCACTTACCTGGCGCGCCATCCGCGGCTGGACCCCCTGGCCGCATTGCTGGGCCAGGCCGGCTTCGAGATCCATTGGGTGGACGACCTGCAGTCCCTCTCCTGGGGCAAGCTGGCGGTGAACGCCGGCATCAATCCGCTCACCGCTTTGCTGCGCATCCCCAACGGCGCTCTGTTGGAGGACGAGGACAGCCGCGCGCTCATGATCGCCGCCGCGCAGGAGACAGCCGTCGTGGCCGCCGCCAAAGGCCTGCACCTCCCCTATCAGGACGCCGGCGCTCAGGTGGCCCAGGTGGCGCGCCGCACCGCTGCCAACCGCTCATCCATGCTGCAGGACGTGCAGCGCGGTGCGCCCACCGAGATCGACGCCATCTGCGGCGCGGTCGTGCACGAGGGTGAGCGTCTCGGCGTGCCCACGCCCGTCAACCGCACGCTCTGGCACCTGGTGCGGGCCCTGGCAGCCCGCACAGGAGGGATCGAGGCATGAAGACCGTGACCACTCTGGAAGACCTGCGACGGGCGCGCGCCGCCCTGCCCGACCCCCTCGGCCTGGTCCCCACCATGGGCTTCCTGCACGAAGGGCACCTTTCCCTGGTGCGCCGCGCCCGTGCGGACTGCGCCAGCGTCGGGGTGAGCATCTTCGTCAACCCCACCCAGTTCGGCCCCCAGGAGGACCTCGATTCCTACCCGCGCGATCTGGAGCGCGACCTGGCGCTGCTGCGGGACGAGGGGGTGGACCTGGTGTGGACGCCGACGCCCGAAATCATGTACCCTCCCGGTTTCCAGACCTGGGTCACAGTGGAAGAGCTCACCAGGCCCCTGGAGGGCGCCCGCCGGCCGGGGCATTTTCGCGGCGTGACCACCGTGGTCGCCAAGCTTCTCAACGCCTTCCAGCCTCAGCAGGCCTACTTCGGGCAGAAGGACGCCCAGCAGGCGATCGTCATCCGGCGCATGGTGCGCGACCTGAACTTCCCGCTGCAGGTGGTGGTCTGCCCCATCGTGCGCGAACCGGATGGATTGGCCATGTCCAGCCGCAACGCCTACCTGAACCCCGAGGAGCGCCGGGCGGCGACGGTGCTGCACCGGGCACTGACCGCCGCCGAGCAGGCCTTCCGGGCCGGCACCCGCGAGGCGGAGGCCCTGCGGCGCATCATGTCGCAGGTGCTCGCCGAAGAGCCGCTGGCGCGGCCGCAATACGTCTCCGCCGCCGACCCCGAGACGCTGGAAGAACTGCAGGGGCCCGTTGAGCGGGCGCTGCTCTCCATGGCGGTGTACGTGGGCGAGACGAGGTTGATTGACAATGTGGTGGTGGGGGATAGGGGATAGGTGGCCGGCAGCCAGTGATTGGTGATCAGTAATTAGGGATCAGGGCCGGAAGGGTCATAGTTTCCTGCTCCTGTATCACCGATCACTGGCTACTGATCCCCGGTCCCTGATCACTGATCACTTATCTCCTATCTCTTTTCCCCATCTTGCTGCCATTCCGAAGGAGGCCTTCCCATGCTCCTCACCATCGATGTCGGCAACACCAACATCACGCTCGGGCTGTACGAGGGGGAGGATCGATTCGCCGCCTGGCGGCTGGCCACCGTGCACGAGCGCATGCCCGACGAGTACGGCCTGCAACTGCTCGGTCTGCTGCAGCACGCCGGCTGCGAGCCGGAGGACATCCACGGCACGGTCATGGCTTCCGTCGTGCCGCCCCTGACCACCACATTCCTGCAGGCCTGCAAGGACTATCTGGACCAGGACCCGCTGGTGGTGGACGCCGGAGTCCGCACGGGCGTGCACATCCGCTACGAGGACCCCAAGTCCGTGGGAGCCGATCGTGTGGTGGACGCGGCCGCCGTACAGCGCCTCTACGGCGGCCCGGCCTGCGTGGTGGACTTCGGCACTGCCACCACCTTCGACGCCATCTCCGCCGAGGGGGACTACTTGGGAGGCGCCATTGCCCCGGGGATCAGCATCGCCGCCGAGGCGCTCTTCATGCGCACTGCCAAGCTGCCGCGCGTCGATCTGGCCCGCCCTCCTTCGCCCATCGGCCGCAACACGGTGCACGCTATCCAATCAGGCCTGCTCTTCGGCTACGTGAGCCTGGTGGAGGGGATGGTGGCCCGCTTCCGCGGCGAGTTGGGGCCGGAGATGAAGGTCATCGGCACCGGGGGACTGGCGGAGCTCATGGCGCGCGAGACACGCGTCATCGAGATCCTGGCCCCCTGGCTCACCCTCGACGGCCTGCGCATCATCTGGGAACTCAACCAGTAGCGGGGGTATCCCGCCGCGCGCTGCAGGACATCTGCCCCCGGAGGCGAGCGACGTTCTGCGGCAGCTCGAGGAATTCCAGCCCGCAGCGGGGAGGGCGCGCCTGATGGCCCGCTCCCGCACTTGGCGCTCCGATCCTCTCACGGCCGGGCTGGAGGGAACCTCTTTCCGCGCGCGCCGTGCCTCCACAGCCAGGCACCGGATGCGCACCCGGTGCCTCGCCCACATAGGCATCGACAGCGGCAGAGCCGGATTCCATTTCACAAAAGGCCCTCCCGTTGGTTAAATGGGTGAGACTCATTCCCACAGCGAGCGCAGCATGAGCGAGCCGCTCTTCGAAAATCTGGTGGAAACCCACAGCCCGGAGTTGTTCAGCTACCTGTGGCGCATGACACGCTGCGAGCAGGACGCCGAGGACTGCCTGCAGGAAACCTTGCTGCGTGCCTATCGCGCCTACCCGCGCCTGCAGCCGGGTTCCAACCTCCGGGCCTGGCTTTACGCCATCGCCACCAATGTCGCCCGCAGCCACCTGCGCCGGGCACGGCGTCACATCGCCCACAGCGCCGAAGTCGACCCGCAGACCCTGCGCAAGCATGGCCCCTCTATCCCGGAATCCTTCTTGCGAGCAGAACTGCTTCAGCAGATCGCGCGAGCCGTGGATGCACTGCCCCACAAGCAGCGCGCTGCGCTCATCATGCGCAAGTATCAGGGCCTGAGCTACGCGGCCATCGGCGGCGCCCTCGGCTGCTCAGCCGCTGCGGCGCGGGCCGATGTCTACCAGGGGCTCAAGAAGCTGCGGGCGCGCTTCGCCCCCCACCAGGAGGACCGGTCATGATGCAGCGATCCGCGCTAGAGGACAACTGGGCCCGCTGGCTCGGGGACGAACCCGGCCCGGTCCGCAGCGAACCGCTGCTCGAAGCGCTGGACGGCCTCCATGCCGCAGAGCCCGGCCGGGCAGCGGCGGCCCGCGCCGTGCGCAAGACGCGCGCCGCCCTGGACCGCGCCCGCCCCAACGCGCTCTTCTTCGACACCTTCCCCGACTCGCCCCTCGGCCCGCTGCATATCGCCGTCAGCGAGCGGGGCGTGGTCGCCCTGTCCTTCGGCCGGCCGCTGAGCCGCTTCCTCGAAGAATTGCAGCGTTGGACGGGGCTGACCCCGGTGCATGACCAGTCACGAGTCGCCCGGGCGGGCCGCCAGGTGCAGGAGTATCTGGCCGGCGAGCGGGCGGTCTTCGACCTGCCCCTCGACCTGCGCCTGCTGACCCCCTTCCAGCGCCAGGTGCTGCAGCGCGTGGCAGCCCTGCCCCGCGGCCAGATCGCCACCTACGGCCAGGTGGCAGGTTGGCTGGGCAAGCCGCGCGCCGCCCGCGCCGTGGGCCAGGCCCTGGCGCGCAACCCCATCCCGCTCGTCATCCCCTGTCACCGCGTGCTGGCCTCCGACGGCTCGCTGGGCGGCTACTCCGGCGGCCGCGGCCTGCCCACCAAGCTGCGCCTGCTGCGTATGGAGGGCGCCCCCATAGATTCACTCGGAAGAGCACCCCAGCGCTGAGCACCGGCACAGGAAGAAGACCTGGGGCGCCCCCGTTCGCCGCACCAGCAACCCATCCTGGCCAACACGAGCGGGCGGCGACGGAGGACCACCGAGGTACTCACGGCCCAATCTGCCGGGCACCACTCGCCAATCGCGAACCCGCCTCACTGCGCGGGCGGTGAGTGAGCCCGGCCTTTGCAAGGATCGCTTTCCGGGGATCGAGTGCCCGCCGCCGGCACGCGGACACCGGCTGCAGCACCTGGACTTCGCCCCCAACGCTTGGTACACTCCTCCGTCGCCTACGCACCACGCAACCGCCATAGCGCGCACTCCAGCCACCCCGCCCTCGCTATGCGGCACGAGGTGCCCGGCCGCGTTCGGGATTATCCGAATCGATCGCAACAAGGACTCTCGCGGATCATGGCAAAGAGACATCACCCCCTCGACGCGGCTGCACTGCGCCCGCAGGAGCGGACCGTCACCACAACAGGCTTGCTGCACCTTTCCGTGGTCTATGTGGTCTGGGGTAGCACTTATCTCGCCATCCGCGTCGCGGTGCGGGCGGGAGCCGGCTTTCCGCCCTTCAGTCTGAACCTGTCCCGCATGCTGCTCGCCGGGGTGCTCTTGCTCCTTTGGGGATACTTCAGCGGCGGTTCTCTACGGCTAAAGCGGCGCGATCTGATCACCATCGCCGCTTCTGGCCTGCTACTCTGGTCCGGTGGAAACGGCCTGGTGGTCTGGGCCGAGCAGCGCGTCGATTCGGGCTACACGGCGCTGGTCATCGCCGGCACACCCATCTGGGCCGCGGTCATCGAAGCTTTCCTGGAGCGCCGCGTCCCGAGCGGGCGCTTCATCCTGGCCCTGCTGGTGGGCTTCGCCGGCATCGGCCTGCTGACGGCGCCCACGCTGCAGCAGGGATCGCGCGCTGACGCCCTGGCCGTGCTGGCGCTCATCGGTGCCTCGCTCAGTTGGGCGACAGGGTCGGTGCTGCAGAGCAGGCGCCCGATTTCCACCGCGCCGCGCGTAAGCTCGGGCTTCCAGCACCTCTTCGGCGCCCTGGGCTTCGCCCTGCTGCTGGTGCTCTTCCCCGAACCGCGCCCGACCCCTTCGCCCGAAGCGTGGCTGGCTTGGGGCTACCTGGTGCTCTTCGGTTCCCTGCTGGCCTTCACCTCATTCATCCAGGCGCTGCGCCTGCTGCCCACCAGCGTGGCCATGACCTACGCCTATGTGAACCCCGTCATCGCCGTGATCCTGGGGGCGCTGATCCTGGGCGAGGCCATCACCCTGTGGTCCGTCTCCGGCGCAGCCCTGGTCCTCCTGGGCGTGGCAGGCGTCTTCCACGAGCGCCGCGGCCATTGACGTGCACGGCGCCGGAGACCATGATCGCGACGACACACCTGGGCGCCTCATGACACCCCCATCGCCGAGTGCCTGCGAGGTGATGGTCAACGCGCGGGCACGACCGGGCAGCCCTCACGGCAGGACCTGCCCCTGGCCGACCGGCCCTCGTCGCATGTGTGTCGGCGTGCAGCTTGCAATATCCCCGCGGGAAGCGCGCCTCAACTCCCGGCCGCGGCCCCGAGCAGGAGCGCGTCTTCCTCCATGGCCGTCCGCCGGCCCTGGTCAACATCCACGCGGGAGAGCAGCAGCCCGCCGACGATGAAGAAGACCACTATGTTGACGGCCAGCAGCAACCCGCCGCCCAGATAGCCCATGGCGTAGCCGCGCGTCGACACCCGATCCTGGTCGTCAGGGCGTGCCACGTGCGGCAGCAGTGCGTCGTAGAAAACGTTGGCAGCCGTGAAACCTATGCGCCCGACGATGAACAGGATCGATGCCAGCAACCAATCGCCGGTTTGCACCAGCACCAACAGGCCCGTGCCCAGGATTCCCAGGCCGGCGAAGAAGGCCAGGAAGCGCTTCTTGCCGCGCATGACGTCCGAAATGGTACCCAGGATCGGGGAGAGCAAGGCCACGATGAAGAGCGACAGACTCAGACCGCGCGCCCAGTAGGCTGTGGCGATGGCCGGGCTGGGCAGCGTGGCGCCAGCCGCCTGGCTGTAGTAGACGGGGAGCACCGCAGCCAGGATGGTGGTGGCGAAGGCCGAGTTGGCCCAGTCGTACATGGTCCAGGCCCAGACCCGGCGCTTGTACGTCGCTTCGTCGATCCCTGCGGCGATTCGGGCAGTCGTGGTGGTCATCGGTCCTTCCTCCCAATGTCCGATGTGCGAGCAGCCCCCTGGAGGGGGCAGCGTGGAATGGAAGAGTTTAGTCCGAACGGGACGCCTGGAAAAGCGCGCAGGGGCGGACCCATAGGTCCGCCCCTGCAATTCGCCGGGTACGCCTATCTACGTCGAGGTCGGTCCTGCGCAACAGGGGCCTAGGCCACCGAGCGGACGAAATAATCGGGGTTCAGCGCCTCGTCGGTGACGGCCACCACGTGGGCCGCCCAATCCAGGCTGGCGCCGGGGCGGAAGACACGCTCCACCAGCCAGCGGCCAGCCTGCGGCCGGCCCACCAGTCCGCCTACCTCCCGCTGAACGCGGTCCTGGAACTGCGCCGTGACCAGGTAGCCCAGTTCGTAGTTCTGATAGTAGACGGGCGCCAGGGCTACATGGTACTTGGCGGCCCAATCGGGCGCCCGGCGTCCCTCGGGGCGCTTGAGGCCCTGGAAACGCTCCACCAGGTCCCACCACAGGCTGTCCAGGTCGCGCTCCGGATCCCGGTACAGCGCGCGCTCGAAGTTCACCATCACCAGCACCCAGCGGGTGAAAACCAGACGCCCGGCCCGCAGCAGCGCCCGGCCCGCTTCCGCCAGCCGCTCGGCTTCCTCCTGGGGCACTTCGAGCACCTGAACCAGCCACTCCCGGTCGTCGACCAGCCCACCCATCATGAGGGCGATGGCCTCGGTGGAGAGCGTATGCGGCGGCGTGCGCAGCAGCCAGGGCAGCTCGCGGTCGATGAACTTATCGTACAGGGCATGCCCCAGTTCGTGCAGCAATGTCTCGATCCATCGGCGGTTGGGCTCCAGGTTGTTCAGCGTGCGTATGTCGCCCTCATGGTCCAGATCCAGGCAGAAGGCGTGTTGGTTCTTGCCCTCACGCGGATAGAGGTCCGAGCGCTCCAGGATGTCGCGCACCTCCAGACCCAGTCCGTCGTAGGTGGCCAGGGCCAGCTCGATGGGGTCCTTTCCCAGGAAATGGGATTCCAGGTCTACCTTGCCGAAGGGCGGCGGCTGCTGGAAGAAGCGGTCACCGTAATGCCAGGGGCGCAGGTCTTCCCGGTCGATGCCGAAATGGTCGGCGCGCGCCTGGTCGATCTCCGCTTTCAGGCGCAGGAAGGGCTCGCGCGTGGCGGCATCCAGGCGCTTGAAAAGCGCCAGCAGCTCATCCTCGTCGATTTCGTTCAAGGTGAGGGAACGTTGGAAGTGGTCGCGGAAGCCCTGCGCCTGCGCGGCGGCGTTGCGCGTGCGCGCCAGCTCGCGCACGGTATCAGCCACCTGCGCCCCGACCTGCTTGCTGGCCTCCCAGACCTGCCGCACCACATCGCTATCCGCGCTGGTGCGCAGGATCTCGTCGAGCCGGTTGTCGCTCAGGCGCTCGCCGCCCACCTGGGCGCGGAAATTGTAGTACACCTTCCGCACCTCGGCCTCCAGTCGTGTGAGCTTCTCGATGGTGGCTTCGTCCTGCTGGGCCTCGGCTGCCGAGAGGTAGATCCTCTTCAGCAGGCGCGCCATGAGCGGGTCAGGGGCCTGGCCGGACTCGTGCATCCGCCGGGCCGTGGCGCAGCGTTCTGGATCGGCCCAGAAGCGCATCAGCGCCGCCTGGGCCTCCTGTTCTTTGCGGTTGGCCTCTTCGGAACCCGTCGTCGCCGCCTCCCACATGGCTTGCGTATAGGCCAGGTACAGCGGCCGCACCTGGGTCTCCACCTCACGAATGAAGGTCTCTAGGTCCCGGCTCATATGTGCTCCTCTTTGTGGATGTGCGCCGGCTCCCGGCCTCTGCCGGGAGGGCCACGCAGAGTATAGCATCCCCATGCCCGCGCCGGCGTGATGAGGTTGTGCACGGCAGGAAATCTCTTATGATGGCCATTAGCCCTCGCGCGCGGGGGTCGCCATCGGTGCCTTTCGGTCAAGGGAGGTCGTTGTGCGAGGCATCCTGCGAAGAATACCGCTCCTGCTCGCCCTGTTCGCGGGGGCCTGCAACTATCAGCGCCCGGTTCCCCAGCCACCTCCGGCTGCTCCCCCCCTCAGCCCGCCTGGCGTGCCCGCGGCCACCGCCGTGGCTACCACCGCCTCTGTCGCGGAGGCACAGGTCGGCCAGCGACCGGGGGAATACTGGGTGATCAACCCCAGCAGCGGCGCGCGCCTCTACATCACCGCCCTGCTCCCTGAAAACGGTGCCGCCACGGGCTTGCCTGCGCTGGTGCTGGTCCCCGGTGGGTCGGGCTCTGGCGCCGATTTCCTGCGACCGCCGCACCGGACGGCGCTGGAGCTGGCCGATGCCGGTTTCCTGGTGGTGCTCTTAGACCCCGACGGGCGGGGGCGCAGCCAGGGACAGGAGGACTACGACGGCTTCGTCCAGCAAGACGGTCTGGCGGCGGTCGTACGCTTCGCCGCCTCGCTGCCCGAGGCCCAACCGGGCGGCGTGGGCCTGGTCTCCCTCTCCTACGGCATCACCATGGCCAGCGGAGCCCTGGCGCGCCACCAGGATCTGCCCGTCCGCTTCCTGCTGGATTGGGAGGGACCCGCCGACCGCACCGACACCGGCGGCTGCGACCAGGCCGGCACCGGACACCTGCAGGAGATGGCCTCCTGCGACGACGAAGCCTTCTGGGCCGAACGCGAGGCGCTCAGTTTCATGCCCCGGATCACCGTCCCTTACCAGCGCCTGCAGTCCGAGCGCGACCACATCCAGCCGGACGTGCTGCACGCGCTGCGTCTGGTGAACGCCGCCGTGCAAGGCTCCTGCCCCTGGGCGCGTCTGAACGATCTGGAGCCCAACCTCACCTTCGATCTCGCCAACCCGCCAGCTATGCTGCCGGAAAGCCTGGACCGCGATCGAGCCGGCCTGGTGATCGACTACACCCGACAGCTCTTCGCGCTCCCATGAGCGAGGTCTTCATGCTTCGACCTCTCCTGCCAAGCGCCGCGACGGCCCCGACGCTCGCGCTGACGGTAATGGCCTGCAACCTGGCCTCCGCCCTCACCCCCCGCACCGGTGCGCCCCCCATCGCCAGATACAC
Source organism: Chloroflexota bacterium (assembly GCA_024277995.1). Classification (GTDB taxonomy): domain Bacteria; phylum Chloroflexota; class Anaerolineae; order Anaerolineales; family E44-bin32; genus JAJRUD01. The sequence goes on from JAJRUD010000268.1 coordinate 18,827, forward strand.
CCACACACACCACCTCACTGGCACATCAACGGCCCCGGCAGCCTGGCCGTGCACCATCGAAGCCACCCGCACACACCCCGCGGGAGCGCCCACACGCTCGCCCGGCCCGGGTGGCACGCCCGAGACATAAGATGCAGGACGCAGGATGCAAGGTGGGACAGGCAGGGTGCGCGGCGCGAGGGCCGAGGCGGCGGGACCGCGGCGGGCGCGATATACTCGTGACATATTCAGAACGGGGAAACTCGCATGACCCAGGACGGGTCTTGAAACCATGCCTCTCACCCTGACCGACCACGACCGCGCCCTGTTGAGCGGCGAACATGGCCCGGCGGCCCGGATGGCCATGTCCATCATCGTGCGTATGGCCGAGGTCTTCGGCGCCGAGCGCCTGCTCAACATCCAGGGCGCCCACATCGACAGCGCACTCTACATGGGCGACGCCACCCTGGAGTTCGCCGAGCGCCTGGCATCGCTGGGGGCGCGCGTGGTGGTCCCCACCAGTCTCAACGTCAGCGGCGTGGACGAACGAGGCTGGCGGGAGTGGGCCGTTCCGCCGGATTGGGCGGAAAAGGCCCGCCGCCAGATGGCGGCCTACCAGGGGATGGGCTGCGCGCCCACCTGGACCTGTACGCCCTACCAGACGGGATTCAAGCCTCGGCCCGGTCAGCAGATCGCCTGGGGCGAATCCAACGCCATCGCCTTCGCCAACTCCGTCATCGGGGCCCGCACCGAGCGCTACCCCGACCTGCTGGACATCTGCGCGGCCATCACCGGGCGCGTCCCCGCCGTGGGCCTGCACCTGAAGGAGAACCGCGCCGCCACGCTCCTGCTGCGCCTGGTGGACGTGCCCCATGAGCTCCAGGCCGACGATTCCTTCTACCCGGTACTGGGACACCTGATGGGCAAGCTCGCCGGGGAAGGCAAACCCGCGGTCCTGGGACTGCAGGCGGCGCCCGGCGAGGATCAGCTCAAAACCCTCTGTGCCGCGGCGGCCTCCTCCGGCTCCGTCGGCCTCTTCCACCTGGTGGGCATCACCCCCGAGGCCCCCACGCTGCAGGCCGCGTTCCAGGGCCGGGAGCCCGAGCAGACGATCGACGTGACCTTGGACATGCTGCGCGCCGCCCGCCGCGAACTGACCAGCGCCGCAGGCCAGGCGCTGGACATGGTGGCGCTGGGTTGCCCACACTTCTCGCTGGCTGAGTTCCGCCGGCTGGCCCCGCTGCTGCAGGGCCGCCGGCGCCATCCGCAGGTGCGCTTTCTGGTCACCACCAATCGGGCCATGGCCGCCCGGGCCGAGCAGGCGGGTCTGCTGGAGCCCCTGCGGCGCTTCGGCGGCCAGGTCACGCTGGACACCTGCATCCTGACCACCCCCATGCTCCCGCCAGAAGTCAAAGTGCTGATGACCCACTCCGCCAAGTACGCCTACTACGCTCCCGGCCTGCTCTCCACCCAGGTGGTCTTCGGCGAGCTGGAGGATTGCGTGCGCTCGGCGGTGGAGGGGCGTGTAATGAGGGATGAGTCGCTGTGGGGAACGTAATACGCGGCCGGCCGCTGGTGGCTGGCGAGGCGCAGGGCCAGGCGTTGGTGAGCAGCGAACCGCTCTCCTTCTGGGGCGGTTACGACCAGCGCACGGGCGAGATCATCGACCGCCGCCATCCGCTCTCCGGTGAAAGGGCCGCCGGCAAGGTGCTGGCCGTGCCCTTCACGCGCGGCTCCAGCACCACCACCGCCGTGCTGCTGGAGGCCGTGCGCCTGGGCACCGCCCCCGCCGCCATCCTCACCACCGGCCCCGATTCCTTCCTCGCCCTGGCCTCCATCGTCGCCGACGAGCTCTACGGCACCCCCTTCCCGGTGATCGCCCTGCAGCCCGAAGCCTTCGCCGCGCTGCACAGCGGGGATTGGCTCCAGTTGCGGGAGGATGGTACTATCCAGGTGGAGAGAGTCCGCCAGACGACCAAGGGAGAAGTCAGTCGGGAGTGAGCAGCCGAATGTGAGAAGTGATCAGCAGGCAGGGATCGTGCACGCGCCATATTCGCCCGGCGCTGGATACCGATCACTGAAACCAATCACTTACCAACAATCGCTGCTCCCTCTCCCCGCTCAAGAGCCTATGTCCAAGACATCCGCCACCCCCATTCCCGTGCTCCAGGACCGGCGTATTCTGCTGGGTGTGACCGGTTCGGTGGCGGCCTACAAGGCCGCCGAGCTGGCCTCGCGCCTGACGCAGGCCGGCGCGCAGGTGGACGTGATCCTGACCCGGGCGGCGGCGCGCTTCATGGCGCCGCTCACCTTCCAGTCGCTCACCGGCCGCCGCGCCTACACCGACGAGGACCTGTGGGGCGCCGAGGCGCACGTGCTGCACATCGGACTGGCCGAGGGCGCCGACCTGCTGGTAATCGCCCCGGCCACCGCCAATACCCTGGCCAAACTGGCCCACGGCCTGGCCCAGGACCTGCTCTCCATCACTGCCCTGGCCGCCCGCTGCCCGCTGCTGGTGGCGCCGGCCATGGACGGCGGCATGTACGAGAACCCGGCCACCCAGGCCAACCTGCAGACCCTGCGGGAGCGCGGCGTCATCAGCGTGGGGCCGGTGGAGGGGCGCATGGCTTCGGGGCTTGCCGGCCTGGGCCGTATGGCCGAGCCGACTGAGTTGCTGGGACACATCCGCCTGACCCTCGCCCGCTCGGGCCCACTCGCCGGGCGGCGCGTCGTGGTCACCGCCGGCGGCACTCAGGAGCCGCTGGACCCGGTGCGCGTGCTGGCCAACCGCTCCAGCGGCAAGCAGGGCTACGCCCTGGCCCAGGCCGCGCTGGACCGCGGCGCGGCGGTGACGCTGATCAGCGGGCCCACGGCGCTGAGACCCCCCGTGGGGGCGCAGGTGGTGCAGGTCAAGACGGCGGCCGAGATGGCCCGCGCCGTGCTCGAAGTCTGCCGGAAGGCCGACGTCCTGCTCATGGCGGCTGCGGTGGCCGACTTCCGACCCGCCCAGGCCGCTCCGCAGAAGCTCAAACGCCGGCAGGGGATCCCCGCCTTCCACCTGGAGCCCACCGAGGACGTCCTGGCCCTGGTGACCGAGGCCAGACAGCAGGGCGGATTCCCCCGCGTTCTGGTCGGCTTCGCCGCCGAGAGCCAGGACCTGCTCAACAACGCCCGCGCCAAGCTGGAGGAGAAGGGTCTGGACCTGATCGTAGCCAACGACATTTCCGCCCCGGAGAGCGGCTTCGCCTCCGACTCCAACCGCGTCACCATCATCGACGCCCAGGGCGGCGTGGAAGAACTGCCTCTGATGCCCAAGACACAGGTGGCCGAGCGGGTGCTGGACCGCGTGACGGCCGTGCTGACCGGCACGGCTTACGAAGGCGCCTGAACGCTACCCAGCGCGCCGTTTGTAAAAGGTTTGGATGCTGAACGCCTCGCGGCCCCCGCTCCAGGACCCAGGCCGCGGTCGATAAACAAGGTCCCCGAAGGCACGGCCCAGTCCTGCTGCTGATCTCGCCGCTGAAGCCTGCGACTCATATATCCATCCGCTTGACCCTCCGAGGCCAACAATATTCCACCTGCAAACGCGGCCGCGCCGGCCACGAGAAGGAGACTCCGATGAGACGAAACCCGCTTGTCGCAGGGCTGCTTTCCCTGGCGATCCCCGGGCTGGGACAGATCTGGGCCGGCGAAGGGAACAGGGGCGCAGCGATCCTGGCGGCTGCCATCGTCATCGGCAACCTGAACCTCATCTTCCTGCCGATCTTCATAACGGCGAACCCGGATCCAGGCATCCTCTTAGCGTACTGGATTCCGAGGGTGGGCCATGACGCGATATCCCTCTGGAGCGTCGTCTTCTGGATATGGGCCATCGCCGATGCCCATCGGGTGGCTGCCAGCCCAGCACAGCGACCGATTCCCACCCGCTGAGCGCTGCCCTCCTCTTGCCATCTCAGCTACAATGGAGTCGCGGAATCCGCCGCACGACCAAAGCCGGAGGAGGACAAGATGGCCACTTACATTCTGCTCAGCACCCTGACTGACGAAGGTGCCAAGACCATCAAGAAGAAACCAGGCCGTATCAAGGAGGTGAACGAAGAGCTGGACAAGTTGGGGGTAAAGGTGACCGCGCAGTACGCCGTGCTCGGGCCGTACGACTTCGTCAACGTCGTCGAGGCGCCCGACAACGAGACCATCGCCCGCGTCTCAGCCGAACTGGCCTCGCGCGGCAGCATCAAGATCACCACCCTGCCGGCCATCGACATCGATACATTCATCGCCTCATTCCGCTGAGCCTGGGCTGCGGAGCAAGCGCCCCCCCGGAGTCTTCTCGAGCTCCGGGGGGCTGTTGAGGCCGGTGAGGATAGAGGCTGGCCTGCCCTCGACCGGGCGCAACCGCAGTGCCGCGCAAGTCGTCCTCCAAGAGGAGAGTGTGGATATGGAGTTGCTTACCGTCGCCATCGAGAAGCCCGAGGAGGTCAATCTCATCCTGGGCCAGTCGCATTTCATCAAGACGGTGGAGGATCTTCACGAAGCCCTGGTGAACGCCGTGCCCGGCATCGAGTTCGGCCTGGCCTTCTGCGAAGCCTCGGGCCCGGCCCTGGTGCGGGCCAGCGGCACCTCCCAGGAGCTCACCGAACTGGCCAAGAAGAACGCCCTGGCCCTGGCCGCCGGCCACATCTTCATCGTCCTGCTGGGGAACGCCTTCCCCATTAACGTCCTCAACGCGGTCAAGGCCGTGCCCGAGGTCTGTCGCGTGTTCTGCGCCACCGCCAACCCCGTGGAAGTGATCCTGGCCGAAACCGAGCAGGGGCGCGGTGTGTTGGGTGTGATCGATGGGTACAAGGCCAAGGGGATTGAGACGGAAGGGGACGTGGCGGAACGCATGGCGCTGCTGCGGCGTTTCGGATACAAGATGGGGGCCTGAGAGGTGATCGGGGACAAGTGAATCGGACCGTGCGCTCGACGGCCGTCCTTACCAATTGGAGGGCTCCATGCTCCGCCGTTGGCCTCTGATCTTGCTGTCGCTGCTCACCGCCTGCGCCGGCTTGCGGCCCACTCCTGTTCCGACGGGCGGCGTGATGGGCCGGGTGTGGATCGGACCGATCTGCCCCGTGGTGCGGGAGGGAGAGGCATGCCCCGATCAGCCATTCCAGACGCAGCTCGTGGTGCAGGACAGCCGCGGCCGCACGGTGGCCGGAGGGAGATCCGATGCCCGGGGCTTTTTCCGCATCCCGCTGCCGCCGGGTGATTACACCCTGATCCCCGAGCTGCCCAATCCCGGCTCGCCAGCCGACGCGTCGTCCGTCGAGTTCCACGTCGAGCCAGACGCCTGGACGGAAGTCACGCTGAACTTCGACAGCGGCATTCGCTGAGGAAACGCCATGAGCCCACACAACGCCATCACCGACGTGCCCGGCCTGCGCGTGGGCCACGCCCACGACCCCGAGGCACTCACCGGCTGTACCGTGGTGCTGTGTGAGAAGGGCGCCGTGGGCGGGGTGGACCAGCGCGGCGGCGCCCCGGGTACGCGCGAGACTGACCCCCTGCGCCCCATGCACCTGGTGCAGAAGGTACACGCCGTGCTGCTGGCGGGCGGTTCGGCCTTCGGCCTGGACGCGGCCTCCGGCGTGGTGCGCTACCTTGAGCAACGCGGCGTGGGTTTCGACGTGCGCGTGGCCAGGGTACCCATCGTACCGGCGGCCATTCTCTTCGACCTGGCCATCGGGCGCGCCGACGTGCGCCCCGACGCCGCCATGGGCTACCAGGCCTGTCAGAACGCATCGCAGGAAGCCCCCGCCGAGGGCAACGCCGGCGCCGGTATGGGCGCCACGGTGGGGAAGATCCTGGGCATGGGGAGCGCGATGAAGGCCGGCATCGGAACGGCCAGCATCGACGTCGGCGGCGGCGCCGTGGTCGGGGCCCTGGTGGCGGTGAACGCGCTGGGGGACGTGGTAGACCCCCACACGGGCGCGATCCTGGCCGGCGCCCGCCCCGCCAGCCTGGGGCCGGTGCACCTGGGAGGGAAGGGGCCCTTCGCCGATACGTTGACGGTGATGAGATCGCTGGCGGGCCGCACGGCTCTGCGCTTCGCCGGCCGCGGCAACACCGTCATCGGCGTCGTGGCCACAGACGCGCGCCTCACCAAGGAGCAGGCCAACAAGGTGGCCCAGATGGCCCACGACGGCATCGCGCGCGCCGTCCGTCCCGCGCACACCATGCTGGACGGCGATACGCTCTTCGCTCTCTCCACAGGGAATAAGAAGGCGGACGTCAACGTGGTGGGCGCCTACGCCGCCGAGGTGGTGGCCCAGGCCATCGTGCGCGCCGTCATGGCCGCCGAGTCCGCCGGCGGCCTGCCCGCGGCGCGCGACCTGTCGGCGCTCACCGCCTCGTGAGCGCGCTTGATACCTGTGGGGAAGGGAGGGCACCACGCACACATCACGCACATTCAGCCTGGGGGTTTGCTGATCCGCTTCGAACGCCTGCCCCAGCGGTCGCACATTGACACGGCACCAGCCGCAGGGTATCCTCGCCCCGTTTCAAACCTGGAAGGAGCAGCGCATGTTCCGTAGGAGCAGCGAGCAGAACCGACGGCTGGAGGGCACGCCCGAACGAGTGGATTCCGTCCTTGGGCCCGGGATCGCCTGGCAGGGTAATCTGAACGGCACCGGCGGTCTGCGCATCGAAGGGGCTTTCGACGGCGAGATCGCCCTGCGCGGGTTGGTGGTCATCGGCCCCCAGGGGCGCGTCACCTGCGAGCATTTGCTCGCCAACACAGTGGTGATCGCCGGTTCCGTCAAGGGGGACATCACCGCCCACAAGGTTGAGATCACCAGCACCGGCCGCGTGTGGGGCAACGTCACCACGCTGGCCTTCTCCACCCAGGAAGGGGCCTTCCTGCGCGGCCAGATCACCATGGAAGATGAGTTGGACCTGGGGCTGCCGGCGGCACCTCACGACGAAGAGCCACCCATCCCGGCAGAGGCACCACCGACCGTGGGGGAGACGCACGACGCCGACGCGGCTGATGACAACCCCGAAAAGATAATCTGAGCCCCAGGGATTCACCGGGGAGCCCATATCGATTCAGGCTCCGCCGTCATCGGCAGGAGGTGCGCTATGTCACCTTTTGGCTTGGATCTGGTGGTGATTCTCCTCCGGATGCTCTAGCTGGTCTCAGCCGGCACCTTGCTGCTGGGCTGGGTATTGATAGTCATCGCCCTGTGGCGCGCGATGAGAGCCCACGAGGAGCTGGCCCGGGCGGCAAGCCAGATCGCTGCTCACATGCGGCCGTCAGCCTCCTAGAACTGAGACAACACGTGCCTGAGAGGGCCTGAGGCGATCGAAGGGTGGGCGATGCGCAGCGCAATGCGGCCAAGGATCTGCCCTTCGACTGCGGGCTGCGCTCCGCCCTCCGCTCAGGGCAGCAGCACGACGATACCGTCGCAGGCTCCACCCATAGAACATCCCCGAGCCCCTCGGCTTCGCTCGCGGTAAACCCCGCTAATTGGGCCGGATCCCGCAGGACAGCCAGGGACACGCACTACCGTCGCCCCGAGCCCGCTCGATGGCCTGCTGCAACATGGCGAAGGGGCGAGGCAAGGGATGGATGGGAGTCCCAGGCCGCTGTCTTCGACGGGCTCAGACAGCGGCCGGACCCGTCCTGAGCAATGTCGAAGGACCTGTAGCGACACCATCCCGGAAGCTGGCAGCTTCCGGGATGGTGTTGTGTCGAGGATGGTATTGTGTCGATGTCGAATCACGGGCTCGCCGCCTGCTCAGCGGCCTCGATCGTGAACACCCGCCCTTCGCCCTGGCCGAAGACCTCAGGGAAGTAGAGCACCCAGGCGCGCGGCGGAAGCACGCGGTATTCGCCGGGCAGCACCGCTCGCATGCGGTAGACGTACTGATAGGTTCCGGCGGGCAGGTACTGCGCGAAGAGGCGCAGGCGGTCATCGCCCAGCTCGGCGTGGTCGAACCACCACCAGCCCCAGGCCCCCTGCAGCACATCAGCGATCGACGCCTCGACCGACGGCCCGCCCTGTGCGCTGGTGCGCAGGCTGGTGTCTATCGGCTCCGCACCAGCCGGGAAGGGGTCCTCCACCATCACGTAGTACTGATCGGATGGCACCACCAGGGTGACGCGAACGAGCAACTCCTGCCCGACGGCGGCCGAATCGACCGCGCTGCACGCCTCCGTCGCCTGGCCGCAGGCCCCGATCAGGAAGACCTGGCGGCTCACAGCCAGACCGCGCGCCGTGGCCCCGGCCTGCTCTACCGGGCGATAGACCGTCAGGTGAGCGGTGTAATACAGGGTCCCATCGCCGGGGCCATGCTGGATGACCAGCGCGTTGGAGCGGTCGGAGAACAACGCTCCCACAGGTACCGTGGCGCTCACCGGGGAAGATCCTGGGGTCGCCTGACCGGACGCCAGGCTCTCACCGTTGAGCAAGGCGCCGAACTCGTAGCTCCCCGCGCCATCGCCGGAAACGCTCAGCCAATCGGCAAGGGCCAGCATGGCCCAGGCGGTCTCATGACCCGAGGACCAGGCCCCGTCGGGCCGGCGGGCAGCGACCAGCCAGCGAACGGCCGCCGGGATCAGCTGGCTGTCGGGCGCCGTCTCCAGCAGCGCCCGCAGCGCGTGAGCGGTGAGCGCCGTGGAGGTGCCGGGCAGGCTGGCCTGGCGCTCCCTCTCCTGCCACGCCACGCCGGTCGAAGTCCGCACGGCGGCGGATTCCAGATCGCCGCGCAGGATCGAGATCTGTGCGTCCGTCACATCCAAACCGGCCAGGGTGAGCGTCAGCAAGGCGCGCGCCTGCAGGGAGAGCCGCTCACGCTCGGCGGCCAGCGCCCGCGCCGCCGGCAGATTGCCGGCGCCGGCTTCTTCCAGCGCATAGAGCACAAAGGCTTGCAGGTCGCGCGCGGCGTCGTCGGGCAACATCCCCACCGTGGCGACTCCGGCCTGCAGGTAGGTTATGGCGCGCTCCAGTGTGCGCTCTCCGACCAGCGCCCCGGCCTGGCGCGCCCGGGCCAGGCCGAAGAGGGCGTAGGCCGTCATGTAGGTGTTGGAGGCGCCCAGGCGCCACCAGCCCCATCCACCGTCTGCACGCTGTCGCGCCCGCAGCACCTGCAGGCTTTCATCGATGACAGCCTCCAGATCCTGCTGCATCGACGCGTCGCCCAGACCGATGGCCTGCTGGCCGCGGAAGTAAGCCAGATGGGCCAGCAGGCGCGAGACAACCTGCTCAGTGGAAGCATATTGGCCGGCCTGCAGGGCCTCCAGCGCTTCTCCAGTCACAGCCCCCAAGGAGGGCTCCAGCAACACGCGCAGTTCACCCCGGGTGGCGTCGAAGCTGCGCGGCAGGCTGACGACCTCCAGGCGTTCACCAGGGCTTGTGAGCGCACCGGCCGTCGCAGCCGTGTCCGGCGCGCTGTAGCGCAGCACCGGCAGGGCGCCCTCGCGAGCCGTGCCCACCGTGGGTTTGCTCGCATCCCGCAGGCCGCCACCCGCGACCTGGAAGGTCAGATCCACCGCGGGCACATCCTGGACCTGCAGCGCCCACTCCTGTCGCACGCGCCCCCCGGCGGGCACGCTGAGCGTCGTGGCGGCCACCCCCTGGACCTGCGCGCCCGCGGCCACCAGGCGCACTTCTACGGAGAGCTCCTGCTGGGTGTTGTTGTGGACCACAGCGGCCACCGTCGCCCGATCGCCGGCGGTGAAGAAGCGCGGCGTCACGGGCCGGATCAGCAGCGGTTTGGTGGCGATCAGATCGACCGTGGCCGATCCCACCTTGGTGTCCATGGTCACGCCGCGCGCCTCCATGCGCCAGGTGGTCAGGCTGTCGGGCAGAGTCAGCGTGATCTCCGCCCGCCCATTTTCGTCGGTGACGATGGAGGCGTTCCAGTAAGCGGTGTCGGGGAAATCCTGCCGCACCTCGGCCAGGTCCGCCTCTCCCCCGCCGCCGATGCCCCCCGCGACCTGTTCCGCCTCGGCCTCGCCGCTCACACTCAGCGAGGCTGCGGTGTGCACCCCGAGAAGCTGGCGGCCGTAGAAGGCCTTGAAGGGGGAGGGGCTATTCGGCTGCGCCAGCGAGAGCGCTGCCAGATCGGCCAGGGCCAGCGAGAACTCCGCCTGCACCGGCCTGCCCCGCGCATCGCTCGCCTGCAGGATGTAGGTGACCTGCTCGCCGGGCCCCGCCTGCTCGCGATCCGGCTGCAGGGAGACCTGGATCTGGAACTCGCCCGCCGCCACCTTCAGTTCCACCAGTCCCACTGCCACCGCCGCGGCCCGGCCCTGCCCCCCGCCCTGAACCAGCACCACGGACAGGTAGACGTTGGGGGCATAGAAGGATTCGATGGGCACTTCCACCAGCGAGCCGCCGGGGGCGATCTGCACCACCCGCTGATCGATGACCCCCCGACGCTCGACGGTCACCAGAGCCATCACCGGCTCCGAGAAGGGCGAGGGCACCAACACCTGGGCGCTCTGGCCTGGTTGGTATTCGAATCGGTCCGGCACCAGGACGATCCGCTGGCCGGCGGGCTGGCGCCACAATCCGGCGTCCTCTCCGGCCACCCACAGGGTGACCTGGCTGCGTGCCTCACGCCCGGCCGCATCGGAGGCGGAGGCCTCGAGTCGATAGGTGCCGGCCTGCTGCGGCTGGAAGCTGAAGAGCAGCGAGCCGTCGGCGGCGGTGACCCGCGCACCTTCGTTGACGGGCGTGCCCCTTGAACGCCAGGTCAGGTTGCCCGCGTCGTCCACCACCTGTTCCCAGGTCTGCCGTTCAACGCGCAGGCTCACCGGCACTCCCCCCAGGGGCTCACCGCCCCAATCGCTGGCCTCGAGCCTCACCACGGCGGTCTCGCCGACCCTCACGTTGTAGCGTTCAGGGAGCAGGGCCAGGTAAAGCTCGGCCGGGTGCAAATCGACGGCGGTCTGGGCGCTGACGGGGAATCCGCTGCTCTCGGTGAGGGTGGCCGAGAAGATGATGCGGGCCGAAGTGGGGGTCTCTAATTCATCGGTGGGGATCTCGACGACCAGACGGCCCTCCGGGCCCGTCCGGCCCTGTCCCTCCATTAGGGCAGCCGAATCGTAGAAAGCGGATAGATACTGAGCACCGCCGACGACAGACCATTCCATCGGTCGCGGCAACCCCGGCGGGAAGAAGGGCTCGAGCCAGGCCCGATATTCGACCTCGGCGTCGGCCACCGGTCCGCCAAAGAAATATTCGGCCTCCACCGTGACTTGCAGCGGCTCGCCGACGACCACCTCATCGACAGAGGGTGTCACGCTGACGGTGAACTCGGGCTTGCGGTAAGCGCTGACCCCAAAGTAGACGCTGCCGTATTCGGTCTCCACCCGATAGGTGCCCAGGGGAGCTTCGGAAGCCAGCGTGAAGCTCCCGTCGAAGGTGCCGAATGTCGAAAGGGGCAGTTGCTTTTCGAAGACCACCTCATCCTCAGGGTCCCTGATCGTCACCTTCAGCGAGTCCATGTCGGGCAAGGAATAGCGCTCGTCCTGGACCCGCCGCAGCACGCCGCGGAAGCGGACCTGATGCCCCGGCCGGTAGAGCGGGCGATCGGTGTACAGATAGGCGGTGATCTCAGGCTGCTCCGGCCGCCAGCCCACGCCGAACTGGTAGGGCTGGATGCCATCGTCCCAGGCAGTGCTGGTGAAACCAAAGCCGGGAGATCCGGGTGATCCGCTCACAGCGAAATACGGGGTGTAAGGATCCGTGCCGGCCGCGAAAGCCAGTTCCACCAGGCCCTCGGCGTCGGCCCGGCCCGCGGCCAGCTCGCGCCCATCCTCGTCCAGGAAGCGGACCGCCAGATCGGCATAGGGCTGGCCGTCGCTCAGGTCCACGGCCCAGACCAGCGCGGAATCTTCCGTGCTCTTCAGCACCAACTCCACACCGCGCACGAGCAGCATACGGCCCTGGGGGCCGCGATCGTCATCGGGGCTGTCGGCGATGAGCAGATAGAAACCCGAATCCAGGGACTGAGTGTAGAGCTCGACATCCATCCTCTCACGCCGGTTGCGCGTCTGTGGGCCGGGGATGGACCAGACACGCAGCAGTTCACCCGTCGGCCTCGGGTCGTAGGTGAAGCTGTATCTCTGCATGGCAAGCAGGGCCTGGTCCAGGCTCAGCCGGTACAGGCTCAGATCGATCCGGGACAGATTCTCCGCCTGCAGCTCCACAGACTGGGCCCCATCCGGAGTGAGCGCGATGACCGGGCTGTAGCGTGTGAAGCCCAGGCTGGGGCGCTCGTCCAGGGTGGTGAAGGACAGTATCAGCGGCTCGCGGATGGGAGTGCCGTACGGATCGGTCGCCACCTCCGTCAGCGTGAGCGTATAGCGCGTGGCGGGCTGAAAGGCACCGTGGACGGTGGCAACGTTCCGCGTTCCGTCCCAGAAGACCCCCAGGCCCTCCACGGCAGGCGTAACCTTCAGGGCCTGCAGCAGCGTCGCCTTGTCCATGGGCACGTTGAAGGTGATCTCCACGCCGCGGTAGGGTTCTCGCAGGCCTCCCTGGGACGGCGTGGTCTTCACCACCAGCGGCCGAGGCACAGTGGTAAAGCTGGCCGCCAATTCGGCGCCCAATGCGGTCCCGCCCCGGCTGCGGGCGGTCTGGGAGAGGCTCCAGCGATAGAGAACGCCATAATCCAATAGATCCTGGGGCGCGAAGGTTACCCGCTTGCCTTCCTCGTCCCAGGAGAAAGACCCCGCGATGACTCGGCCATCGAGGCTCTCCACCTGGAAGGCTCTTTCCACGGATTCCTGATCCATGGCCTGGTTGAAAGTGAGCGTGATGGAAGCGTCGCGCGCCACGTTCTGCGTGCCCGGCGCCGGGTCATGGGCGATCAGGCGCGGCCAGGAAGTGGTGAAGGTCCAGCTGAAGGGTTCTTCAAGCGCACCGCCGAGCAGATCTTCCAGGCCTGCCTCCAGCCGCACCGTGTAGGTCACACCGCCATCCAGCGGCTGCTCGGGTTCGAAGAGGTAGACGGCGGTATCGATCCAGCGCCCGTGGCCAGGGACGGAAGGGTAAATCCGGAGAGGCTGCGGCAGGTCTTGATCCACCCCCAGGGGGACGACGGGGCGGTTGAAGATCACCGTGAGCGGCGAAGCGGGGTCAACTTCCTGCGCGTCTGGTGTTGGCAGCACCTGCGCCACTCGAAGGAAACCAGCCGTCCGCAGGCTGAACTGCACGGGCGTCGCCAGCCGCAAACCGGCTGCCGATCGCGCCCCGGTCCCGATGCTGACCTGATAGCTGCTCTCCCTGGGTAATGGTGCGGCGGGTCGGAAGACCAGCGTGCTGGGGTCTGGCCAGCTGAAGCTGCCCTGCACGGAGGGTTCCATCCCGAAGGCAGCCTCGACGCTGGCAGCGTCCATCGCCTGGTCGAAGTAGAGGGTGATGGCCCCTTTCGGGTGCAGCTCCTCCCCGGGAGCCGGATCGCGCTCCACGAGCACCGGCGGCAGCGGCGGCGATGGCGTGGGGCTGAGACTGATGGTTTCGGGCGTCTCCGCGGCAGGTCCGAGCCCGGGCAGGCTGCAGGCCTGTGCCACGAGCGTGAGCAGCAAGAGCGCTGCGAAGAGGCGCGAGCGGTGGCTCATGGTCCCTCCGATCCCGAGAGAAGATGGATGCCAGGCAGCCATCTCCCGGGAGCATGCCTTGATTATACATTCGAGATCGATTGCGCCCCCATGCCTGCGGCAGGCGCCGCACCTCATGCGGGCTTCAAACCCGACGCAGACGGCCTTTTGTGCCCTGGCACGGCCGGCGATATAATCGCGTTGTTGGACATCCCTATTCAGGAGCCGAACCATGAGCGCCAAGGTTGGAGATCTGAACCCCTCATCGCGCATCCTGCTCGGTCCCGGCCCCAGCATGTGCCACCCGCGCGTGCTGCGTGCCATGGCCACCCCGCTGGTGGGGTACATGGATCCGGACTTTCTCTCCGTGATGGCCGACATCAAAACCCTGCTGCAGTACGCCTTCCAGACCGAGAACACGTGGACCTTCGCCGTCCCGGGGACCGGCACCTCGGCCATGGAGGCCGCCGTGGCCAACCTGGTGGAACCCGGCGAGGGGGTGCTGGCCTGCGTGAACGGATTCTTCGGCCAGCGGCTGGCCGAGATGGCCCGGCGCTATGGCGGGCAGGTCGATACGCTGGAGCGGCCCTGGGGGGAGGTCTTCGATCCGGACGAGATCGAGACCGCGCTGCAGGCGCGTCCCGCCAAGGTGGTGACCCTGGTACACGCCGAGACCTCTACGGGCGCGCTGCAGCCGGAGATCGGCGCCATCGCCGAGATATGCCACCGGCACGGCGCCCTGCTGGTGCTGGATTGCGTCACGTCGCTGGGCGGGCTGCCGCTGGAGGTGGATAATTGGGGCGTAGACGTGGCCTACAGTGCGGCGCAAAAGTGCCTCTCCGCCCCACCGGGCCTCTCACCCATCACAATCAGCGATCGGGTGCGGGAGGTCCTCTCACAGCGCGCTTCGCCGCCGCCGACCTTCTATCTGGACCTGACGCTCATCGCCCGCTACTGGAGCGACCAGCCGGCCTACCATCATACGGCCCCCATCAGCACGGGATACGCTCTGCGCGAGGCGCTGCGGCTGGTGCAGGAGGAGGGCCTGGAAGCGCGCTTCGCACGCCACCGCGTCAACGCTGAAAGGCTCTGGCTGGGTCTGGAGGCCATGGATCTGCCCCCCTTCGTGCCTAAAGACCACCGTCTTCCCACGCTCACCACGGTGCGCCTGCCGGAGGGTCTCGACGAAGCACAGGTCCGCCGCCGGCTGCTGCAGGACTACAACATCGAGATCGCCGGCGGCTTCGGACCGCTGGCCGGCAAGATCTGGCGCATCGGGTTGATGGGGCATTCCAGCCAGCGCGAGTTCGTGACGCTGCTGCTGGCCGCGCTGGGTGAGATTCTGGAATGACTCAGCCGCACTCTCTCTGGCATGGGACTTCGGCAGTCCTGCAGGACTGCCGAAGTCTTTTCTCTCAGAGAGATGGAAGATCAGCCGCTCGCGCCGAAGGCCGCCGCCAACGCGGCCACCCCGAAGGCCATGAACACCGTCCCCGCGATGCGGTTGATGGCCCTCATCAGTCCGGGCTCCATGCTCTTGCGCAGCAGGCCGACGCCGCCGCTGAGCAGCAGCCACCATGTCGTACAGCCAGTCCGCGCCCGCCGCGCCCAGCCCCGAGGCGAGACCGTTCAGTCGCCCGTGAGCCAGCGTTCGCCGGATGCACAGCACGCTGATCGGACCAACCGGGGCCGCGATGGAGAACCTCAGGGCCTTGCTGCTCAGGAGAAGATCGGGTTTGGAGGAGCCCCGTGGACCCCGATCTGAGTCCCTCAGCGCCGTCATGCACGCGCGCCGGGGCCGTGGGGATCAGCGCAGCGACATGGGGTTGCGCCGGTTGAGGCGCGAGGCGTAATAGCCCAGGGCGCCGGCGGCCAGCAGCAACAGCACACCTACCAGCCCCAAGATGGTTGAGCGTCCCCCGCCCCCTGCGCCGGGTGTCCCGCCCAGCGCCGCGCTGGGTTGTGCGCCGAATTCCACGTACTTGATGTCCCCCGCCTCGAGGCGCAACGGGATGTTGAGAGAGGTGGTGGGGTTATATCCCGTGGGCACTGCGGCGCTCACGTTGTAATCGCCGTTCTCCAGGCCATCAAAGCAATAGCCATCTTCGTCCTCGGTGGTCGTCCATTCACCGGCCACCGCGCCGCCCACATCCACCACGCTCACTTCGCCGCCCGCCAGCGGCGGCTCATCATCCTGCAGCCTGGCATCGCCGTTCAGGTCCTGGAAGAGCAGTACGCAGACCTCCCCCGTGCCGAAAGCCGGCGTCGGTGTGGCCAGATCGGCTGTTGGGCTGGGCAGCGGGCCCACATCAGCGGTGGGCTGGACCGGGCCGCCCGTTCCCAGCACGAGCAGCATCCCCTCCGTGATGTAGTCGTTGGGCGCGATGCCGTTCAAAGCCATCAACTCTTCGACGCTGATACCGGCGATGGCTGCGATGCGCCACAGGGTGTCATCTTTCTGGACCTGATAGACGATCTTGCCGTCGGGGCCTGGCGTTGGTGTGAGGAAGGGCGTGGGCTGAGGCGCAGGCGCGCCAGACGGGTCCGCGCTGGCCGGGCCGATCGGCCAGCCAGCGAAGGACCAGATGAGAGCAAGAATCAGCGCGCTCAGCAGCGCGAGCCGGATTCGTCGCGACATGCAGCCTCCCTCAGGTGCGAAAGGATTATAGCCTCTCCAGGCTGCGCAGGCATAGGGTCATGGAGCAATCCGGGCGGTCTATATCACCAGACCAAGCGCGAACAAGAGAGCGTACAGCAGACTGAGACGAGCGGTTCCCGCCAAGGTCGCGTTCAGCCGCCGCCCTTCCGGCGGCCCGTAGAGAGCGCTCACTAGGCTGAAAGCCAGGGGCAGCGTCAGCAAGGGCAGCAGCACCCAGGCCTCCCGTCGATGGCTCAACCAGAGCCAGAGGGGGACGGCATAGGCCAGACCCAGCAAGAGCAGGAACTCCACTCGCGTCCCGGCGGCTCCCAGGAACACCGCCAGGGTGCGTTTGCCCGCCGCCCGGTCCGTTTCTATGTCGCGCAGGTTGTTGACCACCAGAATGTCCGTCACCAGCGCGCCCACCGCCGCGGCGGCCCACAGCGTCTCGGCGCTGATCGCACCGGCCTGGACGTAATAGGTCCCCCCTACACCCATCACCCCGAAAAAGAGGAACACCATCAGGTCCCCCAGGCCGTGATAACCGTAGGGCCAGGGGCCGCTTGTGTAGGCCAGGGTCGCCAGGATGGCGGCCGCGCCGGCCGCCAGCAGGGGCCAGCCCCCCCGGGCGACCAGGTACAGCCCGGGCAGAACAGCCGCGGCGATGACGAGCGCGGCCCCACGGCGCAGCGCATCCGGGCTGAGCAGGCCGCTGGCGGCGGCCCGCAGCGGGCCTTGCCGCCCCGCCGCGTCCGCACCGCGCACGAAATCCGCGTAATCGTTGGCCAGATTGGCCGCGATCTGCAGCAGCAGCGCGGTGAGCAGCGCCGCCAGAGCCGGAAGCAAGGCGAAAGCGCCGTCTGCCCAGGCCAGCGCGCTGCCGACGATCACCGGCGCGACCGCGGCCGGCAGCGTCTTGGGCCGCGCCGCAAGCACCCAGGCACGGGACGGAGAAATCTTCTCAGCGCTGGGTACTCCCATCAGCGTCCTTCAGCCTCCGGTACGGTTCGCCCACCGCAGCCGGCAAACCCGACAGGCGAGAGTGGAGGGGCACATCGTCAAAGGCGCTTGCATGCCAGAGAGTGTGCGAGACTCACGCCAACAGATCGTGCAGCGCCCCCTCGATCTCAGGAAAGCGAAAATCGAAACCCAGCTCGAGCAGGCGTCGGGGGACGGCCCGCTGACCGTCGAGCACCAGCGTGGCAACCTCGCCCAACGCCAGGCGCATGGGCCAGGCGGGGGCGGGGATGACCGCCGGACGGCGGAGAACCTTTCCCAGCGCCCGGGTGAATTCGGCGTTGGTGACGGGATTGGGCGCGGTCAGATTGAAGGGGCCCTGTGCCCGCTCCTGCTCCATCAGGAATTGCACGGCGCGCATCTCGTCCTCCAGGTGAATCCAGGGCATCCACTGCCCTCCGCCGCCATAAGCGCCGACGAAGAAGTACCTGGCCGGAAGGGCCATCCGCGGCAGGGGTCCATGCCGCGCATCGAGCACGATGCCCGTGCGGATCACCACGCGCCGCACGCCCAGTTCTTCGGCTGGCGCCGTGCTGGCCTCCCAATCGGCGCACAGCCGGGCCAGGAAATCATCGCCCGGCGGGCTGTCCTCGCTCACCTCGCCGGGCGGGTTGGGCCCGTAATACCCCACCGCCGAGGCCTGCACCAACAGGCGCGGCTGGGCGGCGGCCTGCTCGATGGCCTGTAGCACGGCCCGACCGGCGTTGACGCGGCTGTCGTAGAAACGCTGCTTGCGGGCTGCGTTCCAGCGCGGCGGGGCCAGGCCCTTGCCGCCGATGTTCTCGCCGGCGAAATTGATAATGGCCCAGGCACCGTCGGCCAACCGCCCCCACCCCTGCGCCGTGCGGCCGTCCCAGCGCTCCAGGCGAACGGCCTGCGGCAGCAGGCGTTTTTTGCCCTCGGGGTCGCGGCTGAGCACGATTACCTCATGTCCCGCCTCCACCAATCGGGCGGCCAGGGGCCGTCCCAGGTTGCCGGTGCCTCCAGTGATGATCACGCGCATGCCCACATCTCCTTCCCCCTTTGGGGTGTCGCGAACGACAGGCTCAGTCATGCTACCCAACGCGCGCGGCGGGGTCAAGGCCTGCCGCCGTTAACCCCAATCTAACGAAGCGGCGATACAAGTGAAACCGCAATCCACCTTACACCTTACTGTCGAGTCTGGGAGGTCATGCAATGCCACAATTGCTTGCTGCCGTCATTCTCGCTCTGTCCTCGCTGGGGATCACCACCCAGGCCGACCCACCTGGCGTGACCCTCTCCACCCCCTACCCCGCCCAGGTTGTACGGGCCGGCGAATCCATCAGCCTCTCCATCAAGATATCCAACACCACACAGGCGCCACAGGTCGTGGCGCTGGAGGTGCAGGACGTTCCTGAGGGGTGGCGGGCCAACTTCCAGGGCGGTGGTCGCGTTGTGCGTGCGGTCTATGTGGAGGCCGAGGATGACCGCACCCTGACCCTGAAGGTCGAGGTCGGGCAGGACGCCACCGACGGGACCTATCGTCTGGTGGCGGTCGCCAAGAATGGCATCTCGGAAGCGCGTCTGCCCATCGAGCTCATCGTGGGCGAAGCCGCACCGCCCCAGTTCAACCTGGACGTGGACCTGCCGGTGCTCAAGGGCTCGCCCAACTCGAAATTCAGCTACCGGCTGAAGATCAAGAACGACTCCGACGAGGACATGCTGGTTAACCTGGAGGCCGATGCACCGCAGAGCTTCGACGTGACCTTCAAGAAGGCCTACGGCAGCCAGGAGTTGACCAGCATCCCCGTCAAGGCCGGACAGGAAGAGAGCGTGGACGTCTCGGTGCAGCCCATCGGGCAGATCCCCGCCGGGACATACCTGGTGCGGGTGCGCGCGCTGGCTGGCGACCTCGCCGAGGAGATCGAACTCACGGCGGTGGTTTCCGGCAAGCCGGACCTGACACTCACGACTCCCGACGGCCGTTTGAGCGGAAGGGCGACCGCGGGCCGCGCCTCCACGCTGGAACTGGTCCTGCGCAACCGCGGCACCGCTCCCGCCGAGAGCGTGCGCCTGGAAGCCTCGCCGCCGGCCCGCTGGGAAGTGACCTTCGAGCCGGAGAAAGTGGACTTGTTGCAGCCCGACGATGAAGTGCAGGTCACCGTCAAGATCACCCCGCCGGAGGAGGCCGTGGCCGGGGATTACATCGTCACCATGCGCGCCATCCCCGAGAACGGCGCGCAGGAGTCCTCCGAATTCCGCATCACGGTGATGACCTCGACGCTGTGGGGCGTGGTGGGCCTGGTGCTCATCGCCGCCGCCCTGGGAGTCGTGGCCCTCGCCGTCGCCCGATTCGGTCGTCGATAGAGCCATGGACAAGGTCATTGA
>JAJRUD010000269.1 GCA_024277995.1 Chloroflexota bacterium
CGCCGCGAAGGCGCCGATCAGTCGCTGGATCGCGGGCACGATGGCCGGCGCGCTGGGGACGAAGGCGTGCGACCAGGAGGCCAGGAAGTGGGCCTGCATGTCCAATACGAGCAGGGCGCTGCGGTCGGGGGCGAGCCGCACGTCCGCCGCTCGCACGGCGGGCTCGACCTCGCGCAGCATCTCCAGCGCCTGCGCCTTGCGCGATTCCAGCGTGAGATAAGCCTCTTTCAACACAGGTTCCCCTTCGAGCTTGTGATAATCCTAACACATCGCCGCCGGGCGTCCGGCCCGAAGGCCTGCGGCACGCAGGCCCCTGGCGTCTTGTCTCTCCGCTCGCGGGGCACTCTCTATGGCGCCGAGGCCGCCACCTGCTCGGAGGAGGCGCGTCCCGGCTTGAATTGTGTCTCGAAGAGATCGGCGTAAAGGCCGCCCTGGGCGAGCAGTTCGCCGTGCCGCCCCTGCTCCACCAGCCGCCCCTGATCCATGACCAGGATGCGGTCGGCGCCCATCACGGTGCTCAGGCGGTGGGCGATGACCAGCGAAGTGCGCCCCTGCATGATCACCTCCATGGCCTGCTGGATGAGGGCCTCCGATTGGGAATCCAGGTGGCTGGTGGCTTCATCGAGGATCAGGACGCGCGGATCCTTGAGCACCACACGCGCGATAGCCACACGCTGCTTCTCACCGCCGGAGAGGCGGTAGCCCCGCTCGCCAACCAGCGTGTCGTAACCGTCGGCCAGCGAGCGGATGAAATCGTGGATGTTGGCCACGCGGCAGGCGGCTTCGATCTGCTCCTGTGTGGCCTCGGGTCGGGCGTAGAGCAGGTTCTCGCGGATGGTAGCGTGGAAGAGGTAGGTCTCCTGGGTGACCATGCCCACGTAGCGGGCGAGCGAGTCCAGCGGCAGGTCGCGCAGGTCGCGGTCGTCGAGCAGCACGCGACCCCGTGTGGGGTCGTACAGGCGTGGGAGCATGTAGGTGATGGTGGTCTTGCCGGCGCCGCTGGGGCCCACCAGGGCCGCCACCTCGCCCGGCAGGATCTCGAAGCTCACATCCTGCAAGGCCCAGCGCTCCTCGATAGGGCGATCCGACTCGCGGGCCTTCCCGCCGGGGAGCGGAAGCTGTGCGCCGCGGCCCCAGGTGAATCGGCGCACCTCTTCCAACTCGGCCGTCGACTGCTGGGGCGCCTGGTCGTAGCTGAAGGAGACACGCTCAAAGCGCACGTGCCCTCGCACCTGGCCCAGAGGCCGCGCGCCGGGTCGGTTGTCGATCTCCAGGGGCAGGTCCAGCACCTCGAAGACGCGCTCGAAGCTGACCATGGAGGTGGCGAACTCGACGCGCGCGTTGGTGAGCGCCATCAGCGGGCCGTAGAGCTCGCGCAGATAGGCGCTGAAAGCGACGATGGTGCCGATGGTGAAGGCTCCTTGCAGCACCAGGTACCCGCCGGCCCAGAAGACCAGCGCCGTGCCCACGGCGCTCACCAGGCTCAGCGCCAGGAAGAACCAGCGGCCGACCACGGCCTGGCGCACGCCGATCTCGCGCACCTGAGCGGCGCGCTCGGTGAAGCGCCGCACCTCGGAGACGTACCGCCCGAAGAGCTTGAGCAGCAGCGCCCCGCTCACATTGAGCGTCTCGTTCATCTGGGCGTTCATGTGCGCGTTGGCATCCATGGACTCGCGCGCCAGCCGGCGCAGGGTGCGCCCGACGCGGCGGGCAGGCAGGATGAAGAGCGGCAGGATGGCCACGCCGAGCAGCGTCAGGCGCCACTCCAGCGAGATCATGACGGCCAGCGTGGCAACCAGCGAGAAGAGGTTGCTGACGATGGTGACCATGGTGCCGGTGACGGCGCGCTGGGCGCCGATGACGTCGTTGTTCAGGCGCGACATCAGTTCGCCGGCGCGCGTGTTGGTGAAGAAGCGCAGGCTCATGCGCTGCAGGTGTGCGTAGACATCACGCCGCAGGTCGAAGATGATCCCTTCGCCGATGCGGGCTCCCGCCCAGCGCTGGGCCACGCCCAGCAAACCGTTCACCAACGGCACGGCCACCATCCCCAGCGCCAGCAGGTTCAGGCGCATTGCATCGCGCTCGGGCAGAGCGCGGTCGATCAGGTCGCGGATGAGCAGCGGCGGCACCAGGGTGAGCAGCGAAATCGCCAGCATGGTGAGCAGCATCAACGCCACGCCCTTCCAGTAGGGCCTGGCGTACGCCCACACGCGCCGCAGCAGCGCCGGGCTCACCTCGGGGCGGTCCTGCTCCTCATCGTAGCGAATGAAGGACCACCATCCACCTGAATGAAATGCCATGCCTGGCTCAGCCTTTCGCGAGCAATAATCGGAGGACTGCAGGTGGATTATATCGCAGCGGCCGGGGGGCCACCGGTCTACCATCCCGGAAGCTTCGAGCTTCCGGGATGGTGACGCGACCTCGCCGCCGTGCAACCCTCGTTGTGATCGTTCGTAGAGCCGTCTGCAAGAAAGGAGGCACTCGGAAGAGGCAACAGGAATCTGCGGACTCGCCGAGGGACAGGACGGGGGAGGCGCTCCGTGCCCGATCTGGATCACCTTGGTCGTGCACGGAGGCGGCGCACGCGAGGCACCCTGGCCTGCTATACTGCGCAGCATGGCCGCCCCCATACCGCTCCCCTCCCGCCCAGGGACCTATGTCCTGGTCTTCCACCTGACCAGGCGCGGCGCGGCCGCAGTGGGTCGTCTGGGGGAAGTGAGCTTCCCTCCCGGGTACCTGCTCTACGCGGGCAGCGCCCTTGGGCCCGGCGGGCTGGCCGGGCGGGTCCGCCGCCACCTGCGCTCCCCGGAGACCAGGCGCCCGCATTGGCACGTCGACGCGCTGGCGGCCATCGCATCGCCCGAGGAGGTCTGGTGGCAGGAGGGAGTGCAGCGCAGCGAATGCCGCTGGGCCGACACCCTGGCCACCCTGGCCGAGCGGCGGCCGCCAGGCTTCGGGGCCTCCGACTGCCGCTGCCCCGGGCATCTGATCCACATCAAGGACCGCCAGGGCCTCGAGTCGGCGTGGCGCGTCCTGTGCCGGATCGCGCCGGGCGGGTTGATGCGCTGGCGGCCAGCAAGGGAAGATGGGCCTGCCCAGGCTGAATCCCCGTAGGGACGTTGTAGGCAACGTCTCTGCAACGTCCCTATGGCCCCCGCGATCCCCCCCGGGCTCATGGGGGGCGAGCGGCGCGGCGAGCCCCCCATGAGCCCGGGCCGTGAACATGATGATCATCGGATTGGAGGCAATTGACGGGCGCAATCCGCGTGCTATGATGGAATCGCGAGATCGCCTCAGGGCCGGCGGCACCGGCTCGGCTCATTGAGGCCTCACCACAGCACAAGCCGAAGTCCCCGCCCGGCCCGGGCAGGTGCTTCGGCTTGTGGCGTATGGCAGGAGGTGGGGTATGAAGATCTACGCGGAGCCCGCCCTTCAGGTGCTGCTGTGCATCGCGTACAGTTTCGAAGGGGATTGCCCGCTGGAGCGGGAGGTGGCCCGCCGCAGGTTCGAGCCGGGTGTGCGGCAGAAGGAATGGTGGCGCTACCAACACACCTACCTGGGGCTGCGCACCCTGATCGCGTACCAGGGCCCGCGGCCCGTGGGGCAGGTCGAGTTCATGCCCGTGGAGCATGCGCCCAGGCCCATCAGCCAGGGGCCTTACCTCTGCCTGAACTGCCTGCACGTGGCGCCGCCCTTCCGCCGGCAGGGGGTGGGCAGCGCCCTGCTGCAGGCCGTCGAAAAGGAGGCTGAGAGCCAGGGGCGCGGCGTGGCCGTGGTAGCGCGATCGGAGGGCGACTTCATGCCCGCCGCCTTCTATCGCCGCATGGGGTATCAGCTGGCGGATCAGCGGGATGGCGAGCTATTGCTGACCAAGAGCCGCCAGCCGCTGCCTGCCCCACGCTTCCTGCCCATGGGCTATCATCCGCAGGCGCCGCTGGCGCGCGTGGGGGTGGATTACTTCCACTGCCCGCAGTGCCCGCTCTCCGGATGGGCGCTGGCACAGCTCGAGCGGCGGCTGAGGCCGCGCGGCGACGCCGTGCGGCTGAAGGTGCACGAAACGGGCGAGCGCCCGGAAGTGGAGCGATGGGGGCTGACGGGCGCCGTATACGTGGACGGCGTGCCGCTTGCCGGGTGGCCTCCGCGGCCCGAGGCCATCCTGGCCCAGGTCGACCAGGAACTGGAGGCCCGGCGCCTGGGCAGGGAGCGAGTCCCAATAGGCGCTCGGTAGTGGGGCTCGCGCAGAGGATCGCGACCCGGCGTCTGCGACGCCGGGTCGTCGATATCACTGGCTCCATCTCCAAAAGGAGCTAGCTTCCGGGTGAACACGATCCCGCGATAAGCGCCAGGCCCAACAATACCAGCACCAGGGTCAGGCCGCAGCCGATGCGCAGGCCGCCCAGGCTGGTGGGCTCCAGCACCGCCTCATGGGGGCGCTGAGGGTCGTAGTAGACCGTGACAGGCATGCCAGGGCGATAGGCCCCCAGGCCCTCCTCGGCCTTGGCGCGCGAGGGGGAGGCCACGCTGGCGCCGAAGCGTACCCGCTCACCGAAGTACTCCTGCCCCTGCACGCGGTAGCGAAAGACAACTCTGGGTTGGTAATGGGCGGACGATGAGCTCGATGAAGCGGCTCCCGGAACGGCAATGACCCCAGCCTCGACGATCTCCCCCTGAACCCTGGCCCATTTGCGAGCCTTGAAGTATCGGCTCAACGATGCCAGGTTGGAGAGGACGAATATTGCGGCCCCCAGCTCCACGACCACCCCGAAACACAGCAGCACCAGGTTGATCTCCCGCCCCTCTGCGGCAGCCTAGGCGCCGGCGGCGGGTGCGACCACGGCGCCCGTGATCACACCCCACACGGCGGGGACCGCCGAGCGCAGGAGCACCATGCCGATGACCAATCCCAGCAGCGCCAGGAAGGTGAGCGCTACGGGGCCGCGTCCCACTTCGGGCTCAAGAACCGCCTGCGCCGGTTCCTGTGGATCGAAATACACATCCACGGAGTCGCCCTCAGAATAGCGATCCACCGCACCCTGAGCCCATCCGAACGAGCCATAGAGGTTCCGCGCTCCAACGGACACCAGGTCGCCTTCGAAGCTCTGATCCGCCACCTGATACCGGTAGCGGATCACAGGCCGGTAGGACAGGTCGCCCTCCGAATCCTCTTTGCTCTCCACCCAACTCTCCAGTATCTCGCCCTCAGTCCGGGGCCAGCGCGTGGTCTCCCTGGCCTGCCGCCAACTGCGCAAGGCCAGCCCCCCCAGGTAGACCCCGAGAGCCACGAAGGCGACGCCGACCAGGAACCCCACCCACATACGTTTCCTCCTGTCCTCAGAGGCGCTGGATTCGCGCCAGGCCAGAGCATAGAATCGATCACCATGAGGTGCAAGTATGCGAAGACGGAGTACCGCTCACCAGGTGGGCGGCCGCAGGGTCCGACACTGCAGAGACGCTGCATGCAGCGTCTCTGCAGTCGCCGCCGGAGGTGGGTAACCGGGGTTGCCGCCGTAGCATCATGCCGGGGGCGGCTCCCACGCCGCCCCCCCCCTCACGCGCCCCTGCCTCTCCGCCCGGGCGTGGGAGCCCGGGCTGCTGTGCAAACACCGTGCAGGGCGGCTCCCACGCCGCCCCGCCTCACACGCCCCTGCCTCTCCGCCCGGGCGTGGGAGCCCGGGCTGCTCCTCCTCCATCCAGCAGGGGCGGCTCCCACGCCGCCCCGCCTCACGCGCCCCTGTTCCTCGCCCCGGGCGTGGGAGCCCGGGCTGCTCCTCCTCCATCCAGCAGGGGCGGCTCCCACGCCGCCCCGCCTCACGCGCCCCTGCCTCTCCGCCCGGGCGTGGGAGCCCGGGCTGCTCCTCCTCCATCCAGCAGGGGCGGCTCCCACGCCGCCCCGCGTCACGCGCCCCTGTTCCTCGCCCCGGGCGTGGGAGCCCGGGCTGGTGCTGATTCGCGTACAATGGAAACGTCATGCCTAGGTATCGACCGCTCATAGCGGATGGCGCCTACTTTATTACAGCCGTTTGCTTCAAACGCACGCCCTGGTTCGCCCGGGCCAACTTGGCCAGGATCCTGATCGACCAATGGTTGCATTACGAGAAAGCCTACGGATTCTCGCTGCATGCATACTGTGTGATGCCAAACCACTATCACGCCGTGCTGACCGTAGGTGCTGAAAAGACGATCAACCAGATACTCCACGCAGTGCACTCCTACACCTCAACGCTCGTCAACCGCGCTTTGGGCCACCAGCGGAAGTCGCGCGTGTGGCAGCACGCCGCCTGGGATGAGGTGATCCGCGATGAAGGCATGTTCTGGCAAAAGGTGGCCTACACTCTGCTGAATCCGTGGCGCGCCGGCTTGGTATCACACCCCCTTCAGGATTACCCCTTCTCAAACCTGCAGGAGTGGAAGGAACGCGTGGGAGAAGCGTTTCTGCAAGACCTCTTTGCTGCGCATCGCCGGCAGGCCGAGTAGCCATCCGCGCGCCTCTGCCTACCCGGGCATGGGAGCCCGGGCTGCTGTGGAAACATCGTGCAGGGGCAGCTCCCACGCTGCTGCTCAGGGGAGCGGCTTGAGCATGTAACTCTCGCCGAGCTGATAGCCGAAGCGACGGTAGTAGCCGCGCGTGCCCAGGGCGGCGATCACCGCCAGGCGCCGGTAGCCGCCGGCGGCAGCGAGCCTTTCGGCCTCCACCAGCAGGCGTGCACCCAGCCCGGCGTGCTGCGCAGCGCCCGGCGCGCTATCACCCACAGGCAGCGACTGGCCATAGACGTGCAGCTCGCGCACCAGGGCCGCGCCCTGCAGGTCGGCCAGGCCCGTGTCCGGCGAGTCCGGTCCGGGGAGCGAGAGGCGCAGGTAGCCCGCCAGGTAGTCTTCAGGCGTAACTAACGAGAGGAAATGCTCGCGGGCGCCGCGGGCCTCGTAGCTCAGGTCCTGCAGGCGCAGCGCCTGAGGGTCCACCTCCCGTCCGCGCACCTCGCGGCAGCGCACGCACTGGCAGCGCAGGCCGCGGCGCGCCAGCTCGCGCTGCACGTCCTGGCGCAGGCTGGTGCGCTTGTTGCCCTCGACCACATGGGTGGAGGGGATGTCGCGCACGACGCGGTTCACCCGACAGTAGCGGGGGATGGTGGGCTTCAGATCGGCGATCAGCTCGACCAGTTCCTGCGTGGTGTAGGGGGTGTATTCACCGCGCTGCCAGCGTCGGTGGAGTTCCGTGCCCTCCAGGAGCTGGCAGGGGTAGATCTTGATCTCATCAGGGCGCAGGTCGGCCTCCGCCCACAGGCGGGCGAAATCCGCCCGGTCCGACTGCAGCGTGGCCCCCAGCAGGTTGGGCATCCAGTGCAGCACGATCTTGAAGCCGGCTGCCCTGAGCAGGCGCAGGGCGCGGCGGGTATCGGCGAGCGTGTGGCCGCGACGGTTCAGCTCCAGGATGCGGTCATCCAGGCTCTGGGCACCGAGCTGCACCTTGGTGACACCCAGCGCGCGCAGCCGGGCGATCTCCTGCAGGTCCACGTGGTCGGGGCGGGTCTCCACCACCAGGCCCACGTTCTTGTGCGCGGCGCGCTCGTTGGCGGCCTGCGCTTCGGCCAGCGAGGGGGCCTCGCAGCCATTGAGCGCCTCCAGGCAGCGCTTCAGGAACCATTCCTGGTAGTCAGCGCGGTAGGCGCTCCAGGTCCCACCCAGCACCAGCAGTTCGATCTTGTCGGTGGGATGCCCAATGGCGTGCAGCGCTTCCAGGCGGGCGACGGTCTGTGCGTAGGGATCGAAGGCATGGTGCAGGGCACGCATGGCGCCGGGCTCGTCGGGCAGGTAGGACTTGGGCATGCGCTGGTCGTCGGGGCAGAAGATGCAGCGCCCCGGGCATGGGTAGGGCTTGGTGAGCACGGTGACGGTGGTCACGCCGGAGAGCGTGCGCACCGGCTTCATGCGGATGCGCTGCATTACTTCCGGCTCGAAGGGCCATTCGCCGCTCTCGGTGAGCTGGCGGTAGACGTGCACCAGCACGTGTTTGCCCAGGTAGCCGCCGCCCGGCTGGGGATGGCGACGCACGGCCTGGTTCAGGCCGCGCCCGGCGCGCACTTCCTCCAGCACGCGGCGCGCCAGCGCCAGCTGCTCGGGGGTATAGCGCCGCGCCTCAAGCCAGGCCTGTTCTCGGCTCACCGGTATAATCCCTTTGATGGACGACAAGGCCTCGGCGCAGTTGCTGCGCCTCAATCGTCAATTCTATCAGACCTTCGCGACGGCCTTCGCCGAGACGCGGGGCCGCCTGCAGCCCGGGGTGGCGCACGCCACGCGGGGCCTGGATCCTGGAGCCAGGGTGCTCGACATGGGGTGCGGCCACGGGGAACTGGCGCGCGCGCTGGCCCGGCAGGGCCACCATGGTGACTACGTGGGCCTGGACGCTTCGGACGCCCTGCTCGAACTGGCGCGGCGTGAGAACCCGCATCCCGCCGCGACCTTCCTGCCGGCCGACCTGGCCGACCCGGCCTGGAGCCAGGCGTTGCAGGGGCCTTTCGACCGGATCTTCGCCTTCGCCGTGCTGCACCACCTGCCGGGGGAGCGGCTGCGCCTGCGGCTGCTGCAGCAGGCGCGGGCGCTGCTCGCGCCCCGGGGGAAGTTCACGCTCTCCGTCTGGAACTTCCTGGCCAGCGAGCGTCTGCGGGCGCGCGTGGTGCCCTGGGAGCAGATCGGCCTCGAGGCGGACCAAGTGGAGCGGGGCGACTACCTGCTCGACTGGCGGCGCGGCGGCCGCGGCCTGCGCTACGTGCACCACTTCAGCGAGACGGAACTGCGCGCCCTGGCCGAACGCGCCGGCTTCCAGGTGCAGCAGACCTATTACAGCGACGGAGAGGGCGGACGATTGGGGCTGTACCAGGTCTGGGCCTGATGAGTCTCCTCATGAGCTCCCCGGAAGCTCTCAGCCTCCGGGAAGCTTGACGAAGAGGCTTCGACATCCTGCAGAAGCCGGAATTCTTGGACGACCAAAGGGCACCGCGCAGGGGCGTCTATTCATAGCGAAATCCCCAGACGCCCAGAGCGAAGAAGAGCGCGGCGAAGCCCAGGAGCACGGCCACCGCCGGCAGCACCTCAGGCAGCCCGCCGCCGCGCAGCACCAGCTCCGTCAGGCCGCGCATGGCCCACGTGGTGGGCAGCACCGCCACCGCCGAGCGCACGGCCTGCGGGAAGAGCTCCAGGGGCCACCAGGCCCCGCCCAGGAGCGCCATGGCCATGCCCCCCAGCACACTGATGCTGCCCGCCTGCCCCCCGGAGCGCACGAACGCCCCCAGGGCAGTGCCCAGCGCCACGGAGGCCAGCGCAAAGGCCAGCAGCACAGCGGCCAGAGCCAGAGGCGAATACCCCCAGTTCACCCCCATGACCAGCATGCCGAAACCCACCAGCAGCGCCATCTGCACGATGGCCTGCCCCAGTTGCCCGGTGATGGTGCCCAGCAGGAAGATGGGTTTGCCGGTGGGCGTGGTCAGCAAGCGGCGCAGGGTGCCGTTGCTGCGTTCATAGGCCATCAAAGCGGAGGTGCCCAACAAGGGGATGAAGACCCAGGTGACGAGCTGTCCGGCGGCGTTGTGCCCGGCGGCGTCGAAGCCGCCACCCTGATCCGAGAGGGCCTCAGGCGGCGCGGTCAGCTGTACCAGCTCCGGCATGCGTGCCAGCCGGGCCTCGGCCAGCGCGCGCGCCTCCATCAGGTAGGCCTGGCGTTCCTGCCGGTTTACGAAGGGCGCGCGACGCTGGCGCACCTGGAGGCTGAAGAGCGCCACGCGCAGGCTGCGCCCCACCTCGTCGACCGCAGAGAGTACGGCCTGCTGGGCCCGCGCAGCCTCCCGGTCCTCGGGCGCCAGATGGAGAGTCAGGCCTGCCGGCCCGCCCGCCAGGGCGGCCGCTTCGAAGCCCCGAGGCACCTCCAGCCAGGCCGGGACATCGCCGCGATCGAAGAGGCTCTGCGCCTGCTCGCGGGTCATCCGCTCGGGAGCGATGACCCCAGAATCCTGCAGGACCTCGACCAGGGCCCGCGCCAGCGCCCCTCCGTCCTCGTCCACCACAGGCAGCGGGATGCCGGGCTCCTTATCGCCGGGAGCGGCGAATCCCCCGCCGAGCAGGAAGGTGAAGAGCAGCGGCAGGATCAGGAAGAAGAGCAACTCCGATCGTGAGGAGAAGCGCTCCAGGGTGTCTTTCCAGGCGATGGCCAGAATCTTTTTCATCTTTCGCTCTCCACTGCGCCCTGCGCGGGCGCGGCGCCAGCGGCCTCAGCCGGCAGTCAGCCCCCGGCGCTGAAAGAGCAGCACGGCCAGGGTGAACAGACCCACGGCCATGACCAGCAACCCCAGGATAGGCGTTGCCACCTGCGCCAGCGCACCGCCGCGGGCCAGGGTGGCGAACCCCTGCTGGGCCCAGGCGTTGGGGGTGATCTTGCTCAGCGCCCCCATGAAGCCGGAGAACTCCGCGCCGCCCAGGAAGGAGCCCCCCAGGATGCCGAAGATCAACATCAACGCCGTGCCGACGCTGGAGACCTGCCCCGGCGTCCTGGCGAGGGCGGCCAGCAGGATCCCCCAGCCCGTGGCACCGGCCACGGCGGCCAGCACCAGCAGGACCACAGCCCCTGCATCCCCCCAGCGCAGGTCGAAGAGCAGCGTACTGGCCAGGATGAGGACCCCCACCTGCGTCACACCCGTCAGATACACGCCGAAGACCTTCCCCCCCAGGATCTGGGCGGCCGTGGAGGGCGTGGTCAACATGCGGGGCAGCGTGCCCGTCTCGCGCTCGTCGAGGATGCTGCGCCCGCCGACGCTGCCCACGGTGTACATCAGGAAGAGCATGGCCATGCTGGGTGCCAGGACTGCCAGCGGGTCGAAGGCCCCGGCCTGCGCGTCACCGGCCTCGAAGCTGACGGCAAGAGGAGAAGGCCCACCGCTTCGCGCCAGATAGGCAGCAACCTCAACCCCCACGGCAGGCGCCTCCTGGGTTGGGATCAGCCCATGCCGCAGGAGCTGCTCGACTGCCACCTGCACGCCGGTCGCGTCGCTGGCCGCCCGCGCCGCAAAGCGCGCAACGATGGTCTTCACCACACCGGCGCTGATGGGCCGGCCGGGGTTGGCGTAGATCTCAATGGGGACCACTTCCCCAGCGCCCGCGCTGCGCGCATTTGGCATCAGCCCTGCCGAGAAGCCCGCCGGCACGATGACGGCGGCTGCCGCCTGGTCCTCATCGACGCGCGCCCGCGCCTGCTGCGGATCGGCGGCCGCGCTCACCTCCAGCAACTGCCGTACGTCCTCCCCTGCCAGGGCCTCCACCAGCGCGTCCCCCAGCGGCCCATCATCCAGGTTCACGACCACGGCTGCGACGGGGTCCAGCCCGCCCGCATCACTGCGGGAGAAGCTGCCGGTCACCAAGCCCATGGCGAGGGTGAAGAGGAAGGGGCCGAGCAGCATGACAAGGGCCGCCCGATCGCGGAAGGCGACCTTCAGATCTTTCCAGGCGATGATCAGCATCTTACCCATGGCCCGCCCCTCAATCCCGCAGCGCGCGGCCGGTCAGGTGCAGGAAGACCGCTTCGAGGTTCGGCTCGCGGATCTCCACACCGGCCACGCGAATCCCCCGGGCGTTGGCGGCCTGGATCAGATCGGGGAGGACCGCATGGCCATCGGCGACGCTGAGCGTCACAGCGCCGTTCTCGGCGTGGACGCGGCGCACGCCCCTGACAACCTGCAGCGCGTCCGCGAGCGCCGGTGCGCCGCCATTCTGGGCCACGCGCAGGATGACCAGGTCCTCTCCGCCCACCAGCCGCGTCAGCTCCTGCAGCGTCCCCATGGCGATCATCCGCCCGTGGTCCATGATGCCAATGCGATGGCTGAGTTCCTGGGCCTCCTCCATGTAGTGCGTGGTGTAGAGCACCGTCATACCCTGGGCGTTGAGCTCCTTCACCGTGTCCAGGATGGTGCGGCGGCTCTGGGGGTCGATGCCCACGGTGGGCTCATCCATGTACATCACCTGAGGCCGGTGCAGCAGGCCGACGGCGATGTTCAGGCGGCGTTTCATCCCGCCGGAGAAAGTTTCCACGCGCTGCCGGGCGCGTTCCGACAGTCCGACGATCTCCAATACCTCCTGGCATCGCCGGCGCAGCTCACGTCCTCCCATGCCATAGAGTCGGCCCCAGAAGAGCAGGTTCTCGCGGGCGCTCAGTTTGGGGTAGAGGGCGATCTCCTGGGGCACCACGCCGATGACGCGCTTCACCTGCAGCGGTTCCCGCGTCACGGCGTGGCCGGCGATGGAAGCCTCGCCGCTGGTGGGTTTGAGCAGGCCGGAGAGCATGGCGATGGTGGTGGTCTTGCCGGCGCCGTTGGGCCCCAGCAGACTGAAGATCTCGCCCTGCCGCACGGCGAAGCTCAAACCGCGCACGGCCGGCTCCGGCGCGCCGTTGTAGCGTTTCACCAGTTCCCTGGCTTCGATCATGACTTCCATGGCTTGCACACCTCTCCCGGGGAATCGGGTCTGGCTTTCGAGCACGCAGACAGGATAGGTCAGCGCAGGCGAAAGGGGAGGTGCCGATGGTCATGGGAGGGGGTCACAATGAGGGCA
>JAJRUD010000270.1 GCA_024277995.1 Chloroflexota bacterium
CACGCGTCACCTCCCGATACAGCGCCGGCAGCTCCGCCACAGGCACTTCCTCCCGCCGCACCGAGCGCGCGATCTTCCCCTTGGAGAGGATGTCCACCCGCGTCGCCAGCGAGGCGGCGCGCTCCAGGTCATGCGAGGTCACCACCACTGTGCGGCCGCGCGCGGCCACCTCCTGCAGCACGCCGTCCAGCATGGCCGCCGCCTCCTGGTCCAGACCCGTATGCGGTTCGTCGAAGAGCATCACCTCGGGGTCGTGCAGTATGGCACGCGCGATGGCCAGGCGCTGCTGCATGCCGCGCGAGAACTGTCGCACCAGGTCGCGCCGACGCGCCGCCAGGCCCACGATCGCCAGGACCTGGTCCACCCGCCCCTCCAGATCGCGCACGCCGTAGAGCCGGCCGTAGAAGCGCAGATTCTCCTCGGCCGTCAGGTCGCCGTAGAGCAACGGCTGGTGCGAGACCACCCCCAGGATGCGGCGCACGGCCGCCGCCTGGGCCGGAAGCGGGTACCCGGCGATGCTCACCCCGCCCATGGTCGGCCGGGAGAGCGAGGCCAGGATGCGCAGGAAAGTGGTCTTGCCGGCGCCGTTGGGCCCGAGCAGGGCGACGAACTCGCCCTGCTCGACGTGGAAATCCAGCCCGCGCAGGACCACTTTCAGTCCAAAGGTCTTTACCAGGCCGCGAACCTCAATCATCCTCACCCCGCATCAGGGCCACGAGACGCTCCTTGATCGCCTGACGTCGTTGATGATACTCCTGCTCTTCCAGTTCGCCAGCCTCGAAAGCGTCGTCCAGCTCGGCGATGGCGCGCAGCAGAGACTCGCGATCCTCGCTTTCCGCCGCCGGCCCCGCCGCTTCCTCATCCTCCAGAGCTTCCTCTTCGAAGTCCTCCGACCTCTTCAAGGCCGCGCTGCGCCACCACAGCCCCACGGCCACCAGCGCCAACCCCAGCGCCCCCAGACCGATGACCACGTTCTGCCACGTCATGGGCGTTGATGCGCCTTCCGCCTTGGGAGGCCGCCCGCGCAGCGAGACCTTCAGGACTTCGCCGGCCTCATAGGGCCCTGCGCTATAGTTCTGCACGTTGGTGCCCGTGATCTCGCGCAGCCCCAAGTCCTGTACCCCCTCGCCGCTCACCTGCGGCCCGCCTTCCGGCACCAGGATCACCACCGAGTCCACCGGATAGTTCAGCGGCTGTTCGAAATCCAGACGCTTCTCATAGGGCAGCTCGAAGCTGAAGACCAGTTGCACGACGTTGCTGCCCGGGCGAACGGGCACTGTGTCGGCGAAACCATTCTCCGTCTCTCTATAGCGACCACCAAGGACGTCGTCTTCGAAACGCAGGTTGGCCGCGCCCTCGGGCAGAGACACTTCGTAGGTCGTCTCGCCCTCGGCGGCGGTGATGGTGCGATCTCCGGTGTTGGAGATCAGCCAGAGTTCGATCACCTGCATGACGCCCTCGGCGGGGAAATCGAACAGCAGGTGCAGTCTCTCCACGCGCAGTTCGCTGGCGTCCGTCGTGTTTTCGTAGATGGTCAGGGGCAATTCCACCGGCTCACCCTGCATCAGGTGACCCACTTCGGAACCGTACAGCACGCCGCCGTACTCGGCACTCACCACAAAGAGGCGCCCTGGAACGGGATCCAGACCTTCGAAGCGGAAGGTGCCGTCCTTCCCGACGGTCGTGCTCTCCTGGAGCACCTGCTGCTGGGCGTCGAATCCGTGCAGGGTGATCTCCAGCCCCTCGGGAATCTCACCGCCCTCGCTGCCGTTGATCACCTGGCCCACCACAGTGCCCTCGAAGGCCTCTTCGCCTCCGGGAGTGGCGGTCGCTTCGGGCACGGCGGTGGCTTCGGGCTCGGGGGCCGGTCGGGCGAAGGGCAGGCTGCGCACGTAGGAGACCAGCGACCAGCGCTCGTCCTCACTCAACTGGTCGGCGAAGGCGGGCATCGTTTCCCCCCGACCGCGGCTGATGGTCGTGAAGAGATCGGCACCCGAATCCTCAGCGAGCAGAAGCGGGGAGGTCATATCCGCCACCTCGCCCCGGCCCTTCCCGTCTGGCCCATGACACTCGACGCAGGACTGCTGGAAGAGGGCCTTGCCCTCCTGCAGCGCCTGCGACGTGCTGCTCAGGCTCAGCGCGTAGGCCACCACGTCCCAGCGCTCCTGCTCGCTCAGGCTGGCGAAGCCGGGCATGAAATGGTCCATCCTGCCCTCGGTGACCACGGCATACCACGCTGCCGGGCTGGCCTGGCGCGCCGTCTCGGGCGCGCCGAGCGCAGCGGGCGCAGCGGGAAGCGATGCCGCCTGAGGTCCGTCGCCCATCCCCGCGGGCCCATGGCAGGCGGCGCATTTCTCGGTGTATATCGCCGCTCCAGCCTGCGGGTAAGGCGCGCCGTCGGGAGGTGAGAGGTCAACGGGCGTCGCCGTCGGGAGAGACTCCTGGTGAGGCGAGGCCTGGGAAGTGGCCAGGGCCGGCGGAGGCGTGACGTCGCCGGTCAGGTTGCAGCCGGCAATCAACAGGGCGGTCAAAGCGAACAGCAATAGGCGCCGGTTCATCATGCCCTCTCCTCCGCCCCCGATTGCAGGGGGTTGCCGCAATGGATACAAAAAC
>JAJRUD010000271.1 GCA_024277995.1 Chloroflexota bacterium
AAGAAGGACGTCATCAAACCCGGCGGCTTCCAGGTCTGGCCGCGTGAGGTGGAGGAAGTCATCGTCTCCCATCCCGCCGTGGCCGAGGTCGGGGTGGCGGGCGTGCCGGATGCCTATCAGGGTGAAGCGGTCAAGGCGTGGGTTGTGTTGCAGGAGGGGCAAAGCCTGACGGTGGACGAATTGAAGAGCTTCTGTCGCGAGCGACTGGCGGCCTATAAGGTACCCAGGCACATCGAGTTTCGCGACAGCCTGCCCAAGTCGATGGTGGGAAAGGTGCTGCGGCGCGAACTGGTTGCAGATGAGGCCTCGGAGTCACCCTGAGCGGAACAGAGGCGTGGGGTAGCAGGGTGACCCCGCTCAATACATCTGCTGCGCGGGCAGAGAGCGCGGTCAGTCTGAATAGCCGTCCGCAAAGGAGCGGCGCAGGACCAGGTGTGGGAGAATGTGCCGGACGGC
Source organism: Chloroflexota bacterium (assembly GCA_024277995.1). Lineage (GTDB taxonomy): Bacteria > Chloroflexota > Anaerolineae > Anaerolineales > E44-bin32 > JAJRUD01. The sequence goes on from JAJRUD010000271.1 coordinate 457, forward strand.
TCAGTGCGAAGTCGCCGGCGCAGGAAAAACCGGTGCGCGAATGACGGTATTCAGAGGGTGGTGGATATGTCTCGAGAAGACAGATTGAACGTGCTCGCCCGCAAGGCGGGGAAAACGCTGGCCCGCTCCGGCAATTGCGCCCAGGCCTCCTTCGCAGTTCTGCAAGAGGAGTTCGATCTTGCCGGGGATGGGATTCTGAAGGCCCTCACCCCCTTCCCGGGGATAGCCCTGAGAGGGGAGACCTGTGGTGCGGTCATCGGATGTCTGATGGCCCTGGGACTGGTCTTCGGCCGGGAGGGGCTCGATGACTGGAATGGATACCTGGCCTCAATCCCTCCTGCCCGGAGATTCTGCCGGCATTTCGAGGAGCTGAACGGGAGCACGACCTGCGCCGGCGTCCTGCAGGCCAGGCTCGGTCGGAGCTATGACATGGCCGACGGGCGGGATGTGGCGCGCTACGTCGCGGCCGGCGGTCCGAAGAAGTGTGCTGAAGTGGTGGGCAGCGCGGTTCAGATCGCGGCCGAGGCCATCATGGGCAAGGCATGAACGGGGGTAGGCGTCTCCGTCGGGGATTTGCCCGCGATTTGAACCTCAGCGGCGATGGGCGCCTGGCTCAAGGGTCGCGCACCAGGCCGTGCTTGCGCGCGTAGCGCACAAGCTCATGGCGTGTGCTCAAGTTGAGCTTGCGCATCAGGTTGTTGCGGTGGGTGTGCACGGTGCTGGAGCTGAGCACCAATTCTTCAGCGATCTCCTTGTTGCTGTAACCCTCGGCGATCAGGCGCAGGACCTCGCGCTCTCGGGGCGTCAACTGCGCCAGCGCGGGATCCCCCTCCCCTGTGCTGCGCAGGTATTCCTGCACCAGCCGGCGGGCCATGGTGGGGTAGAGGAAGACGCCGCCCTCGGCCACGGCCCGGATGGCCTGCAGCAATTCCTCCGTCTCGGCCCCTTTGAGCACGTATCCTGAGGCCCCGGCTTCCAGCACGTGGAAGAAATAGGCCTCTGAGCGGTGCATGGTGAGGATCAGGACTTGCACCTCCGGCAGTGTTTGCTTGATCTGCTGTGTGGCCTCGATGCCGTCAAGCTCAGGCATGCCGATGTCCATGAGCACGATGTCCGGCTGCAGTTGCGCCGCCATCTGCACCGCCTGTTGGCCGTCTATCGCTTCGCCCACCACCTCGATATCGGGCTCGGAGCCGAGGAGCATGACCAGCCCGGAGCGCACGATGGTGTGGTCGTCGGCGATGAGCACGCGGATCGGATTATGCATGGTGTTCCACAGTGTAAGGTACTCGCACGCAGAGACGCGTGCCAGCGCCGGGGCGGCTGTCGATCTCCAGGCTGCCGCCGCAGAGCTCCACCCGCTCGCGCATGCCCAACAGTCCCAGGCCGCGCCCGTCTCCGTTGATCGTCGTCAGGGAAGCCGGGTCGAAGCCGCGACCGTCGTCGCGCAGTTCGCCGATCACGCAGCCATCGGCGCAGCGCAGGGAAAGGTGGACGTGCCGGGCCTGGGCGTGTCGCACCACGTTGGTAAGCGCTTCCTGGAAGATGCGGAAGAGGGCAGTTTCGGCCTCCGGGGCCAGGCGCCCGTCGACGCGTTCGCTGGACATGTGCAGCGTGACCCCGGCTGCTTCGAGGGTGCGATGGGCGTGGGCGCGCAGCGCGGCCTCCAGCCCCAGGTCGTCCAGCGCGGAGGGTCGCAGGCCCAGGATCAGGTTGTACATCTGCTCCGTCGTCGCCGTGAGCGCTTCGCGGGCGCTGCGCAAGACATCGCGTGCCGCCTCGGGGTCGCGCTGCAGCAGGCGTTCCGCGGCTCCGATGGCGAGCACAGTGCTGCTCAACCTCTGCCCCAGCTCATCATGTAGCTCGCGCGCCACGCGTTTGCGCTCCTCTTCCTGGACGCTGATCAAACGGCGCAGCAGGCTGCCGCGCTCGCGCATGCGCCTTTCCAAGACGCGGCTGAGCTCCCGCACTTGCCCCTCCCGCTCTCGCACACGCCCGGCCATGCGGTTGAAGGCGGCGCTCAGACGCCCGATTTCGTCGTCGGGAGTCTCGGCAAGCTGCACGCCTTCACCGACATCGCCGAACCGTTCCAGTGCCTGGTCCAGCTCCCCGACGCGGATCAGCACGAACCGCCGCAGAGCGACGTGGGTCACTCCGAGGACCAGCAGGGTCGTCCCAATCCACCATAATATATTGTCGCGCAGATCGGCGGTTAAAGCAGCCTGTACGGGCTCGATGGACAGATCCACCAGCAGCAGGCCGTTGATGCGCCTGCCGGGGGCGTGGCAGCGCGTGCAGGCAGGGCGGTTCTCGATTGGTCGCATGGTGCGGAAAACACGCTGGCCTTGGGTGTTGGTCACCACCATGCTCGCCGGGCGATCGGCTGTCGGGCGGCTGTGGCAGGGCTGGCAGCTCGGGTCCTCGTTGTTCAGCATCGCACCGGCCTCAGCCCCGCCGGGCGAGAAGATCACCCGTCCCTGAGGATCGAGCAGATACAGAGTGCGGATGCGGTCGTCCTGGCCGATGGCGTCGAAGGTCTGCTGAATGCGCCCGAAATCGGAGTTCAGCATGTCCTGGGCTAGGGCGCTTTCGATTACGGCCCCCGTCTGCGATGACAGCAGGGACATAATCGTCAGGTCTCGCTCTCGATGCTGGATGTATTCGACCGCCGTAGCCAGACCGAAAATCACGACCACCGGAAACAGCACGGCCAGGGTCACTTTGGCCTGCAAGCCCAGGGCGCGCCGCGCGCGCTGCGCAGCAGTGCGACTGGAAGTCGCGTTGGGTGGGGGGTGCCGACGGCCTGGAATGTTCGTCCCTTTGCGATAGTCAAGCCGAGGCGGGGGGCTGGTCAAGGCAGACCCCGTGAGCGCTCGGCCGGTGTAAAGCAGGAAAAGTATACCTGAATACTCGTGTATTCTGCCAGAAGTGGGGAAGCCACGCGGAGTGGTTTCCGTCACTTGCCGGCCTGATGAATGTAATCTTACCCCGAATTCTCAGGCTATCATCCCCCCGTACTCATCAAATTTTAATCCCTTTGTAGAAGAATACACATTAGGGCCATGCCCAGCATCTCTTCGGGCAGTTTGTTGCCCGCCGATGTGACGTTTGTATGGGGGTCATTGACCCCAAAGATGATAGAATCGGTGCGGTTTCTGTTGATGTTGTGCAGTGCGGTATATCAGGTGAACCACTCAGGAATAGCGAGCGGAGGAAGCATGGAAGAGCGAGCACTTCCCCAGGCGGATGCCGGTACGGGCAGCCGGACCAAATTCGTCATCGGCGGATTGTTGATTGTGGCTGCGGTGGTCTACTTGATCGCCTCCTCGACGCAGGCGGCTGCCCAGTACTACATGACTGTCGAGGAACTGCAGGCCAAGGGCGCGGCGGTCTTAGACCGTGATCTGCGCATCTCGGGCGCAGTCGACGGCGACACCATCGATTACGACGCGCAATCTCTCACGCTGCGCTTCGTCATCGTCGATATCCCCGGCGACCCGGATGAGATCGAGCAGGCCGGCGGCCTGGCCGCGGTGCTGAGCCAGGCGGTCAACGATCCCACGGCGCCGCGCCTGCAGGTGGAGTATATTGGCCCCATGCCGGACCTGATGCGCGATGAGGCTCAGGCCATCATCACTGGCCGGCTGGGCGAGGATGGCGTATTCTACGCGGATGAACTGCTCCTCAAATGCCCGACGCGCTACGAAGAGGAGATACCCGTACAGGCAGACGGCTGACCGTTCGGCAGGTCCCGTGCCCGCGAGGGTGGGTTCGGCGGCGTGGCTGCGCGCCCTTTGCCTGCTGCTAGGAGTCTGGTTTTATGATCGCCAACATCGGCTATTTCACCCTGGTGCTCACCTTCCTCGTGGCCCTGTATGGCGCCGGAGCGGCGGCCTACGGCGCCGTGAAGCGCCGGCCGGATTGGGTGGAGAGCGGGCGCCATGCCATGTTGCTCACCTTCCCGCTCACCTCGGTAGTCGCACTGGCCATCATCATCCTGCTGGTGACCGGTCACTATGAGGTTTATTACGTGGCCTCGGTGACCAGCAACAGCATGCCTGCCTATCTCAAGGTCACCGCTCTCTGGGGCGGTCAGTCGGGGTCGCTGGTCTTCTGGTCCTGGCTGATGGCGGCCTTCGCCATGGCTGCCGGGCTGCGGCGCTGGGAGCGAGACCGGGAGTTCCTGCCCTGGGTGGTGGTGGTCACCATGATCACCCTGGCTTTCTTCCTGAGCCTGACGGTCTTCTTCGAGAACCCCTTCGCGCGCATCTGGCAGACGCTGGACGGCGAGCAGGTGATCGCCCTCTTCCAGCCGCGCGGCGCGGCACCCGTTGTGCCCATGGATGGCCAGGGCCTGAACCCCCTGCTGCGCCATCCGGGGATGGTGGTCCACCCGCCGCTGCTCTACCTGGGTTTCGTCTCCTTCGTCATCCCCTACGCCTTCGCCATCGCGGCGCTGATCACCGGCCGCAGCGATGACCGCTGGATCCGCATCACTCGCCGCTGGACGCTGGTGGCCTGGCTGTTTCTCTCCCTGGGGCTAATCGTCGGTGGGCGCTGGGCCTACGACGTGCTCGGTTGGGGCGGCTATTGGGGCTGGGACCCGGTGGAGATCGCGGCCTTCATGCCCTGGCTGACCGGCACGGCCTTCCTGCATTCGGTGATGATCCAGGAAAAGCGCGGCATGCTCAAGCACTGGAACATGCTGCTC
>JAJRUD010000272.1 GCA_024277995.1 Chloroflexota bacterium
GGGTGTGGGCTCTAAACAGGAGAGCCCACACCGGGGTTTAGAGGGGAGAGACAGCACAGGGGAGTGGGAGAAAGAACATGATCCACCGAGTACTGAAGCAGCTCCGGCAGGCGATGGCGAAGAGCGAGCGCGGGCAGGCGCTGGCCGAGTACATGCCGCTCATCCCTCCGGCCCTGTTGCTGTCGGTCATGGTGCTGGTGCCGCTCTCCAGCAGCATGGATGACATCTATTGCACGGCGGCCAACGCGCTGCAGCGTGGTTCGTGCCAGGTGGTCGAGCCCGCTGATGGGCACGGTGGGGGCGCCGCCGCTCCCGCGGCAGCGCGAACAGAGCCAGAACAGGATTGCGAGAGCGTTGGCGATCATGAAGGGCAGGAGGGGCACGACGGCGAGCATCATGGCGAACACGATGGCGAGCATCATGACGAACACGACGCTGAGCATCATGACGGGGAGCATGACGACAGCGAGCATCATGATGCCGAAGATCACGACGGCGAGCATCATGATGAGCACGACGGCGAGCGCGAGACTGCCCAGGGCTGCGACAGCGAGCGCGATGCCGAAGAAGATGATGGCCATGAGCAGGACGATGATCAATGCGTGACCCTGCAGGAGAGCCAGGGCGGTTCACAGTGCGAACAGTCCGGCAACTGCTACATGCTCCCCGGCCTCAACTCAGGCACTTTCTGGGGGAGCACCACGATCGAAGGCTTCGTCATCAAGGCTGGCACCGAGTATCGCTCCTACAGCCCGGGACATGAAAGCGACGGCTGCTATGAAGTGACCATCGCCGCGAATATGGTCCATTGGGAGAAGGTGGGCTCCGGTCCGAGCTGCAAGGACGTCAGCCATGGCCAGGCGTGGAAGGTCCCGCTCTGCGAGTAGCGCTGCACCTTGGCAATCGTGCTCCAACGCACGCGAGGCAACGGCCTGCGGGTCATGGCCCGCAGGCCGTTTTTTCGGTGTCTCTCACTGGGCATATCCGCGCAGCATGCGGCAGGCTCCTCGAAGGAGTCGGGTCTGCAGGGCCATGATCCTCGTTGAGCGCGAGCTGATGGCAGACAAGTCTGGAACGCGGTGCGGACCGCAGGGGGAGAGGATCACCGTTCCCGGGGATAGGATCAGGGAGTTGCCGCAGGTCAGGCGGCCAGGCGGGCAATACCAGAGCCGAGGGGTTCGAGGCGCGCCGCGACCGGCCTATTCCGGCGTCGGCCCTTCAGCCTCGATCGTTTCCCCACACCATGGACAGCGTTCCAACCCGGAAGCCACTACCGCGTCGCAGTGCGGGCAACGGCGGCGCTTCTCTGGCGGCGGCACGCCGCCTTCCAGGTCGGCAGCCAGGTGCACAATCTCGTAGGGGCTCAGCCCGCTGCTGCTGCTGCGAGGCGCGCCGCCCAGGCGAACGCCGTGGGCATCCTCATCGATCAGATACCCCTGATCGCGCAATGAGCGCATCCACTCTTCGCGAAGCGGCGCTGATTGCGACGAGGCTTCGTCCCTGCGATCAGCGCGAAGCAGGCGGCGCGCCTCCTCCGGGAGGTCCTGCAGCAGTTCCTCCGGGATGGTCTGGGGGTCGTTGGATGCGTCATCGCTCTTCAGCAGGCCGCGGAAGCGTTCCCGCGCGCCGTCAACGCCCGTGCGATGCTCTTGCCGTGACGAAGTGGTTTGCGGTGGAACCTGGGGGCAGCGCGGGCAGGCGCTGACGTATCCTTCTCCCTCCAGTGCGGGCCATACTTCCATCGGCTCCCCACAGGATGGGCAGGTCGGGGTCTCAGGATTCTCGCTCACGATGGTCCCTCGCGGGCTCAGCTTTCAGCCTAGCACAAGCGCACCACGCGAGGCAAGCGTTCTGTGGTCCTAAAAAGCAGCCGCAAGTATTGATCGAACACTCGTGCACGGGGGCAGGGGGCGCGGGGATGCTCTCCCCTGCGTCATGTCTCACTCCCAGGCAAGACGGCGCGATCCCGGACGGGCGTGACGTCCCCTATGGCCTGATCCAGGTTGGCGGAAAGGAAGCGCTCGGCGTATTGCCGGTTGCGCCATTCGAAAGCGGTCTGGAGCCCTTCCTGGCCTTCCAGAGGGATGAGCAAGGTGGAGCGGACGTAGGCTGCGTCCAGGGGCGGGGGGTAGCGTCCGCTGATCCGGCCCGAGAGCAGGGCGAGCGGGATCCCATACCCTACGACGGCCAGGATGCCCACGAGTACCGCGGACACCACCGGCTCAGCGCGGAAATTGACCAGGCCGACGACCAGGCCGATCACCACCAGGACCAGCGCTGTCAGCAGGGAGACCAGGTAGGCCTGGACTCGGGCGCTGCGCTCTTCGGGGCTGCGTGCAGAGGCGCGCTTGTGGCAATCGGCACACAGCGGCAGGCTGAAGGTGACGGTGCGGCGATGGCCGACTTCGCCTCTGCCGGGGAAGGTGCCTACGACGGCCAACCGTCCCCGAACGGGGGTCCCCATGCAGTGGGCACATACATCCTGCGGGATTTGCGCCTGCTCGCCCCGCAGCACTACACGATAGCGATGGCCCGGCGGGGGATCGTTGATGCGGATGGGAACAGATTCGGCCGCCGGCGTTGCCTCGTCGGTCTCCGCCGGGTGCTGCACTTCGGCGGCCTTACGAGGAGGCTCCGCTGGTTGCTCGGCCTGCAGTTGCATGGTGCGCCAGGGCGCGCCAATGGCGCCATCTCGCGGTGAGGCTTCAGGCTCGATTTCGACATCCTGCAATCCCGATGAGATGAAGGGAGAGGGGCCCGCTTCCGGCCCAGCTTCAGGCTCTTCCGGCAGTGGTCCTCCGGGTTGAGGTTCGGCATCATCGTGGGGGATGTAAGGTGGGGTCGGCGGTGCCTCTGTCCCTTGAGGGGGCTCGGCTCGCTCGTCAGGAGGGGAATGATCTTCTGCCTGGGGAGCGGCGCCCGACGCGTGGCTGGGTGGGGTTCGCTCGGAGCCCGGGGCCGCCGGCCCCGCCTCCGCTTGCGCGAGGGGTTCGGCCTGCTCCGGGATGCCCGCTCCGCCCTCAGAGGCAGCGTCCTGTGGCGCGGCCAGCGAAGGAGGCTTCGCGACCAGCGTCTCTCGTCCTGGATCCATGCCGCTGAGCGCTGGCGCCGGTCCCTCCCCTGACCCCGCCGCGCGCTCCTGGGCTGCTCGTCGGGCGACGGCTTCAAGCCAGACCCATTGGTGCAGCGCCCACTGCCGGGTTTGCGGGTAGTCCCCAGGAATGTTGCCGTAGAGCACACGCTCGCCGGCGGATTCGACGACGAAGGCTGCCTCACAGGCACGACAGTGGACATAGTCCGGGTAGCCTGCCAGGTGCACGACGTGCAGCGCGTCGGCGTCACAGATGGCGCAACGCAGACCCTGGACGAAATCATCTTCTAAGGTCTGCATGGGTGTGGATGTCATTGTTGTGCCTTCGTGGAGGACCTCGATTGGGCAGAATGTAACATAGTGCCGGATATTGGGCAATGGAATCGTGCTGCTTCCGGTCGGAAAATCAGAAAAGTGGGGATGGGCATCACCGCCCTTCGGTCATCACTGCCCCCGGGTGCCTCCGTCCGCGGCCAGCGCCTGTCGGATCGCGTCGGCCGCCGTCGGCTCTTCGAGCGCAGCCACCATCTCAGGCCAGCGGGTGGCGAAGTCGCTGAAATATGCAGGGACGAACCTCGCCGCGTGCTGTTTGGCCGCATCGAGGATGGAGCGCGGGTTTCCCCAGCGGGCCTCGAGCCCCGCGTCGTGGGCCTGCTGCAGAGCCGCCAGGCCCTCCTCTTCGAGGCCGTCCAACAACATCTGCCCGGGGTAGGGGTCCAGCCGCTCGCGTGGCAGACCTGCGGTGCGGATCTTCTCGCGTTGGTAGATGAAGCGGAACACATCGTGCCGCAGCCGCACGTAGGGCGGCGAACTGTACTGGCGCGGCGGGATGTGGGTGATAGTGAGGCGGCGATCGAAATAGAAGGGATGGCCGGCCAACATGCTGTTGAGCAGATAGTCGATGTCCTCGCCGCGTGTGATCCCCGGGTCGAAGCCGACGCGTGTGAAAAGCGAGCGCGGGAAGAGCATGTTGCCCCCCAGCGCCAAGGGGGTGGTGGGGTAAGGTTCTTCGGATTGGATCAGGCCGCGCAGGGTTGCGTTCATGTATGCGGATTTGGCGGCGAATCGATGCGGCGGCTCGGGCTTTTCGGGGAGGAAGGGTGAGCCTTCGGTGTCGAGGTACGGTCCGGCGACGCCGAAGATGTTCTCTTCGATACCCAGTTCCTTCAACGTCTTCCAGGCGCGCCAAAGGTAGTCGGGAGGCAGCACCTCATCGTCATCGACCGCTGCCACTGCCTGGGCGCCCAGGGCTGCGGGGATGAGCAGTTGCAGGTTGCGCACGCCGGCGTAGCTCGTGGTGTCGATCCCGGCCGAGTCCAGCCCCGCGCGGCGCAGGGAGCGGCTCACGGCATGCAGGCTGTTGGGACCGGCCAGCCACAAAGTCAGCCCTTTGTGATAGGGAGCCAGGACCTCGCGCAGCCGGTGCAGGGCTCGCTCCTGAGTGGGCCCCGACTCGCTGGCCAGGAGCACCAGCACCTGGAAGGGGGGCGCTTTCTCCTGGCGCAGCAGGCTGTTCAGCAGCCGCGGCAGGGTGCTCTGCCCATCCAGAGGGGTGGGGTGGTCGAAGGGGGAAGTCCTGGCCGACCCCCAGTAGGTGGGGACGACCACCCACAGGTCTGCTGACGACGCGGCATGCATGCTGCGCTCTCCAAGGGCGATTCCCCCTAAGCGTACCGGCAGGTGGTCGCTTTGTCCATATCTAGTCGGGGAAAAGGATTCTTCGCCCTAGCCTTCATAATCCGGCTCACCCGGCCATGACGGCGAGCGTGTTCGCACTCAAGTCTGGTCACGCTCGGCACGCCACACGTCCTGGGCCTCTTCAATGCGCGTCCCCCGATTGCAGAATACGGTGAGCCGCGTTCGGACCGGCAACGACGCATGCCGCGATCCGGAAACAGTACGCGGGGTCGCCGGATGCATGGACGTGGCTGTTCGACTGGCTCGCCCGCTGCCACGGCGCGCAGGTCGAATTCACCGCCGCCTCCCGTGACAGCACGGCCGAACCGTGTGTGGGGCTGCTTTCGGTGCCGCGCTTTGCCGGCTGGCACGGTGCGCCGTGAGCCCGGCCAGGGGTGACTGGAGCGCTCGAACCGGTCCGGTTGTGATAGGGTGGATATGTTGTGACCGGAATCATGTCGCGCAGGTTCGACGAGCCTGCGCGACGTGTTCTCGTCGAGCATGTGCTCAGATCGAAGATGGATAGCGCCTGCCCGCGAGAGGAGATGAATGCTCGTGCGAATTTCCCCCAGAACTTTGCTGGCCGTGGCAGGCTTTTCCTTCGCCTTGCTGGGGCTTGCAGCGTGCCAGAGAGCCAGCGATGGCTCTGCGGAGACAGCTATCCCCGCCGGTTCAGAGAGCGGATCCGGGAGCGGAACGCCGGCGGCCGTGGGGAGTGTGGATGAGACGCTGCCGGCCGCGCCCGAAGCCGCGTCAGACCTCTGCGCCAACCCCTATTCCCCGTGCGGCAGGGCGCGAGCTGGACCTACACCGGCGAAGCAGGCCCGCGCGGCTCCTACACTTTCACCGACCAGGTGACCGACCTGCGCAGCGACGGATTCACGCTCACGGCGGACTTCGACGGGCTGAGGCGTGTCCAGGAGTGGTCCTGCACGGCGCAGGGGCTCGTGGCGCTAGATTTCAGCGGCGGGGGGCGCGGCCAGTGTGATCAGCGAGGGATCGAGTGCTACCTTTGAGACCACGCAGGTCGTCGGCGTTACCCTGCCCTCGGACGTCAAGCCCGGAGACAGTTGGTCCCAGACCTTCAACATCACCGGCATACAGACGCTGCCAGACGGCAAAGTCGCCGATAGCCAGGGAACGGCCACTTCAAACTACACTGCCATCGGCCTGGAGATGGTCACCGTGCCGGCGGGGTCCTTCGAGGCGCTGCGGGTGGAGGTGGACTTTGGGATGGAAGTCGAGATCACCATGGAGGGTATCTCGGTTCCCTTCTCGATGACCAGCAGCGGCCCGATGTGGTATGCCGAGGGCGTGGGGTGGGTGAGATCGGAAAGCATCGGCACCCTTTTCGGGGAGACGGTCGACGAGATCCTCGTTCTTGATGCCTTCAGCCTGGCGGGGGATTAGCGTTGGGGACGCAGCGTCAGCATGGGGAACAGGTCGGCGATCTCGAGGATGGTGGCCTCTGATCCTTCGTAGGGCTCTCCCGTCCAGCGGGGCCAGTAGCGGGCGGCCAGAGGGTTCTGCTCGATGATCTTGCGGAAGACGTGGGCGTATGTCTCCGCGGCCACCGGCTGGGCGAGGTCCCGCACGCTGCGCCTCCCCACCTGGGCGTGGAACCAGGGGGTGTGCTGCAGATTTCGGTACCAATCTGTGCGTGCCCTCCAGCCGGCGGTCACGCAGTAGGTGTCGCTCTCGGGATCGTAAGCGTAGCCCAGCGGCGTCTTTCGTTCCAGCCCCGTCTTGCGGCCAATAGTGGTGAGCACGAGGATCTGGTTTCCCAGCAACGACCCCAGGCCGAGTCGATAGAGTCGATAGTACAGCAGCGGCAGCCTGAGGAACCAGCGCAGGAAAGGCCCGGGCCGATCTCTTGAGATCAACTGCATGAGCAGGTATTCACCCAGGTAGTAGGATCTGCGGATCATCCGCTTCATGCTCGCTCTCCTGACGCTGGTCGCGGGCGACGGGACAGGATCACACTCGAGCCGACGGCCGCTGCAGGCCGTGGGCGTGGCAAGCGTCGGGTTCGCTGCGGTGATCTGTGCCTCAGGGTTTGGGATGGGAGGCGAAGAAGGCCCACCTGGCCTCGGTGGCGGAGATCTCCTGGGTGGGTTCGTCGGCACCCGGCCGCAGCTTTACGCTGCCGGGGCAGGCGTGGCCGCCGCCCTCGATGGTTTAGAGCTCGACTGCAGTGCCCGAAGCGCAGGGGGATAAACGGTCGCGCAGGATGGAGCCCCGTCGTTCGCTCTCCGGTTCCGATGGGCATGCGTCGCGTTTAACCCAGAACGCGATGGTTTCCTCCACCGAGGTGAAGGCGACCCCGGCCAGCGGGTCTGGCCCCATGCCACCCTGGTCGGGTGCATGGCGATCGGCGGTTCCGTGGAAGTGGATGATCGATACGGGCTCGGAGGGTTGGCAGGCGTCGAAGTTCTGGGTGGCGGCAACAGGGCCGATGGCGGCGAAGAGGTCGGCTGCATGGCAGGCCAGGCGATAGCTCATGATGGTGCCGTTGGACATCCCGGTGGCGTAGATGCGTTTGCGGTCCAGGTTGAAATCGGAATCCAGGGCCGCGATCAGCGCGCGCACAAACCCTACGTCGTCCACCTGCAGTTCTGCTGCGTAGCCGCAACAACCTCCGCCGTTCCAGGTGAGGAGTATGTCGGGACGTTTGCCGCTTCCGTTGGGGTAGACGACCAGCAAACCCGCCTCGCCTGCAGCGCGGTTGAAGCCCGTCATGCGCAGGGCGTTCCGGGCGTTGCCCAGGCCGCCGTGAAAGACCAGCACGAGGGGGATCGGGGCGGAGGTGTCGATGCCGGGCGGGATGTGGATCAGGTAGGATCGCTCTCGCCCCTGAAAGGGGAACCTGCGGTCGAAGGTGCCCGGAGTGAGGGGGGCCGGTGAAGAGGGGTCGGCGTCCGTGGCCGCGGCCTGGCCCGTCGGTGAGCCGGCGGTGGCGGCTGCCGTCGCGGTCGGTTGGGCGGCGCGCCCGCAGGCGAGCAAAGCCAACACAGCCACGAGAAAGGCCATCGCTGGCGGCAATCCATGGGTGGGAGCTGAGCATCCGGTTTTGGATGGGAGATCCAGCATCATAACGCTCGCAGGGGAATCCCCCCGGAGGTCATGCTCATGTTGCCTTTCGGGCCGGGGGGATTCCCCTGATTTGTGTCGAGGCGTCAGCGTTGGGCCGGTCTCGCTTCAAGGACTCGCTCGATGGTCCTCACTCGCCCCCAGTCTGCAGGGACAGGTAGTTCTCCAGCCCCATCTGCTCGATCATGGCGAGCTGCTTCTCCGCCCAGTCGACGTGACCTTCCTCCATCTTGAGGATGGTTGTGAGCAAGTCGGCCGTCGCCTCGTCGCCCAGATCGCCCGCCAGGCCGATGGCCTGATTGTAGGCCTTGACGGCCCTGAGTTCGCCGGCCCGGTCGGAGGCGATCAGCTCGGGCACTGAATCCTTGATGTGCATGGGGTTCAGCTTGTCGACGATGGGCTGGCCTTCCAGGAAGAGGATGCGCTGGATCAGCCATTCCGCATGGTGCATCTCGTCAATGGCATGCTTTTCGATGGCCTCGTGCAGAGCCGCGTAGCCCCAATGGTTGCAGACTTCCGAATGCACCATGTATTGACTGATGGCCGTAAGTTCATCGGCCAGGAGCTGGTTTAGGGTATCGATCAGTTTCGCGTCGCCTTTCATGGATTCTCTCCTCTCTTGAGCGATAGAAAAGCAGGAACGCCTTCAAGATAGCACAATGCGCCGAGGAGTCCAGTGACCTTCTTCACAGCCAGCGGGCGATGATGGGACCGGTGGGGCAGGCGTTTTGGACCTGAGACATGCGGCTCAGGTCTGGCTTCTTTTTCGGATCCCATCGCGTATGGCAGTGCTTCCCTCTTTGCAAGACTCCGTCCGCGCGGCAGGACTCATCCGCCGTCGCGCAGGACGGCAATGGCCTGGACCTTGTCCCGGTTGAAGAGCAGGGCCGGGGCCTGGGCGCGGGCCTTTGGGAAGAGCAA
>JAJRUD010000017.1 GCA_024277995.1 Chloroflexota bacterium
ACTATTTGTTCAGAACTTCACAAAGGCCGCGCCGCGGCCTGATGCCGGGGAGGCTCAGAGGAGATCACGATGCGCACACGAGTCGTGATTCTGACAGGACATACGCTTTTTGCGGAAGGGCTCATCAGCCGCCTGCGGGAGCACAACGACCGATTGGACCTCCAGATCGTGGAGCCAGAAGATGGTGACTGCTTGGCCAAGGTCGTCGCCCTGCGCCCTTACGCCGTCATCCTGGACGCCAGTGAAAGGCTGACGGCTTCGGGATGTACCATCGGCGCGCTGCTGCAAAGATTGCCGACGGTGAAGATCATCTGCCTCGATCCAAAAGAGCGCGCGATCCAGATCGTCACCAGCGAGCAGCGGCAGGCGGGTAAAGCGTTGGAATTATTGGAGATGATTGAGCAGGCAGCATGAAGAATCGAACTGGCACACCGAATCGAACCACGCACACCGAGCGCTGTGATCTCCCGCGGCGGCTCCTGGCGCGCACGCGCCCGCCCCGCCTGCCCTCCTGCGGCGCGACCTCCCACGGTCTCATCGAGGGGATCGCCATCCTGCTCGTCGGCCTGGCCGCCCTCACTCTGGCGGCGCTGCATACCAAGACGGCCATGGCTCAGGGGGATCAACCTCCGGACCACGGCCGGAGCAACTGCCACATGTGCCACTCCGACCCGGACCTGGTGGGCAAGCTCGGCGATGGCGAGCTGATAGACCTGTACGTCGACCCCGCCGTCTATTACCCCTCGGTGCACGGCCTGGCCGGCCTGGAATGCCTGGCATGCCACGCGGACCAGCGCGCCTACCCGCACCAGAACTCACAAATAAGCTGCAGCGACTGCCACGTCGGCGACCCCAGCGAGGGCGCCGCCCGCATGGTCGCTCTGCAGGTGGACCTCCCCTACCCGAACCGCCGCGCGTTGACCCTGGAGGCCAACGAGACCTGCCGCCTGTGCCACGACGATAAATTCGAGGAGGCCAAGGACAGCGCCCACGCCCGCGTGCTGGCCGGCGGCAATCCTGACGCGCCGGTCTGCGTCGACTGCCACGGCAGCCACGACATCACCCCGCCCGACCAGCCGCGCTCGAGGATCTCCAGCACCTGCGCCACCTGCCACCGCGCCGTCTACACCACCTACCGCAGCAGCGTGCACGGCGAGGCACTCATCGGTGAGGGCAACCCCGACGTTCCCACCTGCGTGGATTGCCACGGCGTGCATAGTGTGCGCGGCCCGCGCGACCCATCCTTCCGCAACGACAGCATCGCCATCTGTGGCGGCTGCCACGCCGACGAAGAGCGCATGTCCAAATACGACATTTCCACCCAGGTCTTCCAGACCTACCTCAACGACTTCCACGGCCGCTCAGTGGACCTCTTCCGACGCCAGAGCCCTAACCGCCCCAGCACGGAGGCAGTGTGCTTCGACTGCCACGGGATCCACAACATCCGCCGCCCCGACGACCCACTCTCAACGGTCTACCCTTCGAACCTACAGCACACCTGCCAGCAGTGCCATCCCGACGCCAACATCACCTTTCCCCAGGCCTGGCTCAGCCACTACACGCCGACCTGGCAGAACAACCCCGTTCTGTACGCGGTGACCACCTTCTACCGCATCATGATCCCCCTGGTCATAGGCGGCTTCCTGGCCTACATCGCGCTGGATGGCGCCCGACGCCTGATGGAGCGCCGTCGCAAATGGCAGGCTGAGGAGATGGAGGATCTAGGTACACTATGAACGCCATTCCTGGCACCCCCCCTGACACCAGCGCCACCGCCCAGGCGGCGCCCGAGTCCTCCCAGCCCGCGCCTCGGGCGACCCCGCGCGTCCCGCGGCGCCGCAAGAAGGCCCACCGCCTCACGCGGCGTGAAGCCCTGGAGGCCGCAGCCCGTTTCCAGCAGGACGCTCATGGCAAGCTGCTGATCCTGCGCTTCAACCTGACCCAGCGCGTCGAGCACATGCTGCTGATCATCTCCTTCAGCACCCTGGCCCTGACCGGCCTCCCCCAGCGCTATTCGACCTCCACCCTGGGCTCGCTCATGCTGCGCATGCTGGGCGGCATCGAAACCGCCCGCCAGATTCACCACATCTTCGCCGTGCTCTTCATCCTCGAGGCGGCCTTCCACGTGGGGTATTTCCTCTTCGGCCTGTTCATCTACCGCCGCGCCGGCAGCATGTGGCCCACTCTCGATGACTTCCGTCACTTCATCGGCATGATCCGCTACAACCTTGGGCTGAGCAAGGAACGCCCCCGCTTCGGTCGCTACACCTTCGAGGAGAAGGCCGAATACTGGGCCCTCGTTTGGGGTGGCGTGCTGATGATCCTCACCGGGCTGATGCAATGGTTCCCCACGCAGACCACCCGCTTCCTGCCCGGCGTGGCCATCCCCGTGGCACGCGCCATTCACGGCTGGGAGGCCGTGCTGGCTGTGTTGGCCATCCTGACCTGGCACACCTACCACACGGTGATCAAGCACTTCAACAAGAGCATTTTCACCGGCACCATGACCCTGGAGGAAATGCTCGAGGAACACCCTGCCGAATTGGAGTATCTAAAGAAGGCCGTCGCTGCTCTGGAGCGGGCCGGTATCGCCCCCGAGAATCTGCCGGACTTGCATCAACTGGAGCAGGGCGACGGTGATAGCGAATCTCAGGTTGGAGGAAGCGCCCGGTGAATTCGTCGCAACCCCCACCGCCAGCCAGGCGCCGCTGGCTGCGCTGGCCTAAGATCACCATCGACCTCGGCAATCCGCGCCATCGGCGCAAATTGCTCGCCGGGTTTCTGGTCATGTCTGTCATCAGTGTGGCCTTCTTGATCGGCAGCTACGAGGCCTATTCCTACACTGAAAGCGCCGAGTTCTGCGGCACGGCCTGCCACCCCATGGCGCCGCAGTTCACCCGCTATCAGGCCTCCCCGCACGCCAACATCGACTGCGCCAAGTGCCACATCGGACCGGGTGCATCCTTCTTCGTCAAGTCCAAGATCGACGGCCTGCGACAGGTCTACGCCGTCCTGGTTGACAACTACAGCCGCCCCATCGCCAGCCCGGTCCACGATTTGCGCCCGGCGCGTGAGACCTGCGAGGAGTGCCACACGCCCACCTCCTTCACAGACAACATCATCAAGAACATCATGCACTTCGACAACGACGAGGCCAACACGCCCGTGATGTCCACGCTGATCCTGAAGATGGGCGGCTGGGAGGAGAACACGGGCACCAGCCAGGGCATCCACTGGCATATCACTAACGAGGTCTATTACATCGCCGCCGATGAGCAGCGGCAGGTGATGCTGTGGGTGGGCGTGCGCGAGCCCGACGGCTCCATGAAGGAGTTCTTCGCCCGCGACATGCTCAACATCGCCCGCACCTCCTTCGTCGAGCAGGCCTGGCAGGAAGGCCGCGTGCGGCGCATGGACTGCATCGATTGCCACAACCGCACCGCCCACCTCATTCCCGCCCCCGAACGGGTGGTGGACCAGGCCATTGCCGCCGGCCGCATCTCGCGCGATCTGCCCTACATCCGCGCCAAGGCGGTCGAGATCCTCACTCCCGTCTACACCAGCGATGCCGACGCCATGGAGGCCATCGAGGGACTGCGCGAGTTCTATCGCGTCGGCTACCCCGCCATCTTCGGCCAGAAGCGCGCCGAGATCGACGCCGCCATCGACGAACTGAAGCGCATCTTCGAACAGACCAATTTCCCCGAGATGCAGCTCAACTGGCGCACCAATCCCGACAACGAACGCCACACACCTTTCCTGGGATGCTTCCGCTGCCACGACGGCAAGCACGTGAGCATCGACGAGGCCGGCAACGAAGTGGAGACCATCAGCGTCAAATGCAACCAGTGCCACACGGTGCCCATCGTCGGCCGCGGCGATGAACTGCTGCTCGAAGCGCCCGTCATCGTGGGTTCCGCACCCGCATCCCATGTCGACTTCCGCTGGACCGTCGAGCATCGTTCCATCACGGAAGAAGAGCAACAGGGGTGCAACGAATGTCACGGCCAGGCCTTTTGCAGCAACGACGCCTGCCACAACCTCTCGCATCCGCCGGACATGCTCTACACGCACGCCGAGGAATACCGCAAGCGCGGCGACCAAGTCTGCTACACCTGTCACCAGGACATCCTCTGCACCCGCTGTCACGCGGGGGGCACGGGTGTCGCCGAAAACCCATGAGGCGAGGAGGCAGTCTGGCATGCCACGCATGAATCTCACCCGCATCACCAAAGCCCTGCAGGGCACCAGTACGGAACGCCTGCAGCGTGCCGTCTGGGCTGTCGCCCTGGCTCTCATCGCGGCGGTGGTGCTCTTCGTGGGGTATTACACATGGGACCGCTACGTGCACGTAGGTGACAGGTCCCCGCTCGAACTGCAGACCGAGAGCCTGGAGAAGGCCGTGCGCGAGGACCCCCAGAACCTGGACCTGCGCGTCTCGCTGGCCGAGAGCTATTTGCGCAATGGCGCCAACGATAAGGCACTGGAACAGGCCAACCAGGTCTTGCAGGCCGACCCCGAACACCAGGGCGCCCTGTGGGTGGCCGGCGTGGCGCTGGTGCGGCTCGACCGACCAGAGGAGGCCATCGAGCCGCTAGAAACCTTCGTCGATCTGCGCAAGGACCAGCCCATGGCCAACGTGGATACCGTGCTGGAGGCGGCCTACTACTACCTGGGCACGAGTTTTCTGGCGCTCGATCGTCCCGAAGAGGCGGCCGCGGCCCAGGAGAAGGCGCTGCTCATCGTCCCGCACGACGCCGACGCGCTCTACCAGGCCGGCCTGGCCTACCAGGCCCAGGGCAAGCACGAACTGGCCCTGGAGCGCCTGCACGGCGCGGTGCGCTTCGTGCCCAACTTCACCGAAGTCTACAGCGCCATGATCGTCAGCTACCAGGCCCTGGGCGATGAAGCCGGTGCCGACTACGCGCGCGGCATGCAGGCCTTCAGCCTGAAGGACTTCGAGACCGCCAGGACCTATCTGGAATCAGCGACCCAGGCCCTGCCGGACTTCGCCCCCGCATTCCTCGGCCTGGGGCTGACCTACGAACAAATGGGTGAGCTGGAAGCTGCCCAACAGGCCATCGAACGCGTGCTGGCACTGACACCCGACGACCTGGCCGCCCAGCAGGCGCTGGGTCGCATTCAAGCTACATTGACGGGACAGGGATGAATGACAACGATGCCTGAGGAGACTCTGCGCGAGGGAGAAGAACTCGCGCTCGAGCAGGAGACCGAAGAGCAAGAGCGAGAGAAGCGGCGGCGGCGCCTGCTGATGCTCCTGCTGCTGCTGCTGTTGCTGCTGCTGTTCTGCGTGGGAATCCTCTTCTGCCGCTACCTGCAGCGCCCTGAGCCGCTGCCGGAGCTGCTCCCCGTACCCGCCGACCTGAACTACCCGCCGCATTACCTGTTCTCCATCTACGGCATGGACAAGCCGGTGGGCGTCGCCGTGTCCCCCGACGGCAGCCGCATTTACGTGACGGAGAGTGGCGGAGAGCGACTGATCAAAGTCTTCAGCCGCGACGGCGAGCCCATCAGCGCCTTCGCCCCGCCCAACACCCGCCCCGGCGAGCGCTCGCCGGTGTACGTGGCCGTGGACGCCACCGGCCGCATCTACGTCAGCGACCGCCTGCAGCACACCCTCAATCTCTATGACCCCTCCGGCGCCTTCCTCGACTCGCTGCTGGGACCCGAGCTCTCCCTCAGCGCATTCGTCGGCCAGGAGATCGGTGAACTGGGCGAGGTGGCGCGATTCTCCTACAACATCTTCCGCAAAGAGGTCCTGGTTCAGTTGGGCGAGGGCCCCGAGCAGAGCATCCCCGGCCCGGAGGGCGCTCTGTGGTCTCCTTTAGGCATTCGCATCGATGCCTCGGGCGCCCTGCTGGTCACCGACGTGGTCGAGGCGCGCAACGCGGTTTACATCTACCCGGCCGAGATCACCCGGGCCCGCTCCTGGCAAAACCTGCAGGTCACACCCTTCATCTTCGGCGAGACCGGCCAGGAAGCGGGGCAGTTCCTCTACCCCAACTCGGCCGTGGCCGACTCCCAGGGGCGCATCTACGTCACCGACGGCAACAACGGCCGCATCTCGACCTGGGACCCCGAGGGCAACTTCCTCTTCAACTTCGGGCGCGGCGGCGGCGACTCCTCCATCAGCCTGCCGCGCGGCGCCTTCATCGACGGATCCGATCGGCTCCACGTGGTGGACGCCGTCGGTCAGAACGCCAAGGTCTTCGATGTGTCCGGCCCGGAGCCCGATTTCCTCTTCACCTTCGGGGATTGGGGATTGGACGACGGGCTGTTCAACTACCCCAACGACATCGCGCTGGACGACACCGGCCGGCTCTACATCGCCGACCGGGAGAATCACCGCATTCAGGTGTGGTCGTACTAGCTTGTAGGGAAAGGAGGCAAGCTGGCATCGGAAGTAAATGATATCCAACATCCAGAGACCGCTGCATAAAGGAGGTGGTGCCAAGCGGAGCACAATGACACTGAACCACCTTAAAGAACTACGAGAGAGGAGAATGCCATGAAGAAAATCTCACTACTGGTCGCGGTGGTCCTGCTGGTGGCCCTGGCCACCTTCGGGATCGCCAACGCCAACGGCGGCCCCCACGGCGGCTACACTGCCACCACGGACGCCTGCGCCGGCTGCCATAGGGCGCACACCGCCAGCGGGCCTAACCTGTTGGTGCAGACCACTACCTATAACCTGTGCATCAGCTGCCACGGCACAACGGGCTCTGGCGCCAACACCAACGTGGACGACGGTTACTACCTGTCGAGCCGCGATGACGGCGCCTCCAACGGCAACGTGGGCGCGGCCAACACGCCCGACAATGCACCCCTGCTCGGCGGCGGCTTCATCAACTACCAGGGCGCCGCTGTCACCTCCACGCACGATGCGACGGGGGCAACGGCTGCGGCCTGGGGTAACGGTGTGGTCCGCGGCTCCACCGCCAATCTGGCGAGCGCGCTGACGTGCGCCTCCTGCCACGACCCGCACGGCTCGAACAACTACCGCATCATCAACGAGACGGTCAACGGTGTGACCGTGGCGGTCACCCAGGTGGATGAGGGTGCGGCCAAGGACTACGACACCGAGCAGTGGCCGGCCGACATCAGCAACGTGTGCGCCGCCTGC
>JAJRUD010000018.1 GCA_024277995.1 Chloroflexota bacterium
ACAACATCGCCTACTTCATCACCGAGTTCGAAGAGAGCATGACCAGTTTCGACCAGCTGCAGATGCAGCTTGAAACCTTCGCCGAGAACATCCTGTTCTTCTAGCCAGTGCCAGAACTGGTACGCGAGGTGACAGCGCGATGAGCGATGAGAAACAGCCCGTGGTCCTGAAGGGACAGACAGCCGAAGAGATCGTCGGCCGGGGCGCCAAAGCCGGGGCGCGCATGTTCCGCGAGTGGTTCCAGAACCTCACTCAGGTCTCCGAACATGACAAGGGCGCGGCCTACGTCTTCGTGATGGGCAGCATGGCCGAGGTGCTGCGTGTCTTCGACATGCCCATGGTCTTCCCGGAGATCCACTCATTGCAGACCGCCGTGCGCAGGGTGGCCGACCAATACCTGAACGAGGCCGAGGACTACGGCTATTCGCCGGACATCTGCGGCTACGTCAAGGCCGATTTCGCCCTGCAGCTGCGTGGCGGCGAGCACCCCATGGGACGCATACCACCCCCCACCGTCGCCGTCATCACCAACGCCTGCAACACCTACATTAAGTGGGCCGAGATCTGGGAGCGCATGTACCACATCCCCGTCTTCACGCTGGACGTCCCCGGCTCACGCGCCGCCGACACGCAGAGCTGGCCGGGCGAGGAGGCCTTCGAACGCGATCGCCGCTACGTGGCCGCCCAGATCGACGAGCTCATCCAGCTCTGCGAGAAGCTGACGGGCAGGCGCTTCGACATCGACCGCCTGCGCGAGGTGCTGGACAACACCAACCAGATGATCCGCGGCTGGCGGCGTGTGCTCGAGCTCAACCGCAGCAGGCCGGCCGTGTTCAACGCCCTCACCGATGGCACCATCTACCTGGGCGTGGCCAATGCCTTCCGCGGCACGCCGGAGGGCGGCCAGTACTTCACCGACCTGGTGGAGGAGATGGAATACAAGGCCTCGCACGGGATCGGGACGCCGGTCGAGGAGGAGCACCGGCTGGTATTCGTCGGGGTGCCCTGCTACCCCATCTTTCGTCGCTTCAACGAACTGTTCACCGAATGGGGAGGTGTCTTCGTCAGCTCCACTTACCTGTGGTTCGCCAGCGGCGGCATCAACCTGGGCTTCGAGTACGACCTGGACCACCCACTCGAGAGCCTGGCGGAAGGGGTCCTGATCAGCGTCCGTCACGCCATGGACAGCATGTTCTTCCCGCACCGGGCGCTGGTGGAAATGGTGGATACTTATAGCGTGGACGGTGTGGTGTATCACCCCATCAAGAGCTGCCGAACCACTTCGACAGGTCAGGCCGATTCGCGCCGCGCCTTCATGCAGGAAACCGACGTGCCCAGCCTGTTCATCGAATCCGACATGATGGACAAGCGGGTGGTCTCGGAGGCCCAACTCAAGAACCGCATCGATGCGTTTTTCGAAGGGCTGAACGCGCGCAAGCTGCACAAAACGGCGGTCCAATAAGGGAGCAGGGAGATGGCTTACGCAGCAGGCGTGGACGTAGGGTCCACACAGACGAAAGCGGTCATCATCGACGAACAGCGCCGCATCGTTGCCCGCGCTCTGATCGACACGGGTTCCAACGTGGTGGCCGCCGCCGAGAACGCCTATGTGGAATGTCTCCGGAACAGCGACGTGCAGGAGGAGGAGATCGAGTACGTCGTGGGCACGGGCTACGGACGCTATCGCGTGACCTTCGGCAACACCCAGGTCACCGAGATCAGTTGCCACGGCCGCGGCGCGGTGCACATGTTCCCCGACACGAAGACGGTGCTGGACATGGGCGGGCAGGACACGAAAGCCATCCGCGTCAGCCCCAACGGTGAGATCCTGGACTTCTGCATGAACGATAAATGCGCCGCCGGCACGGGGCGCTTCCTGGGAGCAGCCGCGGCGGCGCTCGACATCCCGCTCGATCAACTGGGCCCCACCGCCCTGAGAGCCGAGAAGCCCGTCCGCATCAGCACCACCTGCACCGTGTTCGCCGAGTCGGAGGTGCTCTCCTGGCTTGGCAAGGGCAAGAAGATCGAGGACATCCTGCTGGGCGTGCACCAATCCATCGCCTCGCGATCCATCGGCCTGCTGCGCCGGGTGGGGATCGAGCAGGAACTCACCTTTACCGGCGGCGTGGCCAAGAACGTCGGCATGATTCACGTCCTGAACGAGGCCCTGGGATTCGAGATCAACGTCAGTGAGGATTCGCACTATATGGGGGCGATCGGCGCCGCCCTGTTCGCGTTGGACTACGTGCTGGGCAGCAGGGTGCCGGTCCGAGCCGGGGAGGACACTCCGTGAGATACACCGCTGGCCTTGACGTAGGGTCCACGTACACCAAGGTGGTCATCATGGACGATGACATGCAGGTCGTCGCTCATGGCATGACCAACACCGGCTTCAAGCTGGACCAGGCGGCGCAGCGCGCCTTTGAAACCGCGCTCGACGAGGCCGGGCTGAGCCGCGAGGATGTCGCCTACGTGGTGAGCACGGGCTACGGGCGCTTCCAGGTGCCCTTCCGCGACGTGAACGTGACCGACCTGACATCCGCTGCCTGGGGCAGCCGCCACTTTTTCCCCAACACACAAACCGTGCTCGATATAGGCGGCCAGACCATGAAAGCCATGCGCCTGGACCAGGAAGGCAGGGTAAAATCTTTCCGCCTGAATGACAAGTGCGCCGCCGGCACGGGCGCCTTCCTGGAAAAGACGGCCCGCTACATGGGCTTCAACACCCAGGAGATCGGGCCGCTGGTGTCCACTTCCAAGGAGCCGGTGGCCATCTCCGGCGTATGCGCCGTGTTCGCCGAATCGGAGGTCATCAACCACCTCTCGCACGGCAGCGCGCCGGCCGACATCATGTACGGCGCGATGGTATCCCTGGTGGGTCGCTCCATCCAACTCATGAAGCGTGTCCAGATCCAGCCCGAGGTCACCCTGGCCGGCGGCATCCTGCGTTTCGAGATGATGGCCAGGGTGATCCGGGAGCACCTGAACATGGAAGTCAACCTGCCGCCGGCCGAGATGGTGCAGTTCATCGGCGCCATCGGGGCTGCGGTGCTGGGACACCGGCGGCTGCGCAAGCTCGAACGGGAGGGCGCCGCTGGCGCGCACGCCACCGAACGCGCTCCTTAGTCGCCGCGGCGCGACGAGAAGCGTCATGGCTGAGGGAAGGCAAACCAAGCACGACGATCGACCGGCCGCTGAGGGGGACGGTCTTTTGCCAGAGGAGGTCGCGGCCCACGTGGGCTCCATTCCAGCGCCCGAAATCCCGCCCAACCCGGAACTGATCCGACAGGGTTGGGAACGACGCTTCACCGCCGACCGCCAGCGCGTACAAGAAGCCTTGGCGATGTACGCGCAGATGGGCTTCGAAGTGCGGGCCGAGCCTGTGCGGCTGGAAGACCTGCCCGAGGGCTGCGAAACCTGCCTGCTGGTGGGGCTGCTGCAGTTCCAGACCATCTACACGCGCAGGCCCGCCAGCGAATAGGACAGCAGCCGTCAAGGCCGAGGTGGCGTCGCAAGGCCGGCGCCCATCGGCCCTGCTGGTCGGCACCATGTCGGCTGCCGGACGGCCTGCGATAGCTCAGGGAAAGGAGGTGGCCCAGGGGGAAGCTGAAGGATACGCTCGACCGAAATGCGGTCAGGTTCGAACCTACTCCCGAGAGGCGACAAGCGATGAGCGAACAAATCAAATTCACCCTGTCCGAGAAGGACATCCCTGACGCATGGTACAACATCAACCCCGACATGCCCGCCGACCCGGGCCCGGTGCTCAACCCCGGCACCAAGGAGCCCGCCACGCCGGAGTTCCTCTCCGTGCTCTTCCCCATGCGCTTCATCATGGAAGCCGTCAGCACC
>JAJRUD010000019.1 GCA_024277995.1 Chloroflexota bacterium
CGGCCTCCCCGGCGCGGCGGCCATCGCCTGCATGCAGGTGAGCATCATCCTGGTGGACGACATGCTGGACGAGGACCCGCGCGGCGAGCACCACCGGCTGGGCGTCGGCAAGACCGCCAACCTGGCCTTCGCCCTGCAGGCGGCCGCCTTCCGCGTGCTCGAGCGGGCCCCCGTCGAGCCGGCGCGCCGCGCTGAAGCCGCGGCCAGCCTGGCGCGCATGGCCCTCACCACGGCCCGCGGCCAGCACATGGATGTGGAAAACCAGGGCGACGAGGCCTCCTACTGGCAGGTGGTGCGCACCAAGAGCACCCCCTTCTACGCCTGCGCGCTGGAACTGGGCGGCCTGCTGGGCGGCGCCGCGCCCGAGGTGGCCCAGGGGCTATACCGGGCCGGCCTGCTGGTGGGCGAGATCGTCCAGCTCCACGACGACCTCTTCGACGCCTTCGGCACCCCCGCCACGCCCGATTGGTCTCGGCCGCGCAACAACCTGCTGCTGCTCTACGCCTCGACGGTGGATCACCCCGAAAGGCAGGCCTTCCTGGATCTGCTCCCCAGGGTGGGTGACGCCGAAGCGCTGGAGCGGGCCCAGCGCATCCTCATCCGCTGCGGAGCGGTGAGCTACTGCGCCTACCACCTGGTGCAGCGCCATCGGGCCGTCAGCGAGATCCTGGGTGGCCTGTGCTTGGCGGACCCGACGCCCATGGAAGACTTTCTCGCACGCCAGAGCGAGCCGGTGGTCACGCTCCTGCGAGAAGCGGGTGCAGAGAGCACCGCCAACCTGGACATGGATCGCAAGGCATGAAGCTCACCCGCAATCTCCCCAATAACGTCAAGGACATCCTTCTGGGCGGTTTTGCGATCGTGATGCTCTTGATAAATGTTGCCCCCACCCTTGCTCATATATTCATTGCCCCGTACCCAGGTTTCGCGCTGAATGTCTCTTGGGTCGTCATCACTGAGGTCAACTGTGAGGAAAGACCCTTATGGTGTGAGGCTAACGACGCGGAAATATCCCCAGGCGACCGTTTGCTATTCGTGGGCGATCTTACCCACGACGCTTTCCTGGCCGATCGCGCGGCCGTTCCATTCGAGGGCTATGGACCAGGGGATCGAGTCTATCTCCGCTATGAGCATCAAGGTCAAGTGCGCGAAGCCTGGTGGCTAATGCCCCCTATAAGCTGGGCCGACCGATGGCCTCGAGTATTGGGCATGCTGCTCTACCTTCCATTCTGGACCGCAGGAACTGTAGTCCTGCTCTTCCTCCGGCCACGCGACCTGCGCTGGCGCCTGTTGGCTGCGATGAATTACATGATCGCCCTCTGGGTTGCTGCAGGAAGCGTCTCAACCGAGGTGCCCCTTGGCTCGATTCTCTTCTACCCTCTAACTTGGCTCCTGTTGCCCGTCTTCCTGCACCTGCATCTTGTCTTGCCCGTCCCCCTCGCACGAAACTGGCATCGCTACCTGCTGCCCGGCCTATACGGAGCATCAGGCCTCATTGCATTGCTTGATCTCCTACACGGAATCAGCCCTTCTACATATGCGGTTGGCATCCTCCTGCCGGTGGGCGGTGCATTTCTTCTTATTCTGTATCGTCTGACGGGAAGGGTCTCCCCTCAAGAACGTCTGACGACACGGCTCTTGTTGGCAGGCATCCTGCTCGCGTTCTTACCAGGGGCGGTACTCATTCTCGCCCCTGTTCTCATCGGAACGCCAAACCCCAGCTTCTGGTCGCTGGTTGCCGCCTCCGTGGCCCTCCCCGCCTTCCCCGCCCTCTACACCTATGCCCTCTACAAGCGCCACCTGGGCGACCTGGAGTTCCGCGCCAGCCGCCTGCTGGGCATGTACAGCTTCGCCCTGCTCTTCCTCACGGCCTACACCGTGGTCTACACCATCGGCGTCAAGCTGCTCCCCTCGGACGAGGGCAGGGCACTCTTCGCCCTGCTGCTGGGCCTGGTCTTCGCCCTGGGCGCCCAGCCGGTGCAGGCACGCTTCCAGCGCCTGGTGGGACGGGTGGCCTATGGCGCCAAGCACAACCCCGATGAGGTGCTGCAGACTTTCACCCAACGCATCGCCGCCGCGCCGACGCGCGATGCGCTGGGACATTTGCTGGCCGACGAACTGGCGCCGACGCTCTTCATCCGCCAGTCGGTGCTGCTGCTGCTCGGGGAACAGGATGGCACCGAAGCACTCTTCGTCCGCGGCGTGCCGGGTCTCGATCTGCGCCTCCTGGTGAAAGAGGCCCAGCAACTGCTGGCCGAGGCCGGCCGCTATCGCCCCCCCGACCCCCACGACCGCAGCCCGTTGGCCTGGGTGCGCCTGGTCCTGCCTTTGGAGGCGCGCGGCGAGATCATCGGCATCTGGCTCTTCGGCAGGCGCGATCCTGACGACTTCTACCCCTACCCGGACATCAAGCTCCTGGGAGCTCTGGCCAGCCAGGCCGCCCTGTCCGTGGAGAACACACGCCTCTTCGAGGATACCCAGCGACAATTGGAGGAGATCTCCAGTCTGTACGACATCGCCCTGGCCACGGGAGCCGCGCTGGATCGCGACCTGCTGCTCCAGCGCCTGTACGACCAGGTGCGCCGGGCGCTGCCGCTGGATGCCTTCGTGGTTTCGTTGTACGACGAAGAGACGCAGGCCATGGAAGTGGCGCTGGCCATCGAAGAAGACGAACTCATGACGGAGCTCGTCAACCTGCGCGCCCCCCTGGAGGACGGCGGCCTCACAGGCTGGGTGATGCGCCACCGCGAACCACTCCTGATCGGCGACCTGTCGCGCGACCCACTGCCCGTCAAGCCGCGCCACAAGGGCACTCCGGCACGCTCGTGGCTCGGCGTACCGCTCATCGCCCACGAGCGTCTGATCGGCGCCATGTCGGTGCAATCCTTCCACCCCGACCGTTACAGCTCGCGCCAGTTGCGCTTCCTGGAGATCCTGGCCGCCCAGGTGGCCGTAGCGCTGGAGAACGCCCAGCTCTTTCAAGAGACACAGCGCCGGGCCTCACAGCAAGAGGCCATCAACGCCATCATCGCCGCCGCAGCCGGTGCTACGGAACTGCCTGCCCTGTTGGAAAGCGCGCTCAGGCCCACGCTGCGCGCCCTCAATGCACCTTTCGGCGCGCTCTGGGTGGGTGATACCTGCGCTTTGCACGCACAGAGCCAGGACACCTGCGACATCGTCCGACAGTGGCTGCTGCAATCCACCGGATCGCACCTGGGCACACCCATCGTCGTGGCCGACATCACCGAAGCGAAAGAGTCTATGCCCGTGCAGCCGCCTGCCGCCCTCGTTCGGAGCGGCGTGCGCGCCATGCTATACGCCCCCTTGCGCGGACATGGAGGGCTTTGGCTGGGATCCGAGCGCCCCCGTCACTGGATGCCGGAAGAGGTGGCGCTGGTGGAGGCCATCACGCGCCAACTGGCCACAGCCGTCGAACGCCTGCGATTGCTCGACAGGGTCAGGGAACAGGCACAACAGGTCCAGCGCATCTTGGACACCGTGCAGGAGGGCATCCTGACCCTGGACGCCAGACAGCGCGTCGTACTGGCCAACCCCTCGGCCCGTGAGTACCTGCGCCTGCTGGCCGAGGCCGAAGTGGGTGACGTACTCCACCGGCTGGGTGAATACCCCGTGCACTACTACCTGTCCCCCCGGCCGGGCGGCCTGCCCCACGAAATCATCGTCGACAAGCCCGAACGTCGGGTGTTCGAGGTGCTCCCCAACCCCGTCCCCATCGGCATGGCCGAGGGCGGTTGGACATTGCTCATCCGCGACGTCACCGAGGCACGTGAGATCCAGGCCCGCGCGCAACAGCAGGATCGCCTGGCGGCGGTCGGGCAGCTCGCGGCCGGGATCGCTCACGACTTCAACAACATCATGGCCGCCATAATCCTCTACGCGGAGATGGTCCAGCGCAACCCCGAGCTGACGACGCGCGACCGTGAGCGCCTCTCCACCATCCTGCAGCAGGCCCAGCGCGCCTCGGCCCTCACACGGCAGATCCTTGATTTCAGCCGGCGGGGTATCGTCGAATCCCATCCGATGGACCTTGCGCCTTTCCTCAAAGAGCTCCAGAAGCTGCTGGAGCGCACACTGCCGGAAGGGATTGATATCAAGCTCATCCACGAGCCCGAGGAATTCATCCTCAGCGCCGATCCGGCCCGCCTGCAGCAGGTGTTCATGAACCTCGCCCTGAACGCCCGCGATGCCATGCCCGATGGCGGCGAATTGGCCATCGAGCTCTCGCGCTTCATTCTCGCACCGCAAGACACCCCCTCCTTCACCGACATGGCGCCTGGCGAGTGGCTTCGCATTACCGTCTCGGATACGGGCACCGGCATCCCCGAGGAGCACATCTCGCGCATCTTTGAGCCCTTCTTCACCACCAAACCACCGGGGCAAGGCACCGGACTGGGCCTGGCACAGGTCTACGGCATCGTGAAACAGCACGGGGGTTTCATCGACGTAGAATCGCGCGAGGGGAAGGGCACGACTTTCATCCTCTACTTCCCGGCCCTCAAACTCGACGGGCCAGAGATCATCGAACTGGAGCCCTCGACAGTGGCCCAGGTACAGGGCCAGCAGGAAACCATCCTGCTGGTGGAGGACGATTCAGCCACCCGCACCGCTGTGCTCGAGACCCTGCAGAGCCTGAATTACCGGGTGCTCGTGGCTGTTGATGGCCAGCAGGCCTTGCAGATCTTCGAGCAGCACCAAGACGAGATCGACCTGGTCCTCAGCGATTTGGTGATGCCCGGCATCGGAGGTATGCAGCTCTATCAGAACCTGCGCGCCAGACGCCCGGACCTCAAACTGGTGCTGATGACCGGCTACCCGACCGGAAGCGGTACCCGCGACCTGCTCGAGAGGGAAAACGTGATCTGGGTGCAGAAACCGCTCGATTCCCAGACCATAGCCCGCATCGTCCAAAAATCGCTGCACGGCCAGTAGCCGCGGCTTACCCTCTTCGCAGGGCGCGGCTCCGGCAATGACCTCCCTGGCATTCGGTCGGCTGCGCCATCCGCAGCAGCGCACAGCCTGAGGAACACGGCCCTCGATCCAACCCCAGAGCCATTTCCCCACGCGCGGGGCCTGCGCTACAATGGTGTCATGAGCCTCTCCTCAGGCCCTATCCTCATTGTCGAAGACATCCCCAACGTACTCGAGCTGCTCGAGGTCACATTGACGTTCAAAGGATACCCGGTGGTCACGGCCCGCAACGGCGATGAAGCTCTGGCGCGCATCGCCGCCGAGCCTCCCGCCCTGATCCTGACCGACATTCTGATGCCCAAGCTGGACGGCTTTGCGCTGGCCCATCAGGTGCGCCGCAATTCCAGGACGCGCGACATCCCCATCATCTTCATCTCCGCAACCTACATCACGCCAGAAGACAAGGCCTTCGCCCTCAGCATGGGGGCCATCACCTTCCTGGAGAAACCTTTCGAGACTGAAGAGCTGCTGCTCACCGTGGCCGAAGTCCTCACGTCACAGGCCAGCACCCGTCCGGCGCCGCTTCCTGACGAGGCCTTCTATCGCGGCTATCGCGAGCGCCTGGAAGCCAAATTGAAAGACAAACAGAGCCAGATCACGCGCGCCCGGAATTTGATCGACACGGTCCCCGCGGACCAGCGCGCCGCATTTCAGGCGCTGCTGACACAGACCGAGGCGCAGCGGGACGAGATCGAAAAGGAACTGGCCGCGCTGCACAACCTGCTTCATGGGGAGGACGAAACGAAGAAACCGTGAACCCGCGCCTGCAATTCGCCGTCGACCTGGCGCGCCAAGTGGGCGCGCTTCTACGTGAAGGCTACGGGCGTGCCAGCCAAGTGCGCCACAAAGAGGCCAGCATCGACCTGGTTACCGAGTACGACCTGCGATCCGAGCAGTTGTTGGTTGACGGCATCCGCGACGCCTTCCCCGAGGACGCCATCCTGGCCGAGGAGGGCGGCTCCGAAGGCCAGAGCGAGAGCTGCTGGTGGATCGACCCCCTGGACGGGACCACCAACTTCGCTCATGGGTTGCCCATTTTCGCCATCTGCCTGACCTACGCGCGCGCCGGCTGCCCCACGCTCGGTGTGGTCCACGACCCGATGCGGCAGGAGACCTTCTATGCCGAGGACGGTGGTGGGGCCTGGCTCGACGGCCAGCGGCTGCACGTCTCGCAAACGCACTCACTGGATGAGAGCCTGCTCGTCACCGGCTTTCCATACGATATACGCACCAACCCCGAGAACAACCTGGATCACTTCGCGGCGCTGGCTCTGCGCTCGCGCGGCGTCCGTCGCCTGGGGGCCGCCGCGCTCGACCTGGCCTACGTGGCCGCCGGCCGTTTCGATGGCTATTGGGAATTGCGCCTGTGGCCCTGGGATTGGGGAGCGGGGATTCTGCTCGTGCGCGAAGCCGGCGGGCGGGTCAGCCGTATGGATGGGGGTGAGGACATTTTCGCCGAGCCCACCTCCCTTCTTGCCACCAACGGCCATATCCACGCGGCCATGCTCGAGGCGTTGAACCCGAGCCGGCGGCACGCAGGGTAGGCGGGGTCCTTGGCATTGTGCGCCGACCAGGATCCGCTATCCGTTGCAGGATGAATTGTGGGACGGGGGGAGAGAGGTCACAGATCCTTCAGGCGACGCTCGAGTTCCCCGAGATCGATCCGCGAAGTGAGGTCCAGGCTGAGGGGGGTGACGGCCACCTTGTGCTCCACCCGCAGCGCGTAAACGTCTGAATCCGGCTCCAGCGCATCCACGTTCAGCGTCACCTGATAGCCGATGCGTCCCGGACGGTGCAGCTCGCGCCTGTGCTGTGCCACCGGCATGTAGTACTGGACGCGCGAGAGCCGCGTGACCCGCCATTGGGTATCCGGCCCGGCATCGGCGGGCACCTCCACCTTGAGCACATCCACATCGGCAAAGCGCTCACCGCGCAGCAGCTTCCTGGCGAAAAGCGTCGTGAAATGGGCTGCGCCCGAAAAATCGACATGCTCCGAATGGGAGAGGTGGTATTCGGGAGCGGTCTCCAACGAGATGGCCAGCGCCGGAACGCCCAGGGCCGCCGCCTCCAGCGCCGCCCCGACGGTCCCTGAGATGGTTACCCCAAGGCCCACGTTCTCGCCGTAGTTGATGCCCGCGACGACCAGGTCCGGCGCGCGCGGCAGCAATTCCAGGATACCGTGCTGTACCGCCTGGGCCGGGGTGCCGCCCACCGCGTAGACCTTCCAGGGCTTCCCGCCGACATCCACTTCCTCTTCGCGCAGCACGCCGTCCGAGCTGGCGGGCATGCTGCGGCCGCTCCCAGAGCACTGCTCGCGCGGCGCGGCGACGGTGACGTACCCCAGGCGCGAGAGCGCCTCGGCCGCGGCCCACAGGCCGGGCGAACGGATGCCGTCGTCGTTGGTGAGCAGAATCTGCGGGCGCTCTTGCGCGGCCATAGCAGAACCTCCACGGCCTATCATACCAGCCAGCCAGCGAGGGGGTCAACGCGAGGCGTTTCAGCCACCGATCCGAGCAGGTAGGACAATGCCGCGCAGAAATCCGCAGGGCTCATCGCTCACCGCGCGCCTCCATCGCCAGTTGCTCGAAGAAGGCCACCAACGCCTGATGGCGGGCATCCGCCAGGCGGCGGGCCGGTGTGGTGTGCAGCCGTTCGCGCACGCGACGCAGTTTGAATACGTACTCGTGATAGGCGCTGTGCGGCTCCCCGGGCTCGTGCTCGCCCGCCTCCAGGAAGCGCTGTGAGGGTTCGGCGAACACGGGCTGGTTGGCCTGCACCGCGTAGCCGATGGTCCTGGCCACGCCGAAGGCACCCAGCACGTCCAGCTTGTCAGCGTCGAACAGCACCTGCGCCTCCAATGTGCGCGGGCGCTCTTGATTGCGGTAGCGATGGGCGCGGATGCAATGCAGCACAGCCTCGATCCTGCTCTCCGCCCACCCTTCGCTCTCAAGCACCTGACGGGCGAAGGCCGCCGAGGCCTGCTCATGAGTCGCCCGGCCGCCATCCCCGCCCGGTGCGGCGCCGCGCGCGTCGTGCAGCAGCGCCGCGGCGCGCACGATTTCCATATCGGCTCCCACCTCGCGCCCGATGTCTTCCGCCAACCGCAAGACGCGCATCACGTGGTCGAAGCCGTGAACGGGGTCGGCCCCGTCGCCTGGATACCAGCCGCGCGCCTGGTTAACCGTGGGCATCTACCATCCTCCATGAGTATTCCTCAAGATCGATCACAAAGCGCGCTCCCGCCGGGCGGGCACGTCTTCCTCGCAGGGCCCTGAACCGCGCCTCATGCACTCGGTTTCAAGAAGGCGCATCCTGTGGACCGGATCAAGAGTCGCCGCTGGCAACGACGCGGCAGGACCCCGTCCCCCAACATCCCCTACTCGTCCGCGGCCATGGCGCCTTCTGTCTGGGCGGTTTGCCCAGCCTGCAGCAGCTCCCGCAGCCTGGGGTGATCCGCGTACACGCCGCGGTACTTGGGCGGCAGCAGCGCCGCGATGCGGCACATGATCTCGTCCACATCGCGCCGCAGCATGGCCGCGGTCGGCTTATCCGTCTGCAGCGGCGGGAGGCGGAAGGGCTTCCCGATGCGCAGGGTGAGCTGTGGCCTGCGCAGGCGCAGCAGATCGCGCCCCAGTCTCTCCGTGCCGATGATGGCCGCCGGCACCACCGGCACGTCCGCCTGATGGGCCAGATAGGCGACCCCCACCTTGCCCCGTATCAGCGCCCCTGTAGGGCTGCGTGTGCCCTCCGGGGCCAGGCCGAAGACCTTCCCCCGGCGCAAGGCCTCCACCCCGGCCAGCAGCGCCCGCCGGTCCACTTTTCCCCGCTGGATGAAGATCCCGCCTCCGGCCCGCAGTATGGGACCGAAGATCGGATGGCGCTCGTACTTCTCCGCCGCCCAGCCAACGATGTGCTCTCCGCCGATCAATCCGTAGACGAAGGGCACGTCGAAGAGGCTCAGGTGATTCACGGCCAGGATGTAAGGCCCCTCCGGCGGCAGGTTCGCCATACCCTCCACTCGACGCGTGGTGAGCAGGGCGAACAACGCGTTGAAGGTCCAGCGCAGGACACGTGGAAGCATGAGTGTCGGCCTCCTTGAGAGCGTGCTCCCGGTGCGCGCCGACGGCCGGGAGTCGGGCGTTGCTTCGATCAGCATGTGCGGTGCGCCAAGGCATGAAGCACGGCCCTGCGCCGAAGCCCGTCGTCCGCTGTGTCACAGGGGCGACGGCTCAGGCTACCTCGCCGAACCACTGGACCACGAATTGTAGATGCTTTATCGGGGTGATACAATCGCGGCAAGCCGGACGATGATCGTTTGGGGGCCTTAAGCTTGATCCCCACACCTGGAGGGAGGCGTGGTCAAGATCCACCGCGTGGACACCCGTGATAAAGCTCAGGTGCGGCGGTTCCTGCGCCTCCCTTTTCGGCTGTATTCTGGCCATCCGCTCTGGGTGCCGCCCTTGCTGATCGACGCTGCCACCCAACTCGACCGCGACAAGCATCCCTTCTACGAACACTCCCAGGCCGACTTCTTCCTGGCCTCCCGCGACGGCCATGACGTGGGGCGCATCGCCGTCCTGGAAAACACGCGCTACAACGCTTACCATGAGACGCGCCAGGCTCAATTCTACCTCTTCGAAACGGTCGATGACTTCGAAGTGGCAGAAGCGCTCTTCGCGCGGGTCTTCGAGTGGGCCCGGGCGCGCCACCTGAACCAGTTGGTGGGCCCCAAAGGCTTCGGCGCCCTGGATGGCTATGGCATGCTGGTCGAGGGCTTCGAATTCCGGCCCGCCATGACCATGATGAACTACAACCCGCCCTATTATCCCGCATTCATGCAACGGCTGGGCTTCCGCAAAGAGGTGGATTTCGTCTCCCACTACCTGGGCATAGATAAGTTCCGCCTGCCCGCGCGGGTACATCGCATCGCCGAACGCGCCGCCCGGCGAGGCGGGCTGCAGGTCCTGCGCTTCCGCAGCAAGCGCGAGCTGCGGGCGTGGGCTCCGCGCATCGGCCAGACCTACAACCGGGCCTTCGTCAACAACTGGGAGTATTACCCTCTCACCGAGCGCGAGATCAGATTCCTCACCGACAACCTGATGACCGTCGCCCACCCGCGCCTGATCAAGATCATCGCCAGGGAGGAGGAGCCGGTCGGTTTCTTATTCGCCTTCCCTGACGTCTCCGCCGCCTTGCAGCGGGCCAAAGGCCGCCTGCTGCCCTTTGGGCTGGTCGACCTCCTCGTCGAATTCAAGCGCACCTCCTGGGTGGCGATCAACGGCGCAGGCATCCTGCCCGAATTCCAGGGGCGCGGTGGCAACGCCCTGCTCTATTCGGAATTGGAGAAGACCATCCGCCAGGCGGGTTTCCGCCACGCCGACCTGACCCAGGTGGCCGAATCGGCCGTCCAGATGCGCCGTGACCTGGAAACCCTGGGCGGCGTTCCATACAAGAACCACAGGGTTTTCATCCGGGATCTGTGACCTCTATAGGTTGAAACCGCGCTTTCGCAGGTAGGGAGAGGCTATCATGAAGGTCAACCTGCTCCGCCACACCTCCGCCAGACCCGTCCATCCCTGGCTCTGCCAGGTTCGCGTCGCCTTCGTGCCTGGGCATGACGACCCCCTGCTGCAGGAAGCGGCCTGCGCACTGCTGGACCAATTCGAAGGCCAGGGCCACATCGTGCAGCGCGCCCCCGACGACCAGACGGACATCCTGCTCACCAGTGCTCCCTTCGGCGAACCTCTCGACTGGCGCCAGGCGCTGCTCTTCACCGCCCGGCGACGCTTCAGCCTCAGCCACGCCCCGACCGTCTTCACCATGCTCCACTGCACCCCGGAGCGCTTCAGCCAGGCGCTGCACCATTTCGAAACTGCGCTGGCCAAGGACCCGCCGGACGAGGTCGATTTCGCCTTCCCGGGCCTGTCACCGCGCGCCCATCGTGTGCTCCTCGAGCAGGGGCGGCGCGGCGGCCCCATCCTGGCCCTGGAGCGCCTGGTGCAGGCCCAGGCCAAGACCATCCGCGCCATGCTCGTGGTGGGAGAGGACCGTATTGAAACCGCCTACCTCTTCGACCTGGTGGGGGCGCACCCGCGCCTGGATGGCCGTGATCTCCAGGCACTCTACGAGGACGTGGTGCTGCGATTGGTAACCGCACTCAGCACGCATGAGGTCACGCACCATACCCCCATCGGCGAACCTCTCTCCTACGAACAATGGGTCGCGCTCGAGACGCCGGAGGCCATGCGCCGCGCGGCCCAGGAGTTGGACAAGCGACGCTTTTTCACCGAGATGGTGCGCATCGCGGACCTGGTGTCTGTGCCCGCCCTGGCCGAGGCGGTGGCCAACCAATACAGCGAAGGCTGCTTCGCCACCTGGGATCCCCAGATCGAGGCCCTCATCGCCACCGTCACCGGCAGCGCCCGGCCCGTAGACAAGGGCAATATCGGCGAGGCCGACCTGGCCGTCATCGTGGGCGTGCAACCTGACGGCAGCGGCGCCCTGGTGCGGCACGTGCAGGGCAAGCCCAACGATCCACCCTCCTCGGAGGCCGTGGAGATGATACAGATGGACCAGGCCCTGCCGCGCGTGCACCTCAGCCAGTCGGACTGGGGCCTGGAGGCCGAGGTGCCGGTGATCCGCAGCAAGCTGCACGGCCATCGCGGCGTGGCCGCCTACGACCCGACGTTGGTGGAGCATGTGGCGCTCGACCCACCCTACTACCACTTCCCCGTCTCATGCGCCACAGAGGCACAGGCGCGCGCCGTGCAGAGCGCCTTCGGCCGCTCTGAAGCCCTGCAGGACCCGCGCGACCCGCGACAGATCGTCTTCACCGTACTGCCCGGGCACGGCATTGTGGTGGTGGAAAAATGGGTCCCTGGCAAAGCGCCCTTTCAGGTCATCTGGGAGGCCATCGACGAGGGAAAGCTGACAGTGGTCAACCACGTGCCGCAGGGGCCGCTCGGCTTCACGCCAGCCCCGGATGGCGAGATGATCCTGCAGGCCGAGGCCTAGAGGTTCGGCAGTGCGGTCTCGCTGGCGATCTCTCGCTGCCATGCACATGGAAAGGGCCGACCCGCGGGTCGGCCCTTTCAGGCGTCGAGCCAGTCCCGTTCTCCAACCCGGAATATGAGCGCCTAGGGATTGCGCAGGGTCAGGCTGCCCGCGCCCAGGCGCACAGTGAAGGTCAGACGCGGCCCCTCGCCCTGTTGAGTGTATGAATCGCCGGAGCCCATGAAGCCGCCGTAGATCATCACCCCCGACAGCGCGCCCTGTATCTGGATGTCCACCGGCACACCCGGCGGAATCACCAGCGTCACGTTCCCCAATCCGGCCTCTACAGTCACCTGGCCCGAGCGACGCAGCTCGCCCGTGAAATCCAGCGTGTAGTTCCCCGCGCCGCCGCGAAAGATCAGACGCTCGAAGTTGGCATTGGCCAGACCCTTCAGCCGCACGTCAGACGCACCGGTCTCGTAGCGCAGCTCCTGCATCTCGGCCTGATTGGGCTTCGCAAAGGAGACCACCACGTCGGAGGCGCCGTCCTTGATGGTGAGCCTTTCCAGCGCCAGACCGCCGAGTTCCAGGCGCCCCTGGTACGCGCCGGCGTTCAGGGCGAGGGTCATGGGGGCGCCGGCCAGGCGCAGTTCCCACCGATTCTCGATCTCTGCGTCGGCCCTGGGGATCCCCTTCAGCTCCCTGAGGTCGCCGGTGGATAGCCGAATGCGGTTTCCATCCGCCTCGACCCGCGGCGCGAGCTGGCGCGCGTTGTAGCTCGCACTGCCTTCCAGCAGGGCCCCCTCGGCCCCCGGTTCCAGGGATAATTGACCGACCGCGAAGTCGATGATCACCTCGGGCGTCCCCTCCTCAGGCAGCGCGACGCGAACCGCCTCCGTCGTCATAGGACCGGTCTTGATCTCCTGAACGAAGGGGATCTTGATGGAGAGGGTGCAGGCCAGGAGTGCCGAGGAAAGGGCTGCGAGCGGTATTGTCACGCGACGCATACTGGGGACCTCCACTGCGTTTCGACTCTAGCCTACTATACGTACGGTGGACGATGGAGTCGCGCCTCGTTGGCTCGAGGGTCCGCCGGGAAAGGGGCCACCCACCCATGATGCCACGAGAGCCCGCAACACGAGAGCGGGGTGGCGCGACACACCAACCGGGCGCTGTCGCCCCGGCCCCCACCCTGGCCGCCGGAGGAGAAGCAGGCAGCGCCGCTGCCCGGACTGATAAGCATTGCTCCCTCACCCGCTCAGC
Source organism: Chloroflexota bacterium (assembly GCA_024277995.1). GTDB lineage: Bacteria > Chloroflexota > Anaerolineae > Anaerolineales > E44-bin32 > JAJRUD01. The sequence continues at coordinate 13,246 of JAJRUD010000019.1, forward strand.
GCGCGATGCGCATTCTCATCCATCCGCTGGTGTTGTGGAAGTCGGCCACGGCGCTGCCCGGGGGCACGATCTCGTCCAGGGCGGCGGCCATCTCCCCATCGAGCGACATTTCCATTACCGCCAGGGCTTCGTCCAGGTGCGCCTCAGTGCGCGGCCCGATGATGGGCGCCGTCACCGCCGGCTGGTCCTTCACCCATAGGAGCGACAGTTGTGCGGCGCTGAGACCGCGCTGCTCCGCCAGTTCGGCCACTCGACGGCCCGCCTCGATGCCGCGTCGCGTGACGCGTTCCGCGGCCCATGCACCGATGCGCGCCGCGCGCGAATCGGGCGGGGGCTGATCGGCCTTCTGATAGCGCCCGGCCAGCATCCCCATGGCCAACGGCGACCAGGGCAGCAGGCCCAGATTGTAGCGTTGGCACAAGGGAACCAGCTCGTTCTCTATGCGCCGGTCGAGCAGGTTGTAGGGGGGCTGTTCACTGACGTAGCGCGCCAGGCCGTCGCGCTCGCTGATAGCCAGGGCTTCCATCACCATCCAGGCCGGAAAAGTGGAACAGCCGATGTAGCGCACCTTCCCCTGGCGGACCAGGTCATCCAGGGCGCGCAGGGTCTCCTCCTGCGGGGTGTCGAAGACCGGGCGATGGATCTGGTACAGATCGATCCAGTCGGTCTTCAGCCTGCGC
>JAJRUD010000020.1 GCA_024277995.1 Chloroflexota bacterium
CCCCCGAGCGCGAAGTGCGCGACCAGCCGCCCCGCATCGGCGTCTTCGTCTGCCACTGCGGCTCCAACATCGCCGGATTCCTGGACGTGGCCGAGGTCACCGAGTACGCCGCCACACTGCCCGGGGTGGTGCACGCCGAGCGCCTGCTCTACGCCTGCTCACAGGACAGCACGGAGGGCATCCGCCAACAGATCGTCGAACACGAGCTCAATCGCGTGGTGGTGGCCTCCTGCACACCCCTGACCCACGGCCCACTGTTCCAGGATTGTCTGCGCCAGGCCGGCCTGAACCCCTATCTGCTGGTGATGGCCAACATCCGCAATCATTGTTCCTGGGTGCACTCCGATGATCGGGAGATGGCCACCGCCAAGGCCAAGGATCTGGTGCGCATGGCCGTGGCGCGGGCCATTGCCCTGGAGCCCCTGCAGCGCCATGAAGCGCCCGTCGAGCCGGCGGCGCTGGTGATCGGCGGCGGACTGGCCGGCATGACCGCCGCCCTGGCGCTGGCGGAGCAGGGCTTCCCCGTCCACCTGGTTGAGCGCGAACCCGTCCTGGGCGGGAACCTGCGCCGCCTTCACTTCGGCCTGCCCCTCTCCGGAACCTGTGAGGCGCCGGATCCCCAACCCCACCTCACCGCGCTGGCCACCTCGATCCAGGAGCACCCCCTGATCACAGTCCATCTGGGGACGCAATTAGTGGAGAGCGGAGGCCTGGTCGGGCAGTTCACTTCGGTGCTGGAGCGGGGGGGCGGGAGCCGGCGCGAGGTCTCCCACGGGGTGACCATTGTCGCCGTGGGAGGCGAGGAATATCGCGGCGACGAGTACGGCTACGGGACCCACCCGCGCATCCTGACCCAACAGGAGTTCGAAGCCCTGCTGGCCGCCGAGGCCGGCATCGGCCCCGCTTCTGACGAGCGCCCGATAGAACTCGCCGCGGCCAGGCTGGTGGTGATGATCCAATGCGTCGGACCGGCCGAGGACTTCTGCGCCCGCATCTGCTGCGCCGTGGCACTCAAGAACGCGCTGCAGTTCAAGGCGCTGCGGCCCTCCGGCCGGGTGGTGGTGCTCTATCGCGACATGCGCACCTACGGCTTCAAGGAGCGCCTGTACCGGCAGGCCCGCGCGCAGGGCGTGACCTTCATCCGCTACACTGATGACCGGAAGCCCATCGTGCAGCACGCCGATGTCGAGAGACGCCCGCTGGTTCAGGTGCGCGACCCCATGCTGGGGTCTGATCTGACTTTCGAGCCCGATCTGCTGGTACTCTCCATGCCCATGGTGCCGGCGCGCGGCAGCCGGGACCTGGCGAGCACCCTGAAGGTCCCCGTCGATCAGGACGGCTGGTTCCTGGAGGCCCACGTCAAGCTGCGCCCGGTGGAGTTCGCCAGCGAGGGCATCTTCCTGGCCGGCGCGGCGCACTACCCCAAGCTGCTCGGCGAGACCATCGCCCAGGCGCAGGCGGCGGCCTCGCGCGCCGCTGCCACCCTGGCTCAGGGAAAGCGGATGGCCGGAGGAGCGGTCGCGCAGGTCGACCAGGAGAGGTGCGTGGCTTGCCTGACCTGCGTGCGCGTCTGTCCCTTCGGCGTGCCGCACGTCCAGTCCGAGAGCGTGGGCGTCGGCGGCGTGGTGGGGGCCGCCTACATCGAACCCGCCATCTGCCAGGGATGCGGCACCTGTGTCGGCGAATGCCCGGCCGGCGCCATCGAATTGCTGCACTATCGGCATGCCCAGGTGGAAAGCTCGGTATTGTCGCTCCTGGGGGCGAACGTGCTGCAGGGAAGCGGGTGAGGCGGGAAATGAGTGCGGCCGATCAGGTCCCGCTGCAGATCGTGGCCTATTGCTGCCACTACTGCGCCTACGCCGCGGCCGACCTGGCCGGCGTGCTGCGACTGCGCTATCCGGGAGAGCCCAAGATCGTCGAGCTTCCCTGCACCGGCCGCCTGGATGTGCTCGAGGTGTTGCACGCTTTCGAACACGGCGCCGATGGTGTGATGGTGGCTGGCTGCCTGGAGGGTGACTGTCACTTCCAGGTGGGCAACCTGAACGCCCGCCGGCGCGTGGCCATGGTGAAAGACCTGCTGAACCAGATCGGACTGGAGCCGGAGCGTATCGAGATGTTCAACATGTCCTCGGCCATGGCGAGCCAATTCGCCGCCGCGGCGGAGGAAATGACGGCGCGGGTAAGGACCCTGGGCCCGAACCCTCTGAGGGAGGAGTCGGTGTCATGATGACGAAACAAGAACTCACCTACAGGCAATTGCTCACCCTGCGCGACGGGGCCAGAGTGCTGCTGAGGCTGCTGAAACCAGACGATCGTCAGTCCCTCATCGACCTCTACGCACCGATAAGTCCTGAGGATCAACGCTACCTGCGCGACGATGTCAGCGATCCGGAGACCGTCGCTCGCTGGGTGGATGATCTGGACTACGCCAGGGTGCTGCCGCTGGTTGCGTTGGTGGGGGAGAGGATCGTGGGCAACGCCACGCTGCACCTGCACCGCGGGCCGGCGCGCCATCGCGGCGAGGTGCGCATATTCCTGGCCAAGGACTTCCGCCGCCGCGGCCTGGGCACGCGCATGCTCCAGACCCTGATCGAGCTCGCCCGGCGGCGCAGCCTGTATATGCTCGAAGCGCAGATCGTCAGCGACCAGAGCCACGTGATCAGGGCCTTCAAGAACCTGGGCTTCGAACTCAAATGCACCTTCGACGACTATTTCATGCTGCCGGATGGCGACTTGCGCGATGTCGCCCACCTCATTCTGCGGCTGCGAGCGGCGGAAGAGGAATTCTAGGCTGGTCCCCGGGAGAGAGGCATATGATTGTTGCAGAGCAGAAACCCTTGGATGAGATCAGAGACCTGATCGCCGACGCCGGCAAGGTGCTCGTCGTCGGCTGCGGCACCTGCGTCACGGTCTGCTTCGCGGGCGGCGAGAAGGAGGCCGGCATCCTGGCCACCAGCCTGCGGATGGCCTCCAAGCTGAACGGCAACGCCCAGGATGTCACCCACCTCACCGTCCAGCGCCAGTGTGAATGGGAATACCTGGACCCCATCGAGGAACAGATCCGCCAGGCCGAGGTGGTGGTTTCGCTGGGCTGCGGCGTGGGCGTGCAGGCGCTGGCCGAACACTTCCCCCAGGCATGGGTGGTCCCCGGGTTGAACACCAGCTTCATGGGATTGCCGACGGAGCAGGGAGTGTGGGAGGAGCGCTGCGCGGCCTGCGGCTCCTGTATCCTGGGCCTGACGGGCGGCATCTGCCCCATCGCGCGCTGCGCCAAGCAGCTGCTCAACGGCCCCTGCGGCGGGTCGCAGGACGGTGTGTGCGAGGTGAACGCCGAGACGCCCTGCGCCTGGCAGTTGATCTACGACCGGCTGAAAGCCCACGACCGGCTCGACCTGCTGATGGAGATCCAGCCTCCGAAGGATTGGTCCACCAGCCGGGACGGCGGGCCCCGGCGCATCACGCGCGAGGATTTACGCCTCGTGGCCGAGCAGGTTGAATAGCAGGAGGAGGGAGCCATGAGCGACACATCCACCAACGGCTACAAATCCGGTTCCCGCCTGGAGCAGGTGCTGCGCGCGGGGCACTTCGCCGTGACGGCCGAATTGGGCCCACCGCAAGGCGCCGACGGGGAGATCATCCGCAAAAAGGCCCGCCTGTTGAAAGGCCTGTGCGAGGCGGTGAACATCACCGACAACCAGACCGCCATCGTGCGCATGTCCAGCATCGGCGCCGGGGCGATCGTGCTGCAGGAAGGCCTGGAGCCGGTGATCCAGATGACCTGCCGCGATCGCAACCGGCTGGCCATCCAATCCGACCTGCTGGGCGCCTACGCCCTGGGCGCGCGCAACGTGCTGTGTCTGACGGGCGACCACCAGTCCTTCGGCAACCACCCCACCGCCAAGAACGTGCACGACCTGGATTCGGTGCAGTTGATCCAGATGGTGGTGGAGATGCGCGACCAGGGCCGCTTCCAGTGCGGCGACGAGATCAAAGGCGTGGCGCCGCGCTTCTTCGTGGGCGGTGCGGCCAACCCCTTCGGCGACCCCTTCGAGTGGCGCCCTTATCGCCTGGGGAAGAAGGCCAAGGCGGGTGTGGACTTCATCCAAACCCAACTCATCTACAACGTGGAGCGCTTCTCGAAGTACATGGAGAAGGTGCGCGAGCTGGGGCTGCACGAGCAGGTGTACATCCTGGCCGGCATCGGGCCCCTCAAATCACCGGGCATGGCGCGCTACATGCGCGATCAGGTCCCGGGGCTGGATGTCCCCGACCACCTGGTGGACCGCATGACGGCCGCCGCCTCCGGCATCTCCAAGGAGGACAAGGCCGCCCGCCGCGAGGCCTGGCGCAAAGAAGGCATCCAGATCGCCATCGAGCTGGTGCAGCAATTGAAGGGAATCGAGGGTGTGGCGGGAGTGCACATCATGGCCATCGAGTGGGAGGAGGCCGTCCGGCCCATCGTGGAGGGTGCGGGGCTCTTCCCGCGCCCCGAGCCGGAACCGCTGCCCACCGCCGACGACCCCGCCGACTGAGAGGGTGAGGGTATGGAAACCGAACTGAGCACCGCGCTGGCAGAGCGCATCCGTGAGGCGACGGGCGAGAACGTCTACCTGTGCTATCACTGTGTCAAGTGCACCTCCGGCTGCCCCTTGATGGAGTACTTCGACCTGGCCCCCAACCAGGTGATGCGCGCCGCACAGTTGGGGTTCGAGGACACCATCTTCGGCAGCCGCACGCCCTGGATCTGCGCCTCGTGCGAGACCTGCACCACCCGCTGCCCGCAGGGGATCGACGTGGCGCGCGTCATGGACTTCGTGGTGAGCGAGGCCGGCCAGCGCGGCATCGAGCCCAAGGTGCCGAAGGCGGCGCTCTTCCACAAGGTCTTTCTGCGCGACGTGAACGTGCTCGGCCGGGCCTACGAACTGGGCCTGATCGTCGAGATGAACCTGCGCACCGGGCAGCTCTTCAACGACATGGACATGGGGCTCGAAATGCTCAAGCGGCGCAAGGTGCGCCTGCTGCCCGAGGTGGTGCTGCGCCGCCGGCGCAAGGAGCGTCTGACGCCTGCCGCGCGCCCGCCCAACGAGGTGGGATACTTCCCCGGCTGCTCGCTGCACTCCATGGCCGAGGAATTCGATCACTCGACCCGCGCCGTGATGAAAGCCCTGGGCCTCATCCCCATCGAGCCCGCGGGGTGGATGTGCTGCGGGTCCACCCCGGCTCATCGAGTGGACCACCACCTGGCCATGCGATTGCCCGTCGAAAGCATGGTGCTCTTCGAGCAGGAAGGCCTGGATGAAGTGATCCTGCCTTGCGCGGCCTGCTTCAACCGCTTCCGCGCCGCCCGGCGCGAGCTGCAGCGCGACCCGAAGCTGCGCGACGAGCTTCGGCGCGAGATCGGAGTGGAACCGCCCGAGCGCCTGGAGGTGCTATCGCTGCTGAGCGCCATCCAGGAGCGCATCGGGCTGGAGGCCGTGGCGGAAAAGGTGGAGCATCCGCTGGAGGGGCTCAAGGTGGCCTGCTACTACGGCTGCCTGCTGACGCGGCCTCCCAGCGTTACCGGCGCCGAGGACCCCGAATACCCCATGACCATGGACCACCTGATGAAAGCCCTGGGAGCCACGCCCATCGATTGGGACTACAAGGTCTCCTGCTGCGGCGCCTCGCTCTCGCTGACGCAGAAGGAGATCGTGCTCGACCTGAGCCGCGCCATCCTGGAGAACGCCCGCGCCCGGGGCGCCGACCTGCTGGCCGTGGCCTGTCCGCTGTGCCACGCCAATCTGGACGGGCGGCAGATGCAGATGGAGGACATGCAACCCATGCCCGCGCTGTACTTCACCCAACTCATGGCACTGGCGATGGGCATGCCCGAAGCGGCCGCCTTGAAGCGCAATATGGTGGACCCGCGGCAGGCGCTGGCGGGGGTCATGTGACAGGGGCGGGACGCGGATCGCACCGTCGAAGGGGGATCTGGGCACCGTGAACCCTCCGGCCGAATGTCTGCCTTCCCTGCGTGCCCACGTCCTGGCCGCCACCGGCCAGGACGTCCGCCTGTGCAACGGCTGCCAGTCTTGTGACGACATATTTGCGCCCGGCATGGACATGACCTTCGGGGAACTGATGCTGGCCGCGGCGCGCGACGACCCGCGCGCCCTGAGCAACGACACGCTCTGGGCCTGTGAACCCCTGCTGCGCCAGCCCATCCCCTGCCAGGCCGGGCTGGACGTGGTCCGGGTGGTGCGCGCGCTGCAGCGCCTGGCGCTGCGTGAGGGGTACAGACCCCTCCGGGAGAGCTGATTCATGCCCAAAGATCAGGGGTTGAAACTCGCCATCAGCGGCAAAGGCGGCGTCGGCAAGACCTCGCTCACCGCCTTGCTCGCCTACAGCTTCACCGACCTGGGCCACAAAGTGCTCGCCATCGACGCCGACCCTACCCCCTGCCTGGGCGCGGCGCTGGGATTCCCCCCCGAGAAGCTGAGCGAGCTGCAGCCCATCGCCAAGATGGACGCCCTGATCTACGAGCGCACCGGCGCCCAGCCGGGGACCTTCGGCGGCTATTTCAAGCTCAACCCGCGCGTCGACGACATCCCCGACCGTTTCGCGGCCGAACACCGGGGCATCCGCATGCTGGAACTGGGAGCGGTGGAACAGGGCGGATCAGGCTGCATCTGCCCGGAGAGCACACTGCTGCGCGCGCTGGTCACGCACATCCTGCTGCGCCGCGACGAGGTCGTGCTGCTGGACATGTACGCCGGCGTGGAGCACCTGGGCCGGGCCACCGCTGATGCCGTGGACGCCATGCTGGTCGTGGTGGAACCCACGGCGCGCAGCCTGGCCACCGCGGCCCAGATCAAGGACCTGGCCGCCGATCTAAAGCTGCAGCACGTCTACCTGGTGGGCAGCAAGGTCAGTGGGACCGAGGAGCGGGAGTACATCGAGGCCAACAGCCCTGACCTGCCCGTGCTGGGCCACCTGCCGCAGGACGTGCGCGTGGCCCAGGCCGACCGGCAGGGGCTGGCGCTCTACGACGCCGCGCCGGAATTGGCCCAGGCGGCGCGGGCTATCGCACAGCGCCTGCTGGAAGGCAAATTGGCGCAGTAGCAGGCCTTTTTCCTGGACGCCACTCTGAGGGATACTCTCTCAACCTGGGATGGGGCCTCCCCGCCCTACTCCGCCATCCCCCGCAGGCGGAGCACTGTCTTCAGGATCCAGCCCATCACCGGCGATACCAGCGGCACGTAGGGCTGCGTGGCCACGACGCGCAGCTCGCGCGGCGTCAGGAAGAAGCTGGCCAGCAGCAGCCACAACCACGCCCCAACCGCTGTGCCGCCGGCCACGCTCACAACCAGCAAGGCCAGCACGCCGATCGCCCGGCCAGCGGAGAAGGAATCCGGCGATCCGCCAAGCGCCGGCGCGACCCTGGCGATCACGAAAAAGGCCACCCCCAACCCTGCGCCCAAAACGAGCACCAACGCGCTCAAATAGATGAACAATCCCTTCCAATTCGGCCCGCGCGATCTTCTCGCCACCGTCAGCATCCTCCCGATCTATTAGACATGGCCGTCTCTTCCGTGTACCAAACCCCCGGCGCAGCCTTTCGCTGGCGGTGACGAGCGCCACTCCATCATAAAGGTGCCAGGGGATGCTATCGAGCCCCTTGATGGCCCCTGCCTACCGGCAGGATGCCCTGCGCACATGGCTTGCCGCCCGCCATGCGATCCTATCCGCCATCAGGCGGGCGGTATCTGAAACAGCTCACAAGATGGTCGTCCACCATGCCCACCGCCTGCATGAAGGCATAGCAGATGGTGGGACCGACGAATTTGAAGCCCTGCGCCTTCAGATCGCGGGACATGGCCTCCGATTCGGCGCTGCGGGTGGGCAGCTCCTGCCAGCTTCTCGCCGGCGGTCCTTTCAGCGTGCACCCGTCGGTGTAGCGCCACAGAAAACCGTCGAAGGAGATTCCCTGCTCCCACAGGCGCAGTAGGGCGCGCGCATTGCCGATGGCCGCCTCGACCTTTTGCCGGTTGCGTACGATGCCCGGGTCCGCCAGCAGGCGCTCAACCTGGCGCACCCCGAAGTGGGCCATGGTCTGCGGGTCGAAGCCGGCGAAGGCCCGGCGGAAGGCCTCCCGCTTGTGCAGAATCACACGCCAGGAGAGCCCGGCCTGGAAGCCGTCCAACACCAGGTGCTCGAAGAGCAGCCGGTCGTCGTGCACAGGGACGCCCCACTCCTCATCGTGGTACGCCCTCATCAGGGGATCGTCCGCGCCGAAGCAACGCGAGCGGGGATGACTCATGACGGCGCCACCAGGTGCTCGGTTCTCATACGCGGGCAGCCTGTTCCGCCGAAAGCGTGCGCTTGGCCTCTTCCTTCTTATAACCGACGAGCTTGACCAGGTCGTTGATGCCCTTGGTGCCCCCGGTGAGGAAAAGTGCCGTGATCAGCACGTCGGCCCACACCGGACCCTGATAGTCCAGCGGCGCCAGCACGCGCAGCCCCAGGCCGAGCGCCATGGTCAGGCCGACGACCAGCGCCACCAGGCTGAGGATCCACTTCTTGTGCGGCTTGATGATCGCCTCCAGGACTGGATCGAGCAGCTCAATGAGCTGCTGCAGGGCGAAGCTGGCCACCAGGGCCGGCACCAGCGCCTCCACCAGTTGATTCATGGATGACCTCCCTTCCCCTCGGGGCACGCACAACGTAGCGCACATAGTCTACGCTGACCCGAGGCA
>JAJRUD010000021.1 GCA_024277995.1 Chloroflexota bacterium
GAACAACACTGTGACCGACGTGGCGGACGGGGTATACTCACGCCATGAGCATCGCGGCTCGCCTGCAGCCTCGCCTGGGGGCCCTGCTGCTGCTGGGTTCCCTGGCTGCTTTGGGCTGGGCCTTGTGGCCCGTGGCGTACGATGTCGAGGTCCAGCCGCTGAGGCCCGAGAACCTGCTCCTGCCGGTGACTACGGCAGGAACTTCGACCTCTGCGCAGGCCGCGCCGGCGGGGATCGTCGAGCCGCGCTGGCTCCGGCTCGAGCGCCCGAGGCGGCTGCTGGCGGGCAGGCCGCAGGTGGTGCGGTTGACCCTGGCGCTGGAGGGCGACCGGTCCTCTGCCACAGCTCCGCGGGAGTGGGCCTCGGGGGTCGGCGGGGCAGAGGATGTCTCAGACGTCTTCGAGACACATAATGTGGTGGCCGCGGCCAGTCTGCGTGTGGCGGGATTCACCCTCCAGCCGGCAGGCGAACTCGCCAAGCCCCTGCTGCCCGGTCAGCCGGCGAGCTTCATTTGGCGAGTGGTTGCACCGCAGGGGGGCAGTTACCGGGGCACGATCATGCTGCGCCTGCGGTTCCTGCCCAAGGCCGGCGGTGAGCCGCTCGAGCGCGCGCTGTGGGTGCAGGCCGTCCAATGGCAGGCGGACACGCTGATCGGCATGTCGCGGCCGGATGCGGCGTGGCTCGGCGTGCTGGGCCTGGCCATCGGATCGATATTGGTCGTACCTTGGTTGAAGGAGGTGCACGGTTGGCTGTGGAAGAAGGAGGCGCACCCGGATTGAAGGTCGTCAGCTTCACCCTTGGGCCCGTCGCGACGAACGTCTATCTGCTGGGCGATCCCGAGACGGGCGTGGCGGCGGTCATCGACCCGGCCTGGGACGGCAAGGTCGTCGTGGAGGAAGCCGGGCGACGCGGCTGGCGCATCGCGCACATCTGGCTCACACACGCCCATTTCGATCACTTCGGCGGCGCGGGCGCTGTGGCGCATAGCGACCCGGAAGCCCCGGTCCCCGTCGCGCTGCACCCCGCCGATCTACCCCTCTGGCAGTCGCGCGGCGGGGCGACGCTCTTCGGAGTGCGCGACTTCGACCCCGGCCCGGAACCCACCGTGGCCCTCCAGCACGGCACGTGGCTGCAGTTGGGGCGGCACCGCTTCGAGGTGCGCCACGCGCCCGGCCATTCGCCGGGTCACGTGATCTTCGTCGAGCACGAGGCGCGGCTGGCCTTCTGCGGCGACGTGATCTTCATGTCCGGCGTCGGCCGCACCGACCTGCCGGGCGGAGACTGGGGAACTTTGCTGCGCAGCATCCGCGAGCAGGTGCTCAGCCTGCCGGATGAGACGCAGTTGCTCACGGGCCACGGACCTGCCACCAGCGTCGGGCGCGAACGGCGGGTGAACCCCTTCCTGGTGGAGATCTGAAAGCGCAGCGCGCGCCTCCGGGACTTGGCCCTCACCTGTAATCGTGCCAGGTGTATGATGCCGTGGCGGTTCATGAGCCACCCCAACGAGGCTCTCGGACAGAGGTTGCTGGTCAAAGGGGCAGCGAAAGGCGATCGCTGGCCTGTGCTCTAGAGGCGTTGCATGCAGCATCTCTGCAAGGGCCGCACCTGCATGCGAAGATGATGGAGCCCGATGGCCTTATAGTGACCCTGGCGCGTCCAGGCCTGCCAGGGTGCATGGGTGTCGATTCGCCGAGACGCAATGAAGGATGGAAACTTGACGCATCGACAGCTATCGATGTATAATGCGGCCATGAAGCCCGATACCGTCGAGTTCGCCAAGGCCCTGGCCGACGAGACTCGCCAGGAGATCATGCACCACTTGTGCTGCCAGTGGCTGAATGTGACGGATCTGGTGGAGCGCCTGGGCGGCAGGGTCAACCAGCCGACGGTGAGTCATCACCTGAAGCGGCTTGCCCAGGCGGGGCTGGTCCTCGAGCGGCGGGCGGGTCGCCATCGCTACTACACACTGGACCAGGAGCGCGTGGCGCAATGCTGCCGGATCCTGGCGATCGACTTCGCGCCACAGATCGGCGGTGATTCGCGGCAGGGGAGTCGCTGACCTCCATAGCAAAGCCGGGGTTCAGGGTCAGGATCGCTCTACGGGTCAGGGGCCAAGCGCAGATCGCCCCCCTTTTTTTGAAAAGAAGCATCGATGAGCGTCGATGAAAGAAGGGAGCAATGCAATGGGAAGGGAAAGTGCGGTGCACGCTCAAGTGCGGGGTGCCTACGCTGAGAAGGCGAGAGCGGAGGCAGGATGCGGATGCGGCTCCGGAGAGGAGAAGCGCAGTGACCGCGGTGGACGCGAGCAGCGCTGGTATCCGGCGGACCTGCTGCAGGAGGTGCCCGCGGAGGTGGCGGATTTCTCGCTCGGCTGCGGCGACCCGGTCACAATTGCGGGGCTGAAACCCGGCGAGCGTGTGCTCGACCTGGGCTCAGGCGGCGGCCTGGACTGTTTCCTGGCGGCGCGCCGCGTCGGGGAGCAGGGGTTCGTCATCGGTGTGGACATGACCCCCGAGATGGTCGAAAAGGCCGAGGCGAACCGCGTCGCGCTGGGGTTCACCAACGTGGCCTTCCGGTTGGGAGAGATCGAGGACCTGCCGGTTGAGAGCGAATCCATCGACGTTGTCCTGTCCAACTGCGTCATCAACCTCTCGCCCGACAAACCGAAGGTGTTCCGCGAGGCCTTTCGCGTGCTCAGGGCGGGGGGGCGCATCTCGGTGAGCGATATCGTGGCCGAGGGCGAGTTCGCCGTCGCGCTGCGTGAGAACCCTGACCTGTGGGCGGCCTGCGTCAGCGGGGCGCTGTCCCTGGATGATTACCTGGGCATGATGCGAGAGGCAGGTTTCATCGAGGTGGAGGTGATCGAACGTGAAGCGCTGCAGGTGGAGGTGCCGGATGTGGAGGGGGTGCCGCCCCTGTTCCGCGCCCGCGTGACGGCCCGCAAGCCGTTCGGGGCCGATGGGGGGGCAGGGGATGGCCCCGTCGATCTGTCAGGATGACGATCGGCCGGAGGGCGGGCTGCGCCGGGAGCACGTGTCGCGGCAGCAAGGAGGAATGCCTCTCTCAGCCCGGCCGCGATGATGCGGGCCGCGGGCGCGGTGCCCTGTCCGCTTCGGATGCGCGCACCCGTGTTCCCCTCTCTCTGACGGTGCATCCAACGGTTTGAGCCAGACGATCGGTGGTCAGGTTGCGACGCCGGATGGACTGCGGGGCGACGCCCAGCCCCACGTGGGGCTGGGCGTCAATGCGTAAATCCAGGGCCGCGGTCGCGATCCGGATACCGCCTGCTTCTCATCACGGACGAAACGCAAGGCCGAAACGCGGCGCGCCGCGTCGCTAGAGGCGCGCGCCGTGCAGCAGCAAGAGCCCGAGAAAGAGCGCCGTGTTGGTCAGCGCCCCCAGCAGCAGGGCGAGGGCGGCCACTCTCAGGCGGAGGTCTCGCCATTGGGCCAATCCTGCCGCGCCGGCCAGGGCCACGGCGGCGGGCAACAGGAGGGGCCCGATGCTCCAGGCTCCCAGCACGGCAAGCGAGAGCAGCACGCCGCTGATGGCCCATGGAAGGGCGGGCAGCAGGAGGCCGTCGCGCTGCGGGTTCAGCAGGATGGCGATGAAGCCCGCTGGCCCGAGAAAAGCCACCCACAGCAAGACCAGGCCCGGCATGGGCCACAGGGATCCCCGCGGGCCGTCGCTCAGCCAGGCGAAGAAAGCGAGCGCGACGAAGAGGCACAGGAAGGCCGCCAGCGTGGCCAGTGCGAGGGAGAGAACACGACGAAGTTTGGCCACGACCCCTCCCACTCGCTCGTACCCTCTCCATTGCCGGTGTGTTCGCTTCCCGCGATGGGGCGCTCGCAATACGCCCCCGAGCGGCTGCAGGGGCTGACTCTTCTGCCTCAGGACAGCCGCCAGTCCATCTCCAGGAAAGTCTTGACGACTCGGGGGTCGAAGTGCTTGCCGGACTGCTCGTGCAGGTATTCGAGGGCCTCTTCTTCCGACCACGCCGGGCGGTATGGCCGGTCGGAGCGCAGGGCGTCCCATACGTCCACCACGGCGAAGACGCGGGCCGCGAGTGGGATCTGCTCGCCTTTCAAGCCGCGCGGGTACCCCGATCCATCCCACTTCTCATGGTGGCAGTAGGGGATGTCCAGGGCTGGGCGCAGATAGGCGATCGGAGCCAGCATCTCGTAGGCCAGGAAGGGGTGGCGGTGCATGACGTCCCATTGCTCTTCCGTGAGCGGCCCGGGCTTGTGCAGGATCGAATCGGGGATCCCCACTTTGCCGATGTCGTGGAGCAGGGCGCCCCGGCGCAGGTGCACCAGGTCGGAGTTGCCGATACCCACCGCTCGCGCCAGCCGCAGGCTCAGCTCGGTGACGCGCTGAGTGTGGCCCTCGGTCTCATGATCGCGCAGGTCCAGGGCGCGCGACCAGCCCTCCAGCGTGGCGTCGTAGGCCTGGGTCAGGTTGGTGTGCGAGCGCTGCAGGTCGTCGAAGAGGGTGGCGTTGTCGATGGCGATGGCCGCCTGGGTGGCCAGGGTTTCCAGGAAGTCGATCCATTCCTGGTCACAGTGGAGATGACTGCGGTGGAAGATCTCCAGCACGCCGCGGACCCGGGCCTTAGAGATCAGCGGCACGGCGAAGTAGGAGACGAAGCCTTCCTGGTCGAAGAGCGGCGAGCGGCTCAGGCCGCCGCGATCGCGTCGCAGATCGGGGATGAAAAGCGTCCGCCGTTCCTGCGCCGCGCGCCCGGCGTGGCCCTCGCCGATGCGCAGTCGGGTGTGGCGCAAGGCCTCGGTGTGGAAGCCGCGCTCGGTGGCGAACTCCATGATCTGCAGGTGGGGATCCATGAGCAGCACCGCAGCCGCGTCCACGCCCAACTGGTTGATCACCTGCTCGAGGAACACGTTGAGGGTGACGCGCAGATCGAGGCTGGCGGTGATGGCCATGTCGATGGCTCGCAGCGCATCCAGGCGCTCCAATTGGCGGATGATCTGGCGTTCCGCCTCGACGCGCGCGGTGACATCGCGCAGTATGGCGGTGAAGGTCATCCCGCCCTCGGTGACGAGCTTGGAGATGGATACCTCGGCCGGGAAGGTGCTTCCGTCCTTGCGTCGCGCCGAGAGCGCGCGGCGCTCCGACATGGTGCGCGAGGTCTCGGGCGACCTGGCGAACTCACGCACGTGGGATCGATGCGTCTCCGCCAGGCCTTCGGGCAGGAGCATGTCCAATGGCTTTCCACGCACCTCGTGGGCCTGGTAGCCAAAGATCACCTCCGCGCCGTGGTTGAAATCGAGGATCTGCTGCTGCTCGTCGATGGTGATGATGGCGTCGGCGGCGCTCTCAAGGATGGTGGCGTAGCGCGCCTCGCTCTCCCTTTCCTGCTGGAGCGCCTTTTCGCGATCGGTGATGTCGAGCGCCACGCCGATGATGCCCACCACGTCACCCATCTCGTCCTTCATGGGTGCGTAGCGCACTTCGAGCACACTATCGTCGGTGCGGACCACGGAGAAGGTCTCCTCCCCCTGCAGCGCGAGCCGGAAACGCTCCGGCGGAAACTGGTCTTGGGGGAGGAAGGCGTGATAGGGCTGCCCGATCAACGCCTTGGGGTCGATCCCGAAGCGGGACATGCCCGCGCCCGCGGCGAATGTGATCGCGCCCTGCGGGTCGGTGGAGAAGAGGATAAGCGGTGCGCTGGAGAGCAAGGCCTCCAATTGGCGGTGCATGGTCAGCGCATCCTCGGTCAGCTGTTGGGCCTCTCGCTGGCGGGCTTCGAGCGCAGTGGCCATCTCGTTCAGGGCCTGGGCCAGGTCGTCGATCTCCTGCGGGTAGCTGCCCAGTTCGGCGCGCGCCCCCAATTCGCCGGCGCCGAGGCGGCGGGCGACCTCCGCCAGGGCGCGCGTCGGCCGCAGAAGCAGCCAATCGCCGCCGGACCAGGCGAGGGCCAGCGCGGCGCCGGTGACGACCAGAAGGAAGGCCAGTTCGAGCTGCATGGCCTGCTTCGCGGGGGTCAACGCGATCTCGGTCGGTATGCCCGCGGCGACGTATAACCGGCCCTGCGCGGGCTCATCAGCGGGCGCGAGGGCGAAGAGCTGGCGTGTGCCGTCCAGGTCCAGCGTATCGCGCAGGATGGTCTCACCGCCCGACCTCACGGCTTCGAGGATGGCAGGATCATCCAGTTGGAGGCCTATCTGGTCACCGGTGTCCGGATAGCGGGCCAGCACAATTCCGTCGCCGTCGAGGACGGTGAGCGTGAAATCTTCTGGGAGAGAAATCCCTGCGATGGCCTGATCGAGCCATGCAAGGTCGAGCGCGGCGAAGGCCACGCCGACTGGCTGGCCGCCTTTGTCGAGAATGGGATACCCGAACACCAGCACGGACACGCCGGTGATGCGCCCGATCTGATAATCGCCCAGGGCGAAGCTCTCACTCTCCAGGGAGCGCTGGAACCACATCCGGTCCTCGGCATGCACGCCTGGGGGGTAGGGCAGCGCGCTGCAGATAGGCTGTCCCTGGGCGTCAAAGGCGCCCAGGTTGGCGTACATGGCGTACTGGGCCAGCAGGTCGGCCAGCAGGCGGTTGCACGCCTCCGTCTCCCCGGCGCGGACCTCCGGCAGCCGCGTGATGGCGGCCAGGAGCTGGTGCGCTCCTGCTGCCAACCGATCGATGTGGCTGGCTCCAAGGCGGGCAAGTTGCTGTGCCTCCGATTCCACCATGATGGAGGCGTGCTGGTATTCGTCACGGGCAGAGATGGTTAAGAGGGCCGAGAGGGGAAGCAGCGCAGCGAAGAGCAGCAGTACGAGTCGGAAACGCAGACTGGACAACATGTCTCATACCTCTTAAGCGCAGGCCACCATAACGCCGACGTCAGGTAAGTCAGGATGCCATCACATACCGAAAGAATGGTGCCATAGGGGGATGACGCGGAGGTGAATGGCTGCCGCGGGCCAGGGAACAGCGACGCGGGGTGATTTGTGCCTGCGATGGGCAACCTGGTCCAAATCGATTGCCATATCTTAGGCCATCTCGCAACGGTGTGCAAGGATGCCTTGATGCCCCGCTGGCCCCCACGTCTGCGGGCACGTCGCGTCGGCGAATCTGCGGCGGTCGCCGCGGCGCCCCGGTCAACCCCCCGCCGTACGCTGGCCCGTGCTCATGGCTCCTGGCTCTGCAGCCATACCAGCCAGTCTCGCAGCGCGTCATGTGGTTCCTGTGGGGCAACGGCGAGCACCTGCAGCGTCAGCGGGTATCGGCCGTCGGACACCGTGGAAGTCGCCGGCAGCGCGCCCTCGACCCGCACGGCGCGTACCTGCGATGAGAGGGCGCTCAGGGGTAAGAGGCCAATTGCCCCCGGATCCTCCGCCACCAGGGTCAAGGCCGCCGCCGCCGTGGGCGCCAGCAGGGTGTTGGTGGTCGGCCGCAGGTCGCCCAAGGCCAGGGACTGCAGCAGTTGGCGTGACTCGTCGCCAGGCAGAGGCAGCACCGGTTGCACGCGCTGCGCTTCGCCGCCGAGGGCCTCCCAGGATTCCAGGCGCCCGCTGAAGAGGTCGCCCAGTTCCGGCAGGCTGAGCTCCCGGATCTTGTTATCGGGGTGGACGACCACCGCCACGCCCTCCGTCCCCAGAGGCGTCGCGAACCAGCCCTGGGGTGGTGGCCAGGCGGTGATGACGAAGGCGAACTGGCCGTCGGCGGCGCCTTCGAGGGCCGCTTGGGGCGGCAGGCTCTCCAGGTCGAAGGGCAGCGGGCCCTGCTTTTCCACGAAGGTCCTCGCGCGTTGGATGAGCCAGGGCGCCAGGGCTTCGCTGACCGCGGCGCGGGGCACCGCGGTGGGCGTCGCGGCTGGTGTGGCGGGCGCGGCACAAGCGTAGAGCGAACCCAGAAGCAGTAAGGCCGGAGCGAGGCGACTAAGCATAGAAGAAGCTCAGCGCCAGCCCGGCCAGCCCCGCCAGGGTGCAATAGGCGATGAAGATGGACAGCGGGCGGCGGGTCAGGTAGGCCAGCAGCCAGCGGATGGCTAGGTAGCCGACGAAAGCTGCGGCGGCGAAGCCCACCAGCAGAGGGGGTACTTGGGCGGCGGCGTCCGGCGTGCGGGCCAGGTCGGCCAGGGCCACCAGCCCGGCGCCGATCATGATCGGCACGGCCATCAGGAAGGAGAAGCGGGCCGCATCGGGGCGTTTCAGGTCGCGCGCCAGGCCGCCGGCGATGGTCGCGCCGGAACGAGATACGCCGGGGAAGAGTGCCAGGGCCTGGGCCAGGCCGATCCACAGCGCGTCGGGCAGCTGCAATCCATCAAGCGATCGGCGGCGGCGGCCGATGCGCTCGCTGGCGGCGAGGAGCGCCGCCGTGAGCAGCAGGAAGAGCGATACGGTGCGCGGCTGCTCGAAGGAGGCCGCCACCTGTTCCTTGAGCAGCAGGCCGACGATGGCCGCCGGCAGGCTGGCCGCCAGCAGCAACCAGGCCAGCCGGGCGTCGGGGGTGGCAAAGGGCCTGCGCACCGCCAGCGCGCGCAGTGCAGCGGTCGCCAGGCGCAGCAGGTCGTGGCTGAAGTAGGTGATGACGGCCAGCAGCGTGCCCCATTGCACCAGCACGTTGAAGGCGAAGGCGGCCTGCGGGTCGATGTGCCAGCCGAGCAGCCAGGGCACGAGCACCAGGTGGGCGGAGGAGGAGATGGGGAGGAATTCCGTCGCGCCCTGCACGACGCCGAGCACCAGGGCCTGAAAGAGGGTCACGGTCAGATCTCCGGCGGCCGGTGTTTGCGGTAGACGGCCAGGAAGTCACGCGCGAAGGCCGCCGCGCGGCCCTCCAGGATCGCCTGGCGCAGATCTTCCATCAGGGAGATCAGCATGCGCAGGTTGTGGATGGAGAGCAGCGTGGCGGACAGCATCTCCTTGGCCACGATCAGGTGGCGCAGGTAGGCGCGGCTGCAATTCTGGCAGGTGTAGCAATCGCATTGCGGGTCGATGGGGCGCGGATCTGCGATGAAGTCGCTGTTGCGCAGGTTGAGGCGCCCCAGCCGGGTGAGGGCGGCGTGGTTGCGGGCCATGCGCGTGGGCAATACACAGTCGAAGATGTCCACGCCGCGCAGCACGCCGTTGACCAGGTCTTCGGGCGAGCCAACACCCATCAGATAGCGCGGCCGCTCCTGCGGCAGCAGCGGGTCGAGCACTTCCAGCATGGCGTGCATTTCCTCTTTGGTCTCGCCCACCGACAGTCCCCCGATGGCGATGCCGGGTGTTCCCAGCGAAGCGATGAACTCGGCCGACTGCGCGCGCAGATCGGGGAATACGCCGCCCTGCACGATGCCGAAAAGCGCCTGGTCGTCGCGTGTCTTGGCGGCCAGGCAGCGTTCGGCCCAGGCGTGAGTGCGCAGCATGGCCTGCTGGCTGTATTCCCGGTCGTGGGGCGGGGCGCACTCGTCTAGGGCCATGATGATGTCCGCTCCCAGGTTCTCCTGGATGGCGATGGCTTTCTCAGGGGTGAGGCGATGCTCGGTCCCGTCCAGGTGCGAGCGGAAGGTCACACCGTCCTGGTCCACCTGACGGCGGCCGGCCAGGGAGAAGACCTGGAAGCCGCCCGAATCGGTGAGCAGGGGGCGCTCCCAGGCCATGAAAGAATGCAGGCCGCCCAGCCTGGCCACCAGTTCGTCGCCCGGCCGCAGGTACAGGTGGTAGGTGTTGGCCAGGACCAGGGTGGCCCCCAACCCCTCGAGCTGCGCGGGGGTAAGTGCCTTCACTGTGGCCTGAGTGCCGACCGGGGCGAAGACCGGGGTCTGCAGTTGGCCGTGGGGGGTGTGGAGGAGGCCGGCCCGCGCCCGGCCGTCGCGCGCCTGCAGTTCGAAGTGGAAATGGCTCACAAGCCCCACACCCAATGCAATCCGGCCAGGGTGGTCAGCGCGGCCACCAGGGTGAGCGGCGCGCCGATGCGCAGGTAATCGCGGAAGGTGTAGCCGCCGGGGGCCATCACCAACAGGTTGGCGGGGTGGCCCAGAGGGGTGATGAAGGCCAGTGAGCAGCCGACTGCCACGGCCATGGCCAGGCCGCGCGCGTCGGCGCCCACCAGGTCGGCGGCGGCGATGGCGATGGGCGCCAGGATGACGGCCGCCGCCTGGCCGCTCAGAAGCAGACTGAGGGTGATGGCGCTGACCAGCAGGACGGCGGCTGTCGCCAGGCTGCCCTGGCCGGCCGTGAACTGGAACAGCAATTGCCCCAGGTACGCCGCAGCCCCCGTCTGCTGCAGGGCCGCGCTCAACGGGAGCATGCCGGCGATCAGGAAGATGGCCTTCCATTCCACCGAACGGTAGGCTTTCTCCATGGGGATGCACCCCGTCAGCACCATCAGCACCGCGCCGCTGAAGGTGGCCAGGGCGATGGGCAGCACCCCGGCGGCGGCCAGGCCCAGGCTGACGGCCAGGATGCCCACGGCGAGCGGGGCGCGCCGGCTGGGGCGTCCTTCCGTCTCCTCGACGAGCACGAGCCAGTTGGGGTCCACGCGCAGCAGGTCGATCTTCTCACGCGGGCCTTGCATGAGCAGCGCATCGCCGAAGCGCAGGGGCAGGTCAGCCAGGCCGTGCTGCAGCACCAGCCCCTCGCGCCAGATGGCCAGCACCTGCACGCCGTATCGCTCGCGGAAGTGGATATCGCGCAGCGACTGGCCTTCGTATTCGGCGCGCGGGGCGAGCACCACTTCCACCAGAGGCACGTCCTCCGAGGCCAGGGCCCGGCCCAATTCCGAATCAAAGCTGAAGCGCAGGCCGTAGCGTTCCATCTGATCCGGCGTCGGCGTGCCTTCGAGCAGCACGACGTCGCCCTCCTGCACCTCGGTGTTACGGTCCGGCGCGAGCATCATCTGGCCGTCGTGGGCCACACCCAGGACCGTCAGGCCCAGGTCCTCTCCCCAGCCGCCCTGGCGCAGCGTCTGTCCCGCCATGGCCGAGCCGCGTTTGATCTGTACCTGGGTGGTGCCTTCCTTCAGGTGGTAGAGCTGCGCCAGTTCGGTCTGCAGGCGTCGCATGCGGGCGATGGAACCGGCCATATCGCGCTCGGGCAGCATGTGTGGGGCGAGCAACATGACGACCGCGGTGCCGACCAGGATGAGCGGGATGCCGATGGGCAGGAAGTCGAAGAGCGCGAAGGGTTGCAGCCCTGCCTGGCTGAGGGTGGTGCTGACCACGATGTTGGCGGTGGTGAGCAGAGTGGCTGTGCCGCCCAGCAGGCTGGCGTAAGCCAGCGGTATGAGCAGACGCGAGGGGCGCAGGTTGGCCTGGCGGGCGACGCCCATGGCGGTCGGCAGCAGCACGGCCGCGGCGGCGATGGTGTTCATCACCAGGGAGAGCCCGGAGGCGGTGAGCATGAGCGCGGCGCGCATGCGGGATTCGGAGGCGCCCGTCATGCGGAACAGCCGCTGGCCGATCCAGCGCGTCACACCGGTGTTCTCCAGCCCGGCGGTGAGCATGAACACGGAGAGGATGGTGATGACGGCTGCCTGGCTGAAACCCGAAAAGGCCTCCGCGGGGGTGAGTACGCCCGTCAGGCCTAGGGCCAGCAGCACAAGCAGCGCCGTCACGTCAGGCCGCAACCATTCGGTGATCAGCAGCATGGCGGCGCCAGCGATGATAGCGAGGGTGATCCACGCGCCGGGGCTCATGACGCGGCCATTATACCCCGGCTGCGCTCAGGCGCGAATCGGCCTCCCGGGGGGCCGGCACCGCGAGCGGGATGCGGCCGGCGCGCGCAAGTCGTACGTGCGTTGTTGCAGCCCTTCGGCCGGGCTATACTTGTATCCATGAGCTACGCGGCGCGTTTCTCCACATGGGCAGAAGTGAGCCTGCAGGCTATCGAGGACAACGTCGCCTGGTTTGTGCGACACAGCCGGGCCAGAGTGATGGCGGTGGTCAAGGCCGATGGCTACGGTCACGGCGCGCTGCCCGTAGCCAGGGCCGCGCTGCGGGCCGGGGCGACCTGGCTGGCCGTCGCCCGGGCGGAGGAAGCCTTCCAGTTGCGGCAGGCCGGTCTGAGCTGCCCCATCCTGCTCCTGGGTCATTGGCCGCCGGAGCCGCTGGCTGAGCTGATCGCCCAGGAGATCTCGCTGGCGCTCTGGAGCGGCGCGCAGGCGGAGCAAGCTGCATCGGTCGCAGGCCGGGTGGGCAGGCCGGCCCGCGTTCACCTGAAGGTGGATACGGGCATGGGCCGGCTGGGCGTGCAGGCGGAGGAGGCGCTGCCGCTGGTGCGGCGCCTGGCGGCCATGGAGGGACTGACCTTCGAGGGCCTCTTCACGCACTTTGCCCGGGCCGACGAGGCCGATCCGCGCCCCACCGATGAGCAGGAACGGCGGTTGGCGGGGCTCTTGCAGGCGCTGGACGCCGAGGGCCTGCGCCCGCCGCTGGTGCACGCCGCCAACTCGGCGGCGAGCCTGACCCGGCCCCACGACCACTTCGATCTGATCCGCGTCGGCATTGCCATCTACGGCCTGCACCCTTCAGCGGAGTGCCCCCTGCCGGCCGGTTTCAGCCCGGCGCTGTACTGGAAGACCCAGTTGAGCCAGGTGAAGGTCCTGCCCCCCGGCCGCGGCCTGAGCTACGGTCACGAGTACGTCACCACGCGCCAGGAACGGATCGGCACGCTGCCCGTGGGCTATGCCGACGGCTTTCGACGCACCGCGGGCAACCAGGTGCTGGTGGGGGGGAAGGTGGTTCCCGTGGTGGGGAGGGTGTGCATGGATCAATGCCTGGTGCAGTTGGACGCCGTGCCCGAAGCGCGAGTGGGTGACGAGGTGGTGCTCATCGGCGAGCAGGGGGGAGCGCGCCGCACGGCGGAGCAGGTGGCTGCCTGTTGGGGCACCATCAATTACGAGGTCACCTGCGCCATCGGCAAGCGCGTGCCCAGGGTGTATCTGGGGGAGGGCGAGCCTCCGCCATAGCCGTGTGGCGAGCGCCTCATGCTGGTCGCGGAGACCTGTCTAGCGAGGTGCATCGGGGGCCGACACGCAGGTCGGCCCCTACGGATTCAGCGGCGGGTTGCCAGCAATCGATCGCTGAGGGCTGGCTCATGAAGCGCCCCTACCGCGCCGACACCCAGGTGGGCTCCTGCATCTTGCGTGCGACTTCAACGACGGGTCTCCCAAAGCGAACGCTGTAGAGACGTTGCATGCAACGTCCTTGCAGCGCCATCATCGGCGTGAGTGACGCATGAAGCGGCGCCGAAATGTTCGCCTACGGCTGCGGCGACCGCGCGCAGCGGAAGCCCACCACGGCCAGCGCGCGATCCGGATGGGCGAAATCGCGATGGTAGCTGTGGGCGTCCTCGACGGGGTGATTCCAGGAGCCGCCGCGGACTACCTTGACCTGCCGGCCGAAATACGGGCTGGAGGCCTCACCGCCGGGGTAGGGAGCGAGCCAATCCTGCACCCATTCCCACACATTGCCGGCCATGTCCAGCGCCCCGTAGGGGCTGGCGCCGCGCGGGTAACTGCCCACAGGGCGTGTGCCGCCAACCCAGTTGCCGGCGTTCAAGCGCCCCGGGTCGGCTCGCGAGCCCCAGGGGTAGGCGCGCCCGTCCGGCCCGCGGGCGGCCTTTTCCCACTCGGCCTCCGTGGGCAGGCGTTTGCCGGCCCAGCGGCAGTAGACAGCGGCCTGGCGCCAGGTGACGAAGACCACCGGGTGGTCGGCGTAGGCAGGGTTGGTGAAGAAGCGCAGATCCTGCGGCTCGCTGCAGGCGCCGGCCGCCACGCAGCGGCCGTAGGCGGCATTGCTGACCTCGAGGCGGTCGATCCAGAAGGCGGGCAGGTCTGCTTGGTGGAGCGGCGACTCGATATCGGGCGTGGGCCGGTCGACGCCCATGAGATAGGGGCCGGCGGGGACGTACACCATGTCGGAGGGCGCCGCCGCTCTGCATGCAGCGAGCAGGGACAGGAGCAGAGGCAGTGCCCAGCGCGCGGTGCCGGCCTGCGAGGTGCTGAGGGGGATGGCGGGTGGCCACATGAGTGAATCCCTGAAACCCGACTTGAGCCCTTGCGAGACGGTGCGTTATCGTTGAGACATTGCATGCAGCGTCTCTACGGCAAAGCCGACGCCGTAAGGGCGGACACGCAGGTTGGTCCTTGGCGGGCCGGCCATGCTGAAGTCCCCGGCGCCAAGAGAGCGCCGGGGACCGGCTTGGTCGGTGTGGGCCGGGGAGCGCGCAGGCGACCGCCGGGCGTGCGGCGGCCTGCCTCACCCGCCCAGGTAAGCCTTCTTCACGTTCTCGTTCGCCAGCAGTTCCTGCGACGGGCCTTCGAGCACCAGGTTGCCGTTCTCCAGCACGTAACCGCGTTGGGCGAATTTCAGGGCCAGGTGGGCGTTCTGCTCCACCAGCAGGATGGTCGTGCCCTCCTTGTTGATCTCCTTGAGGGCATCGAACATGCTCATCATCAGCAGTGGGGCCAGGCCCATGGAGGGTTCGTCCAGCAGCATCATCTTGCGGCCGGTCATCAGGGCGCGCCCGACGGCCAGCATCTGTTGCTCGCCGCCGCTGAGCGTCTCGGCCTTCTGGTTCTCGCGTTCCTTCAAGCGCGGGAACAGGGAGAAGATGAGTTCCAGATCGCGCGCGATCTCCTTGCCGTTCCTGCGCGCGAAGGTGGCCAATTGCAGGTTCTCCATCACCGTCAGGTTGCCGAAGAGTCGCCGACCCTCGGGCACGTGAGAGATGCCGAGCTCGCTGACCACCTTGTCGGCCGGATAGCTGAGCAGGTCCTTGCCCATGAAGGTCATCTTGCTGCCCGGATCGGCGGGCACCATGCGCGAGATGGCGCGCAGCGTGGTGGTCTTGCCCGCACCGTTGGCGCCGATGATGCAGACGATCTCGCCCTCGTCCACCTCGAAGCTGATCCCATGCAGGGCGCGGATGCCCCCGTATGAAACACGCAGGTTCTCCACTTTGAGCAGCATCAGGTGATCACCTCCTTCCCAAGGTACGCCTCGATCACCTGTGGGTTGTTGCGGATTTCTTCGGGGGTTCCCTCGGCGATCACTTCGCCGAAGTTGAGCGTCTGCACGATCTGGCACAGATCCATGACCACCTTCATGCGGTGTTCGATGAGCAGGATGGCCAGCCCCAGTTCCTGGTTGAGCTGCCGGATGACCTGGACCATGTCCAGCAATTCCTCGGGCGTCATCCCGGCGGTGGGTTCGTCCAGCAGCAGCAGTTTGGGATCAGTGGCCAGGGCGCGCGCCATCTCGACGCGCCGCTGGACGCCGTAGGGCAGGTTGATGACCACCTCGTCGGCCCAGCGGCGCACGCCCATAATCTCCAGCAGGTGCAGGGAGTGTTCCTTGATCTCGGCTTCCCGGCGTTGGCGTTTGCCGATGCCGAAGAAGGCGCCTGCCAGCCCGTAGCCCAGATTGGCGGAATGAGCCAGTTGGATGTGCTCCAGCACGGTCAGGTGCCGCCAGAGGCGCATGTTCTGGAAGGTGCGCGCGATACCCATGGCAGCGATGTCGTGGGGGAACCTGCCGACGATGTCCTGCCCCTGGAAGCGGATGGTTCCCTCGGTGGGCTTGTACATGCCGGTGATCAGGTTGAAGACCGTGGTCTTGCCGGCCCCGTTGGGCCCGATCAGGCCCCGGATCTGGCCCTCTACTATGGTCAGGCTGTAGTTGTGCACCGCGCGCAGCCCGCCGAAGTAGTGGGTCATATTGTCAATCTGCAGCAGCGCCATGTTGCACCTCGTCCACAGCCTTGTCCTTGGGGCTGACGATGCCCTTCACGTCCAGTTCGGTGAAGGCCACCAGGCCCGTGGGGCGATAGATCATCACCAGGATGAGCAGGACGGGGATGATGATCCAGCGCAGGATCTCCAACGGGCGCAGGGCCTCCATCAGGATCTGAAGCCCCACCGCCCCCACGATCGAGCCCACCACCGAGTTCAGACCGCCCAGGTAGACCATGGCCAGCACTTCGCTCAACTTGAGGATGCCGAAGTTCCCCGGGTTCACGTAGCGCAGCACGTGCGCCAGCAGCCCGCCGCCCACGCCGGCCCAGAAGGCCGAGAAGAGGAAGGCGGTCATCTTGGTGCGGCGCGTATTGATGGTCATGGCGTCGGCTGCCGTCTCGTCGTCGCGCACGGCACATAGCGCTTTGCCCATGGTGGAGGTCACGAAGTTGTGGATGATGGCCACGCACAGGATGGTCACGATGAAGACTGCCGGCAGGGTGGCCCAGTTGGGCTGGTTCATGAAGCCGCGCGGCCCGCCCACCACTTCCAGGTTCTCGATCAGGCTCTTCACGATGAAGGTGAAGGCCAGGGAGATGATGGCCAGATAGTCGCCGCGCGTGCGGAAGGAGGGGATGGCCACCAGCAGGGCGCCCACCGAGGCCACCAACCCGCCCACGATGAGCGCCACCGGGAAGAGGAAGGGCCCCAGCGCCGGCGGGAGCAGCGGCGGGCCAAAGACGTCATCGTTGACGAAGAAGAGCACGGTCATCACCGAGGCGCCGTAGGCCCCCAGGGCCATGAAGCCCGGGTGGGAGCAGGAGAACTCGCCCATGTAGCCGTTGATCACGTTCAGGCTCAGGGTGACGATCACCGCGATCAGCAGCAGGCGCAGCACCAGCACGCGGTAGTCGTTCAGCGCGCCCCACAGATGCATGGAGGCGTAGAGCACTCCCAGGTGGACCAGCGCCGACACCCAGACGGGGTAGCGCAGCAGCCAGGCGGCGACGCGGTTGGCCAGGCCCGCGCTGAGCTTGGCGACGACCAGCGTGGGCAGCAGGTACACCACCAGGGCGTAGAAAAGGATGCCGGGGATGATGGCCGGTGCCTTGAGGATGAAGGTGACGCCGAAGATCGGGGGGACGGTTCCCATGCCGACGGCGCGCGAGAGTGGATAGCCAATCAGGTGCTCCGTGCCAGCGGCCACGATGGCCCCCAGCAGCCAGCTCAGGAGCGGCACGCCGGCCAGTTGCCGGCGGATCGCATCCCAGACGGCCCGCGCGCGCCCCTTGCTGGCCGGGAGCGTTGTCTCTTGGATAGCCATGATCAATCCCTCATGTGATTCCAGCGTTGACGCCTAGAGCCTCAGGTGCGCGATGTACGGCTCGCCGAAGAAGCCGTGTGGCCGGAAGGTGAGGATGAGCAGGATGATGGAGTAGGCCACAAGATCGCGCACGGTAGAGGGCAGGATGGCGGCGACGAAGATCTCGATGAACCCCAGCAGGAAGCCGGCCAGCGCTGCGCCTGGGATTGAGCCACGGCCGCCGAGGATCGCGGCCACAAAGGCTTTCCAGCCGACCAGGATGCCCATGTAGGGCTCCAGTACGGGGTAGGCCACGCCGAAAAGGATCCCGGCTGCGGCGGCCAGCGCCGAGCCGATGGCGAAGGTCATGGCCGCGATGGTGTTGATGGGCACGCCCATCAACGGCACCACCACGAAATCGTAGGCCATGGCGCGCATGGCCATGCCCCACTTGCTGCGCCGCACGAAGGCGTGCAACGCCACCATGAGCACGAAGGAGATCACTACGATGATGATCTTGGTGTTGGTGATGCTGACGCCGCCGATGTCGTAGCTGACGGTCTCGATCATGGTGGGGTATTTGCGCCGTTGGGCGCCCAGCAGTGCCAGATTGCCGGTCTCGAGGATGATGCCGATCATGAGACCGGTGATGGCGGCTGAGGCGCGCGGCGCGTTGCGCAGCGGGCGGTAGCCAATGCGCTCTACGATCATCCCCACAAAGGAGGTCAGGATCATCGCCAGCACGATGGTGAGGGCGAAGATGAGCCAGTTTGGCAGGGCGACCACGCCTGCGGCGCTGAGGCCCACCAGAGCACTGTATACGAACAAGCCGATGTAGGCGCCTGTCATGAAGATGTCGCCATGGGCGAAGTTGAAGAGCATCAAAATGCCGTAGACCATCGAGTAGCCCAGGGCGATGAGCGCGTAGAAGCTGCCCCATTGCAGCGCGTTGACGACGTTTTGCAGGAAGAAGGTCATCCCGCTCGCTCCGTC